>DASUSH010000100.1:0-11716 GCA_036375215.1 Solirubrobacterales bacterium
CGGGTCCTCGAGATCGGCGCCGGCACCGGGCTCAACCTGAGGCACTACCCGGAGGCGGTCGAGGAATTGGTGCTGGCCGAGCCGGACCCAGGCATGGCGGCGCGGATCGACGCGAGCTCGGCCCCGGGCGCGAGCGTCGTCGTCGCGCCCGCCGAGGAGCTCCCGTTCGAGGACGCGAGCTTCGACGTGGTCGTCTCGACGATGGTGCTCTGCACGGTCGAGGACCAGGAGCGCGCGATCGCCGAGATCCGGCGCGTGCTGCGCCCGGGTGGCCGGCTGCTCTTCGTCGAGCACGTCCTCGCCGAGTCGACGCGGCTGGCGCGATGGCAGGCGCGGCTCGCCGGCCCGTGGGCCGCGTGGGCGTCCGGCTGCCGGTGCGATCGCCCGACGCTGGATCGGATCTCGGAGCGCCTCCGGGTCGAGCGCGTCGAGCGCGACACCTGGCGCGGGATGCCGGCGCTCGTCCATCCGCTTGTGATCGGCGAGGCGGCGGCCTGATGGCGCCGGTCACGGCACCCCCCGCGCCGGCCGCGGGGGAGCGCCTCGGCGAGCTCGTCATCGGCCGGCGCTTCAACGGGCCCGAGACGAGCGCCAACGGCGGCTACGCCTGCGGCGCGCTGGCGCGCTTCGTCGGTGAGCCGGCCGAGATCACCCTGCGTCTGCCGCCGCCCCTCGAGACGCCCCTGGCCGTCCACGCCGCCGAGGACGGCGATGGCGCGCGGCTCCTCGATGGCGACGCGGTGGTCGCCGAGGGGCGCCCGGTCGGCGCCGTCGACGCCGAGCCGCCGGTGCTGCCGTCGTTCGACGAGGCGGTGGCGGCGACCGCCAGCCACCCCTGGCTGGGCACCCGCCACATGCTCTCGGACTGCTTCGTGTGCGGGCCGGAGCGGGGCCGGCACGCCGACGGGCTGGGCGTCACCTTCGGGGCCCTCGCCGGCGACGAGGAGATCGGTGCCGCTCCCTTCGTCCCCGACGAGACCGTGGCGGTGGACGGGATCGTCCGTCCCGAGGTGGTCTGGGCCGCGCTCGACTGCCCCAGCTACGCGCCCTCGATCTGGCGCGTGAGCGGGCTCGCCCTGCTCGGCCGGCTCACCGCCCAGCGCGAGCGCGACGTCCGCGCCGGCGAGCGCCTGGCGGCGGTCGGCTGGTCCCTCGGCGCCGAGGGGCGAAAGCACGAGACCGCCTCGGCGCTCGTCGACGTGGACGGCGCGGTGGTCGCCCGGGCTCGCGCCACCTGGATCGAGCTGCGAGGCTGAACAGGTGGCGGGCATCGACCTGCACTCATTCGATGCCCTCACGCTCGACTGTTACGGCACGCTGATCGACTGGGAGACCGGGCTGCTCGCGGTCCTGCGGCCGATCCTCGACGATCACGGCGTCGAGATCGCCGACGAGGACCTGCTCGCCCTCCACGCTCGCCACGAGACCGAGCTCGAGGCGGGCCCCCACCGCGCCTACGCGGAGGTGCTCGCCGGGTCGCTGGCGCGGATCGGCGCCGGGCTCGGCTTCGAGCCCTCGGCGGCCGAGCGCGACCGGTTCGCGGGCTCGGTGGGCGAGTGGCCGGCGTTCGACGACTCCCGTGAGGCCCTCGCCCGGCTCTCCGAGCGTTACTGGCTCGCCGTGATCACGAACTGCGACGACGAGCTCTTCGCGGCCTCGGCCCGGCGCCTCGGCGTCGAATTCGAGTGCGTCGTCACGGCTGAGCAGGCGCGGGCCTACAAGCCGAGCCACGCGCCGTTCGAGCTTGCCTTCGACCGCCTCGGGCTGCCCCGCGACCGGATCCTGCACGTCGCGCAGAGCTGCTTCCACGACCACGTCCCGGCCGGGGAGCTCGGGCTCGCGAGCGTCCGGGTCGACCGCCGTGGCGCGAAGCCGGGGCCCGGCGCGACGCCGGCGGCCGACGCGGCACCGGACCTGATCGTGCGGGGGATGCGCGAGCTCGCCGAGCTCGCCGCGTAGCGGCCCTGGTGGGACGCGCTCAGGTCTCGATCTGAAGCGGCGGGCTCTGGCCCGGGGGGCCCTGCGCGGTGGCGGCCCCCGGCGCCTGCGCGTCGGCCGGCTGCTCGGCGCCGAGCATCCCCGCGAGCTCGCCGGACTCGAACATCTCCTCGACGATGTCGCAGCCGCCCACCAGCTCGCCCTTGACGTAGAGCTGGGGGAAGGTGCGCCAGTCGGAGATCTCGCCGGTCGCCTGGCGTAGCGGGTCGAGCGCGGGCAGGACGTCGACCGCGCCGTACTCGACTCCGAGCTGCTCGAGCACGCCGACGACGCGCATCGAGAAGCCGCAGCGGGGCGCGTCGGGGGTGCCCTTCATGAAGAGGAGCACCTCGTTCTCGCCGATGATCTGGCGGACCTGGTCGGTGATGGTCTGCTCGGACATCGCTTCCACCTTAGCGAAGCGGCCGGGCCGCCCCGGGCCGTTAGGAGGGCAGTGGCTCGGTCTTCAGGGAAAGCGCGTGAATCGCGCCGTCGTCCATCCGGTGCTGGACCGCCGCCTTCACCATCCGGTGCTGGTCGATCCGGCTCCTGCCGGCGAACTGCGGCGCCCGCACCACCGCGCGCAGGTGATCGGCGCCGCCCTCGTCGATCACCTCGACCTCGGCGCCCGGCAGCGCCGCGGCGATCAGGCGCTCGATCTCGGCGAGGTCGGCGGCCATCCCGTCCCTAGCCGGACACCGCGGTCGCGCGCGAGGCCTCGACCATCTCGGCGACGCTGCAGAACTTGACACGCGGGCGGCCCTGCGGCTCGCCGGCGCTCTTCTCCGCCTCGTCGATCGCCTGCCAGCCGGCGAACGTGACCGCATCGGGCTGGCGCTCGGACAAGAGCTCCTCGATCGACCGGTCGGCGGGCTCGCGCTCGGGCACCCTGCCCGCCTCGAGGTCCTCGAAGATCGCGTCGACGGTCTCCTGCGCGTCCTTCTTGTTCGTGCCGATCACGCCGCTCGGGCCGCGCTTGATCCAGCCGACGACGTACTGGCCCTCGACCTGCTCGCCGGACTCCGCGTGGAGCACGCGACCGGACTCGTTGGAGAGCGTGGCCCGGCGCTCGTCGAACCACTCCTCGGGCATGCCCTCGAGGCCGACGCCCGCGTATCCGATCGAGCGCAGCACGAGGCCGCACTCGAGCTCCTCGCGCTCACCGGTGTCGCGGGCGCGGATCGCGCCGGACTCGTCGCGGTAGAGCTCGTTGCGGCCGATCACGATGCTCTCGACCTTGCCCTCGCCCTTGATCTCGACGGGGGAGCAGCAGAAGCGAAGCCTGATCCGGCGCGGCTTGCCCTCGGGGTCGCGCTGCGAGAAATCGGTGAAGATCTCGACGTTGCGCCGGTTCGTCGGGTCGCAGTCCTCGGACTCGACGTACTCGCGGCTCGCGTCGTCGAGCTCGACGTCGGCGGGGTCGATGTCGATATCGGCCTCGGTCATCTCGCCGAGCTCGCGCACCTCGGGGTTCGTGAACGCGGCCTGGGCCGGGCCGCGCCGGCCGAGGACGACGATCTCGCGGACCGACGAGTTGGCGAGCGCCTCGATCGCGTGGTCCGCCGTGTCGGTGGTCTCGAGCTCGGCGCGCGGCAGCGCCAGCATGCGGGCGACGTCGGCGGCGACGTTGCCGTTGCCGATCACGACGACGCGCTCGGCCGAGAGGTCGAACTCGCGGTCGGCGAAGTCCGGGTGGGCGTTGTACCAGGCGACGAACTCGGTGGCGGCATGCGAGCCGGGCAGGTCCTCGCCGGGGATGCCGAGCTGGCGGTCGGTCGCGGTCCCGTAGGCGTAGATCACGGCGTTGTAGCGGTCGGCGAGCTCCTCCGGGGTGACGTCCCGGCCGATCTCGACGTTGCCGAAGAAGCGGAACCCCTCGCGCGCGGCGGTCTTCTCGTAGACGCGGATCACCGACTTGATCTTCGGGTGGTCGGGGGCGACCCCCGCGCGGACCAGCCCGAAGGGCGTCGGCAGGCGGTCGAACATGTCGACCTCGACGGCGAAGTCGTCGCGCTTGAGCAGGTGCTCGGCGGCGTAGAAACCAGCCGGACCCGAGCCGACGATCGCGACCCTGAGCGGGCTCTCGGGTGTCCCCACTGGGCTCATGGAGCGGGGTAGGGTAGGGGAAGGATGCGTTTCCGGGACGACCTTCCGCAGCTCTCCGGCGGGCTCTTCATCACCGACGGCGGCATCGAGACGACCCTGATCTTCCACCGCGGCCTCGACCTCCCCGAGTTCGCGGCGTTCGACCTGCTGAAGCACGCCCAGGGCACCGAGGAGCTGCGCCGCTACTACCGGCCCTACCTCGAGCTCGCGCGCGAGCGGGGCGCGGGGTTCGTGCTCGAAAGCCCGACGTGGCGGGCGAATCCGGGCTGGGCGGAGAAGATCGGCTATTCGGAGGGGGAGCTCGACGAGGCGAACCGCCGGGCGATCGCGCTGATGCAGGAGCTCCGCCTCGCCGAGGACGAGGCGGGCGCCGGTCCGATCGTGATCAGCGGCTGCGTCGGCCCCCACGGCGACGGCTACGACCCCGAGACGCTGCTCGCCGCGGAGGCGGCGCAGCGGTACCACTCGGCGCAGATCGAGACCTTCGCGGACACCGCCGCCGACATGGTCACCGCGATCACGATGACCTATGCCGAGGAGGCGACCGGCGTCGCGCTCGCCGCGCGGGCGGCCGGCCTGCCGGTGGCGATCTCGTTCACGGTCGAGACCGACGGCCGGCTGCCGGACTCGAGTTCCCTCGGCGATGCGATCGCGCAGGTCGACGAGGCGACGGGCTCGTACCCCGCCTACTACATGATCAACTGCGCGCACCCGACCCACTTCGAGCCCGCGATCGAGGCCGGGGAATGGCGCGAACGCATCCGCGGCGTGCGCGCCAACGCCTCGACGAAGAGCCACGCCGAGCTCGACGAGGCGACCGAGCTGGACGAGGGCGACCCCGCCGACCTCGGGGACCGTCACGCTGCGCTGCGCGACCGCCTGCCCGAGCTGAACGTCCTCGGAGGCTGCTGCGGCACGGACCATCGGCACGTCGCCGAGATCAGCGCGGCCTGGGCCGGCTCGCGCTAGGCCGGGGCCGGCTCGGAGCGCGCGGTCGCGGCGCCGTCGAGCGCGTCGAGCGCCTTCGCGACCGACATCGCAAGGCAGGTGAAGATCGGCGTGTCGCGGAGCGTGTAGGAGCTCGACTCCGACGTGCGCAGCTCCTGGACGAGCTCGAGGAACATCGCGGGGTCGTCGCCCTCGAAGGAGACGACGAACTCCTGGTCGTCGATCCCGTACGAGTAGGCGGTGTTGATCGTGATCTCGGGGTAGCGGCGGCCGATCTCGATGTGGCTGCGCATGATCCGCATCCGCTCCTCGTCGGGGAGCGCGTACCACGCGCGCTTCTTGTCGAGGGGGTAGACGAACACGTACTTGCGCCTCGAGGTGCAGATCTCCGGGCGGACCTGGGCATCGGAGTACGGCGACGGCTTGGTCATCGCCAGGTACGAGTGGGGGATGCTCGACCACCGGGCGAGACCGGACTGGGCGAGGACGACGTGGAAGTTGTGGATGTCGTCGAGGATCGGGCTCTGTGAGAGCACCAGCAGGTCGGTGTCCCCGCGGGTCCCGACGGTCGAGTAGGCGCGCAGCGGGCGGTCGGTGGCGTAGTCCTCGCAGGCGGCGAGGAACTCGCGTTTATCCTGCGCCCGCTCGGCCGCGTCCCTGCGCTGCCATGCAGGGTCGACCTTGAAGAACGTGAACTTCGCGTACGTGCGGTCCTCCATCGCGCTCATTCTCGCAGCCCTGGCGCTGCTACCCGCCGCCACGGCGAGCGCCGCGCCGCCTGCCGCGGATGCGCGGGCGGCCGGGGACGAGCCCTCGGTCGTCGTCGCCACCCTGCCCTCGGACACGACGATCGCCGCTCTCGCCCGCGTCGAAGGGCTCTCGCCGGGGCTCCTCTCGAGCGGGATCGGCGGCGGTGTGCCCGCCCCGCAGACCTATCTCGACATGAGCCAGGGCGCGCGCGTCTTCAACCACTTCTACGACGAGGACCTGCCGCCGGTGCTCCTCACCGACGCCGGCGTCGATCCGAAGGTCTGGGACGAGATCGTCGCCCGCGCGGAGAGCGCGCCCGACGAGATCGCCCCGGGCCTGCTCGCGCAGACGCTGGAGGACGAGGGGATCGCCGCCGTGGCCGAGCCCCTCATCGGCCACGTCGCGCTGCTCGCCGCGAACGAGGAGGGGAGGGTCGAGCGGACCGGCGAGGGCGGCTGCCTGCGCCGGTGCCCGCCGGGGATGAGCGTGGTCCGCGTCGAGCCGGGCCAGCTGCCGACGATGATCGCGGCGCTCGACGACGACGACCTGCTGATCGCGATCCGCGACGCGCCGCCCGACGAGGACAAGCAGCTGCCGATCGGCATCGCGGGCAGGGGCTTCGAGGGCACCCTGACGTCCGACTCGACCCGCACCGACGGGTTCGTGCTGTCGACGGACGTCGCGCCGACGATCCTCGAGCACCTCGGGATCGCGATTCCGCCGGAGATGGCCGGCGAGCCGATCCGCGGCCAGGAGACGATCGACGTCGGCGAGATCACCACGCTCGACCGCCGGCTCGGCGAGCGTCCGCAGCGGGGCGCGGTGATCGGCATCCCGATGCTGGTCTGGCTCGTCGCGACCGGGCTCGCCGCATGGATCGGCGGCTCGCGCTGGGGCAGGCGGGGCTGCGCGATGCTCGCCCTCTCCGGCGCGTACTTGCCGTCGATGCTGCTGGTGGGCGCGGCGGTCAAGCCGTCGCAGACCGTGGAAGCCCTGATCGTGCTGCTCGGCTCGCCGGCGCTCGCCGCGCTCACCCTGCGGCTCGTGCGGGGCTACGCCGCCCTCGCGGTCGCCTGCGCGATCACGGTCGGCGCGCACGCGATCGACATGTTCTTCGGCTCGCCGCTCACCTCGCTCTCGGTGCTGGGGCCGAACCCCGGGGGCGGCGTGCGGTTCTACGGCATCGGCAACGAGCTCGAGGCCGCGGTCGGCGCGCTGGTTCCGATCGGCGTCGGCGCGTGGCTCAGCTCGCGGCCGGGCCGCTCGCCGCGCTTCGCGGCCGCCATGTTCTTCGTCTTCGCGCTGCTCGCCACGCTCGCGTTTGCGCCCGGCCGCTTCGGCGCCGACGTGGGTGCCGCGATCGTGCTCCCAACCGGCGCGGTCGTGGCGGCCGGCGTCGTCCTCAAGCTGAGGGTGCGCACGATGCTGATCGGGCTGGTCGTGGTCGCGGTCGGAGGTGTCCTCGCCCTCGTCCTGGCCGATTCGCTGTTCGGCGGCGGAGCGCATTTCAGCCGCACGGTGCTCGGCGCCGACGACGCCGGCGAGCTCTGGGACGTCGCCGTGCGTCGCCTGCGGCTGACCGCGCGCAGCTTCTACGACCCCCGGTACCCGTATCTGCTCGCGGTCACGGTCGTCCTGCTCGTCCTCGGGTACCGCCGGCGCCGGCGGATCATGGGCTGGTTCGGCGATCGCGACGCCGCCCGCGCGGGCTACCTGGGCGCCCTCGCGGCGACGATCATCGGCACGCTCTCCAACGACTCGGGCGCGATCCTTCTGATCATCGGCACGATCTACCTCGCGATCGCGGCGGGGTTCTTCTGGGCGCGATCTCCGGTTGGTGAGGACCCGGACTAGGCAGGAGTAACCAGGAGGGCTCCCGTAGGTATCCTCGGTCCAATGCGCGTAGCGCTCGTATCCCCGTATTCGTGGACGTATGGGGGCGGTGTGAACGGGCACGTCGCGGACCTCGCCGAAGAACTCGGGCGCAGGCACGACGTGCGGATTCTCGCGCCCTGGGATCCACCCGACCGGATCACGCGGCTCACCCATCGCGGGTCGCCGCAGGAGCACGCCATGCCCGAGAACCTGGTGCCGCTCGGCCGCAGCTTCGCCCTGAGCGGCAACGGCTCCGTCTCGAACCTCGCCTGGTCGCCGACCGGGATGGTGAAGCTGCGCCGCGCGCTCGCCGCCGAGCCCTTCGACGTCGTCCACGTGCACGAGCCGATCGCGCCCTTCATCGGCCCCGACACATGCTCCTGGCGCGGGGCACCGGTCGTCGGCACCTTCCACGCCTACTCGACCAACTCGATCACGAACAACCTCGGCAACCTGGCCGGGGTCCGCCGCAAGCTGAACCAGCTGCATCAGCGGATCGCCGTCTCCGAGGCGGCCGCCTGGACCGGCCGCCGCTGGTTCGGCGGCGAGTACACCGTGATCCCGAACGGCGTCGACCTCTCGGCACCGCCGTCGCGGCCGAAGCCGGCCTCCGCCGAGCTGCGCGTGCTCTTCGTCGGGCGGCCCGAGGAGCGCAAGGGCCTGCCGGTCCTGCTGCGCGCGTTCGAGGCGCTGGTCGAGCACGTCCCGGCGCGGCTGACCGTGATCGGGGCCGACGACGAGGAGCTCGCCCGCTACCTGCCCGACCCCGAGACCGCGAGATGGATCGACGCGCTCGGCCGCGTCCCCGACGAGGAGCTGTGGGGGCGGCTCCACGGCGCGGACGTGCTCTGCGCACCGTCGCTCGCGGGGGAGAGCTTCGGGATGATCCTCACCGAGGCGTTCGCCGCCGCGACCCCGGTCGTCGCCTCGCGGATCGCGGGCTACTCCGACGTCGTCACCGACGGGGCCGACGGTGTCCTCGTCCCGCCCGCCGACGCGCAGGCGCTCGCCGAGGAGCTGCAGCGGCTGCACCACGAGCCCGAGCGCCGCGAGCGGATGGGCGCCGAGGCCCGCCGCAGCGCCGAGCGCTACGCGTGGCCCCGGATCGCGAGCGAGGTCGAGACGGTCTACGAGCGCGCGCTCGAGGCGCCGGAGCCCGCGGGAGCGCGCGATCGGGTCGCCCGCCGCGTCGGCCTGCGCCCCGCCGGCGGCGGCCCGAACATCCGCCCGCAACGGCTCCCGTCGCTCGACCCCGCCCCCGCGGGCGCCGGCCGCCACCGCAAGCTCCGCCGCATCGGCCTCGGCGTCGCGGGCATCGCCGGCGTCGGGCTGACCGCGATGGCGGCGCAGAAGATCGGCGTCGACAGCGTGCTCTCGAGCGTCGTCCGCTCCGATCTGTCCTGGGTCCTGTTCGCGGTCGCGCTGATGTGCTCCTCGATGTTCCTGCGCGCCGGGTCGTGGTTCTCGATCGCGCGCTCGGCGCTGCCGAACCTGCCGCTGCGCCGCCGCGACGTCACCTCGGCGACGATGATCGGCGTGCTCATGTCGGCGACGCTGCCGGCCCGCCTCGGCGAGCCCGCGCGCGCCATGGTGCTCGCGCGCCACAGCGGCGGCCGCATGCGGGAGACCTTCCCGGTCCTGCTCGGCACTCTGATCTCGCAGTCCGCGCTCAACATCGTCGCGCTCGTCCTGCTCGGCGTGATCATCGTCGGCTCGACCGACCTCTTCCACACCAACACCGAGAAGCTCTTCCTGGCCTCGACGGCGCCGCTGATCCTGCTCGTCGCCGTCGTCCTCGCGCCGACCTTCGTCCGCCGCAACGGCAGCGGCCGGGTCGCCCGCATCGCGGCCTCGATCCGCGGCGCCCTGGTCCAGGTCCGCTCGGGCCTCCACGTCTTCCGCGACCCGCGCCGAGCGCCGGGCGCCGTCGTCCTGCAGCTCGGCGCCTGGGCGATCCAGCTCTTCGCCTGCTTCGCGCTGCTCGAGGCGATGGGCCTCGAGTCCGCGGGGATCGGCGCCGCGGCCGCCGTCCTGTTCGCGGTCAACGTGACCGCGGTCGTCCCGGCGACGCCGTCCAACGTCGGCGTCTTCCAGCTCGCCGTGATCAGCGTCCTCACCACCGGTTTCGACGTCTCGGCCGCCGACGCCCTCGCCTACGGCGTCATCCTCCAGGCCGTCGAGGTCGCCACCGCCGTCACCCTCGGCCTCCCCGCGCTCGTCCGCGAGGGCATGACCTGGTCCGACATGCGCGTCCGCGCGCTCTCCGCCGCGCCGGTGCGGCTCGCCCCGCGGGGCGGGGCCGCGGTCGACAGCTAAGGGACGAAAGCGCGGCCGACCCGTCGCGAGCGCGCGGTCGCGGGCACCGAGGGAGGGCCGGAGGGGAACGCGATGACCGGACCTGTCCCTTTGGGGTCAGACCCCTCGGGTGGCACCCCGACCTGTCCCTTTGGGGTCAGACCCCTTGGGTGGCAGGTCGCTCCTAATCGGACTCCAGCAGGAACTCGTCGAGGTAGCGCCACGTCGTCCCGCTCGCGGCGGAGCCGGTGAGGACGCCGAGGTGGCCGCCGGGGGCGGTCTCGAGGCGCACCGAGGGGGCGTTCGGGAGCAGGTTGCCGACGTGGTGGACCGCCGGCTTCGGGGCGAGCACGTCGCCGCGGCCGGCGACGGCGAGGACCGGGACGTCGATGCGGGAGATGTCGACCTCGCCGCCGGACATCGTCAGGCGCCCGCCGGAGAGCTCGTTGACGCGGAAGAACTGGTGGTAGAGCTGGCCGAAGGTGCGGCCGGGGTAGGCGATCATGTTCGCCATGAACCGGTCGACCGCCTCGGTCTGGGCGAGCGCCTCGCGGTCGTCGAGGTTCTGCGCCATCCAGAGCGGCTTGGTCAGGTAGCGGTCGATCGAGGTGAGCTGGAAGCCGACCCGCACGAGCGGGGAGGGGGCGCCGCCGAGCGCCCGGTAGAGGGCCGTGCCGAGCGCTCCGCCGGTGAGGCCGGCGAGCCTGCGCACGGGCGCCATCAGCCGGACGCGCGCGAAGTCGAACGGGCTCGCGATCATCGCCACCGAGGACGCGCTGACGCGCTCGTCCGCGACCGAGAGCAGCGACATGATCCCGCCCAGGCACCAGCCGACGAGCTGGACGCGGTCGGAGCCCGAGTCCGCGAGCACCGCCTCGGCCGCGGCCGGGATCACGTCCTCGACCCAGTGCTCGAGGCCGAGGTCGCGGTCGGAGAACCGGATCCAGCCGTAGTCGACCAGGTAGGTCTCGTAGCCGAGCGAGACCAGGTTCTCGGCGAGGCTGTTGCCCCGGCGCAGGTCGAAGCACTGCACCGGCGAGGCGAGCGGCGGCACGAGCAGGACGGGCGTCCGCTGCGACGACTCCCAGGGCCGGCGGTAACGGCGCACTGTCCGTTGCGGGCCCTTGTGGATCACGTCCGAGGGCGTCGGCCGCAGGTCGGCGACGCCGTCGCCGAACAGCTTGTCGCGCGCGTTCTCCGCGGCGGCGGCGAGGCTCGATGGCGAGAGCAGGTTCATCTTCTATATTCAACTCGACCATCAGGAGCGGCTGAGGGACCCGGACCGCAGAAGCCGCCGCAACCGGCAAGCCTCTCCGGAGGCGAGCACGGTGCGACAGCCGGGACCGATGGAGGCTAGAAACCAGGAGACATGTCAGAGCGGGACTTCATAGGCGCCACTCGCGAGCGGGTCGTCGTCTTCGACGGGGGCATGGGCGCGACGCTCGAGCAGTTCGACCTCACCGAGGAGGACTACGGCGGCCTCGCCGGCAAGTGCCACGAGGCGCTCGTCCTCAACCGGCCCGACGTGATCGAGGGCGTCCACGCCTCCATGCTCGACGCCGGAGCCGAGGTCGTCGAGACCGACACCTTCCAGGGCTCGCGCCTGAAGCTCGAGGAGTGGGGACTCGGCGAGCACACGCTCGAGATCAACACCAAGGCCGCCGAGATCGCCCGCAGAGCGGCCGGCCCCGAGCGCTTCGTCGCCGGTTCGATCGGCCCGACCGGCCACCTGCCCGCGTCCGACGACCCGACGCTGGGCAAGATC
>DASUSH010000101.1:0-25362 GCA_036375215.1 Solirubrobacterales bacterium
CCGAGATCCTGACCGCGGCGCTCTCCGATTACGGCCTCGCGGAGGTCGTCGGCGGCCGCACCTACGGGAAGGGCACCTTCCAGGAGGTCATCCAGCTCGAGAACGGCGGCGCCCTCGACCTGACCGTGGGGGAGTACCTCACCTCGGAGGACGTCTCCCTGGCCGGCAAGGGCATCAAGCCCGACGTCGAGGCCGAGGACCGGCCCAACACGAAGCCCGACGAGGGACTGGACATCGCCCTGGAAGAGCTGGCCGGGCAGCTCTGACCGACCTGCCACCTGAGGGGTCAGACCCCCGAGGTGGCACCCCACGCCTAGGCTCATCGCGTGAGCCAGCTCGTCTGCGTCGTCGAGAAGCGCGGCAAGTTCCGCGTCGCCGAGCCGATCTTCGAGCCGGGCCCGCAGCTCGCCCTGCGCAAGGGCGAGGTCCGCCCGAGCGACGGCGAGATGGTGCTGGTCGAGCTCGAGCGCGACGGCGCGCGGCCGCTGCGCGAGCTCGGCTCGCCGAAGGTCGCGCGCGACGTCGTCGAGGCGCTCCTCGCGGACCGGGGCGTCGAGCGCGGCTTCCGGCCGGTGGTCGAGACCGAGGCGACCGAGGCGCCGGCGATCGCCCGCGAGGTCGGCCCGGCCCGCCGCGACCTGACCGAGCTCCCGACCTTCACCGTCGACCCGGTCACCGCCCGCGACTTCGACGACGCGGTCTCGGCGGAGCGCAGCGGCGACGGCGTGCGCCTCTGGATCCACATCGCCGACGTCGCCGCCCACGTGCGGCCCGGCAGCGCGCTCGAGGCCGAGGCGTTCGCCCGCGCGACCAGCACCTACGTCCCCGGCACGGTCGAGCCGATGCTGCCGCACGAGCTGAGCTCCGGCGCGTGCAGCCTCGTCCCCGGCGTCGAGCGGCTCGCGGTCACGGCCGAGATCGACCTCTCGGGAAGCGGCGAGACCCAGCGCGCGTCCTTCTATCGCAGCCGGATCCGCTCGGACGTCCGCCTCTCCTACGAGGAGCTCGACGAGCACTTCGCGAACCGGGCGCGCCCCCCGGAGCCGATCGCCGAGCCGCTCGCCCTCGCCCGCGAGGCCGCCGCGGCGCTGCGCGCGCGGCGCCGGGGCGCGCTCGAGGTGAGCTCCGCCGAGCCCGAGTTCGAGTTCTCCGAGGGCGGCGACGTGATCGCCGGCCACGGCGTCGAGCAGACCGAGGCCCACGGCCTGATCGAGCAGCTGATGGTGCTGGCCAACGAGCGCGTCGCCGACCACCTCGAGCGCCGCAAGGCGACGACGCTTTACCGCGTCCACGAGCAGCCCGACCCGGAGCGGATCGAGCTCCTCGTCGAGAAGCTCCACGCGCTCGAGATCCCGAGCCCGCCGCTGCCCGAGAAGCTCTCGCCGCAGCAGGCCGGTGAGCTCGCCGCCGAGGCGAGCCGCCTGGTCGCCCGCGAGGCCGAGCGCCGCGGCCACGGGGCCTACGCGTACGCCGGGCTCGTCCTGCGTTCGCTGAAGCAGGCCTACTACTCGGAGAGGAACCTCGGCCACGCGGGCCTCGGCAGCCCCGCCTACACGCACTTCACCTCGCCGATCCGGCGCTTCCCCGACCTGATCGCGCACCGCGCCCTGCTCGCCTCGATCTCCGCCGGGGAGGAGGAGCCCGATCCGGAGCACGTGCGAGAGGCCGGCTGGCACAGCTCCGAGCGCGAGCGCGAGGCCGCGCGGCTCGAGCGCGACGCCGACGACGTATGCGCCGCCTTCCTTTTGCGCCGCGAGCTCTTCGAGCGCTCCTGGCAGGCCGAGTTCGAGGGCGAGGTCTCCGGGCTGGTGGGCGCCGGCGCCTTCGTCCGCTTCGGCGGCGAGCTCGCCGACGTCTACGAGGGCTTCCTGCCCGCCCGCGAGTGGGGCGGGCGTGAGTACTTCCAGCTCGACCGGTCGGAGACCGCCCTCGTCGGCCGCCGCAGCGGCAGCCGGCTGCGGATCGGCGACCCCGTCAAGGTCCGCGTCAACAAGATCGAGACGGCGCGCGGTCGCGTCGACCTGCTCCCGGGCGGCGAGGTGGCGGAGGCCGAGGCGGTGCGCGCGCGGGCGCGCGGGATGAAGGGCAGGGGGAAGCCCGGCCCCGCGAGCGGGAAGCCGGGCCGGGCCAAGCCGAAGCAGAAGGGCAAGAAGAAGGATCCCGGCAAGGGAAAGGGCAAGAAGGATCCCGGCAAGGGAAAGGGCAAGAACAAGGGCAAGCCGAAGCCGAAGGGCAAGGGCGGCGGCAAGCAGAAGCGCGGCCGTAGCGGCGGCAAGCCCCGTGGTAGGAAGACCTGATCGCTGATGGCGAAGAAGGGCAAGAAGCGCAAGGCGGCCGCGGGCGACGTCGCCACCAACCGCCAGGCGCGGCACCGGTACGAGTTCGTCGAGACCTTCGAGGCGGGGATCGAGCTGGTCGGGACCGAGGTGAAGTCGCTGCGCGCCGGAAACGTGCAGATCCGCGACGCCTACGCGGTGATCGAGGACGGCGAGGCCTGGCTGCGCAACCTGTACATCGCGCCGTACGAGCCCGCGCTCGACAACCACGATCCGGACCGGCCCCGCAAGCTGCTCCTGCATCGCTACGAGATCGAGCGCCTGATCGGGCGCTCGCAGCGCAAGGGGCTCACGCTGATCCCCACGCGCATCTACTTCAAGGGCTCGCGCGCGAAGGTCGAGCTCGCGCTCGCCCGCGGCAAGGAGCAGCGCGACCGTCGCCGGGAGATCGCCGAGCGCGACGTGCGGCGCGACGTCGAGCGCGAGCTGAGGGAGCGAAATCGCTGATCCGGTCCGTTCACGGACGGTCCGGTGGCATCATTTGAAGGCGTCCTTTCAGCAACCGCGGCCAAGTGCTGCGAGGATCACGCACGATGGGTTCGTTCAGGCTCGAGTCTTCGAAGCGCAAGAAGAGGAAACAGGAGGAGGAGGCGGCGAAGGCCGCGGCTCAGGCCGCGCCCGGAGCGCCGGGACCCCCGGGGAGCGTTCCCCCGCCCGGGCCGCCCGGAGCGACCCCGCCGCCGGGACCCCCCGGCGTGACCCCGCCGCCGCAGTCCGCGCCCGGTTCGCCGGCGCCTGACCCTGCCGCGCCCGGCACCGCTCCCCTCGGCGCTCCCCAGCCCGATCCGGGCGCGACCGAGTCTGCCGCCGGCCCTCCCGGCGCGTCCGCTCCGGCGCAGTCGCCCCCGGCCGGCACGCCGCCCGCCCCGACCCCCGGCTCCGACTGGGCGCCGCCGCCCGTCCCGGACCCGGCCGCGCCCGTCGCGGCCCCGCCCGGCGCGCAGCCGGTCCCGCCCGGCGCACCCCCCGCGCCGGGAGCGCCGCCCGCCGCCGGAGCTCCGACCGCGGCCCAGCCGCAGCTCGCCGGCGAGTCCGAGAAGGACAGGAAGAAGCGCGAGCGGGCCCAGCGCAAGGCGCTGAGGGAGCAGCAGCGCGCCGCCAAGCGCGCCGAGCGCGCGCAGCAGCGGGCGGCGAAGTCACCAGACAGGCAGCAGGCCCAGAGCGAGCGCCAGCGAGCCGTCGCCGAACGCAAGGCCCAGCGCGACGAGCAGCGCGCGGCGAAGAAGGCCGAGCGCGAGCAGAAGCGCCAGGCCCGGATCGCCCAGCGCCAGGCGAAGCAGGCCGAGGCGCGGGCGAAGAAGGAGGCGAAGAAGGCGCAGAAGGCCGGCGCGGCGGCACCGGCCGCGCAACAGGCCCAGGCGCCCGGCGCCCCCGTCGCGCCGGGTGCGCCCGCGGCGCCCGGTGCCCCGGCAGCGCCCGTTTCTCCGGTCACTCCGCAGGGCTCTTCCGCGCAGCGCGCCGGGCTCTCCGAGGCCGTCGCCGCGGCGAGTGCCTCCGGGCCGGCCCCGCCGGCCCCGGCCCCGCCGCCGGCAGCCCCCGAGCCTTCGACCGAGGTCGAGCCGCCCCCGGCCCCGCCGCCGACCCCCGCCCCGGCGGGCACGGCGCCGGTGCCGGACCCCGGCCAGCCCCACGGCGAGGGCGCGGCGGAGGCGCCGATCGCGGAGGGGATCGCCCCCGCCGGGCACGAGCCGGCGGCGCCCACCGCGCCAGCGCCCGTGCCGACCGACGCGATCGAGGCCGAGGCGCTCGCGAAGCTCGAGGCGGCCGAGCTCGAGGCGGACGAGGAGAAGATCCGCGAGGAGGAGGAGCGCATCCGCGCCGAGGCCGAGCGCCGGATCCAGGAGATGGAGCAGCTTCAGCGCCAGGCCGAGGAGCGGGTCGAGGAGGCGCGCGGCCGCGCCGACGACCGCCTTCAGGCCGCCGAGCACGCGAGCCGCGAGGCCGAGGAGCGGGCGCGCTCGATCGAGCAGGAGGGCCTCGAGGAGCACGACTCGCTGCTCGCCGACCTGCGCGAGGCCGAGCGCCAGCTCGAGGAGCGCCGCCAGCAGGAGCGCAACCTCGCCGAGGAGCTCGCCGCGACCGAGCAGCAGCTCGCCGAGGAGCAGAAGCGGACCGAGCAGGCGCTGGTCCAGGCGACCCAGCGGCTCGAGGAGATCGAGTCCCGCGCCGCCGAGGCGGAGTCCCGCGCCGCGCGCGCCGAGCGCCTCGCCGAGATCCGCACCCGCGAGGTCGAGCGCGAGCGCAAGCTGCGCGAGATGCTGACGAGGATCGACGAAGCCGAGTCACGCGCCCAGGCCGCCGAGGACCGGGTCCGCTCCGCCGTCCGCGAGATCGGCCGCCGCTCGGACCCCGAAGCCGAGCCCGCGCCAGCCGAGCCCGAGGCGCCGCCCGCGGCCAAGCCCGAGCCCAAGGCGAGCTCCGAGTCCCCGGCCGCCCCGTCCGCGGCCTCTCCGGAGCCGTCGGAGCCGCCCGAGCCCGCTGCGGCCGTGCCCGGCTCCTTCGGCGACGAGGGCCAGGACCCCGGCGCGATCCAGGCGCCCGCCGGCGGCCCGATCAACATCAACGACGCCGACTACGACGACCTACGGAGCCTGAAGCTCTCGGTCACCCAGACCGGCCGCGTCCTCGCCCATCGCGAGCGCGCCGGCGGCTTCACGTCGCTCGACGAGCTCGACCAGATCCCGGGCTTCCCCCGGACCTTCCTCGACGAGCTCAAGCGCCACCTGACGGTCTAGAGCCCGTACTCCTCCATCAGCTTCAGCCAGACCTCGCTGCGGCTCGGGTAGGAGGGAACCGCGTGCCAGAGGCGGTCGAGCGGCACCTCGCCGAGAACGGCGATCGTCGCGGCGTGCAGCCACTCGCCGGTCTCGGCCCCGACGAAGGTGGCGCCCACGATCACGCGCCGTGACTCGTCGACCACGATCCGGCTGGTGCCCGGGACGCCCTTGCCGACGAAGCTCGCGCCCGCGGTGCCCGAGCTCTCGACGTCGACCGCGCGGGCGTCGATGCCCGCCTCCCTCGCCTCCTCGAGCGTCTTGCCCACCGCCGCGACCTGCGGCTCGGTGAAGACGATCTGCGGGACCCCGTAGCGGTCGGCGGTCGCCTCGACGTCCTTGCCGGCGACGTGGTCGGCGCACAGCCGGCCCTGGTACTTGCCCATGTGGGTGAGCAGGGCGCGCCCGTTCACGTCGCCGATCGCGTACAGCCAGTCGGAGCCGTCCACCCGCATCTGGTCGTCGACCTCGAGGTAGCCGTCGGGCTCGATGCCGACGCTCTCCAGGCCGATGCCGTCGACCCGGGCCCGGCGCCCGACGGCGACGAGCAGCGTCGAGCCGCTGACGGTGTCGCCACCCTCGAGCTCGATCGTGATCTCGCCGCCCTCGGAGCGGACCGAGCGCGCCTGCGAGTCGACGCGGACGTCGACGCCGAAGCCGCGCAGGCCGTCGGCGACCTGCTCGCTCGCGAACTCCTCGTTCTTGCCCAGGATCCGCGGCGCGCCCTCGACCAGGACGACGTCGGCCCCGAACGTGCGGTAGGCCTGCGCCATCTCGACGCCCACCGCGCCACCGCCGAGGACGAGCAGGCTCTCGGGAACCGAGCGGGCGCCGGCCGCCTCGCGGTTCGTCCAGTACTCGACCGAGTCGAGCCCGTCGATCGGGGGGATCGCGGCCGTCGAGCCGGTCGCGAGCGCGACCGCTTTGCGCGCGGCGAGGACGTCGTCGCCGACCCTCACGCGCCGCTCGCCGTCGAGCTCGGCGTCGCCCCTGAAGAGCTCGATCCCCTTCTTCTCGAGCCAGGGGAGCTGGCCGGAGTCGTCCCAGTCGCTGGTGACCTCGGTACGGCGCGCCAGCGTCGCCTCGGGGTCGATTTCGCCGGTCACGGCCTGCGCCGCACCCGGCACCCGCCGAACCTCGGCGAGCGCCTCGGCGGGGCGCAGGAGCGCCTTCGATGGCATGCAGGCGTAGTAGGAGCACTCGCCGCCGACCAGCTCGTGCTCGACGATCGCCGTCTCCAGCCCGGCGTCGGCGGCGCGCCCCGCGCAGACCTCCCCGGTCGACCCGGCCCCGATCACGACGAAGTCGAACTCGCGCTCGGCCACCGCTCGGAACCTACACCGAGGAGAGGCTCCGCTCGAGGAAGGTCTCCGAGACGCCGATCGTGAGCGCGACCGCGAGGCCGATGTAGACGGCGGCGACGATCGCGCGGGAGCGCGGCGAAATCGCGTGGTAGGCCCGTCCCTCGGGGGTGTTGCGGTTCTTGAAGCGGCGCCAGGTCTCGATCCCGCCGAAGACCAGGACGAGGATCAGGATCGGGTTCGGGAAGAAGAAGAAGAGCGCGACGAGCGCGGCGTAGCCGGCGATCCAGACCCACGGGCTGAGCGCGGCCATCGCCCGGCCGCCGTCGAGCGGCAGCACGGGCAGCAGGTTCAGGAGGTTGAGGAAGAACCCGACGTAGGCGAGCGCCTGCCAGAACGGCTCGCCGGTCGCAAGCCAGATCCCGAGCGGGACCAGTGACGCGACGGTGCCGAGGATCGGCCCGGCGAGGCCGACGCGGGCCTCGGCGGCGGCGTCGTCGCCCATCGACTTGGCTGCGATCACGGCGCCGAGGAAGGGGATGAACATCGGCGCCGACGCCTTCACGCCCTCGCGGCGAAGCTGGATGACATGGCCGAGCTCGTGGACGAGCAGCAGCAGGACGAAGCCGACCGCGAACTTCCAGCCCCAGATCAGCGCGTACGCGGCGATCGAGACCAGCATCGAGGCCGATGTGGTGAACAGCTTGAGCTTCGGCAGGAGCAGGAGGACCGCCTTCAGCTTCGCCCCGAACTTGAGCAGGATGAGGCCGACCGCCACGAGCGGGCCGGCGAGCCTGCGGCCGGCGGACTTCCAGCCCGGCTCGGGATGGATCGGCCGGTGCTCCGGGGCCTCGGCGGGAAGGTGGTCGGGCTCGGGGGCGGGCTCGCGCCACGCCGGCTCGAAGCCGATCGGATGGCGGGGAGTGTGCTCCATATCAGAGATGGTGTCCTACTTTACTTATTGCAGTATTAAGCTCCGCGCGGGCCGCCGAGCCTCCGTCGATCCGCACTAAGCTCGCCCGATCGACCAGCCCGAGCGCTTCCCTTCCAGCATCATCATCGAGCCGCCCCAGCCGACCACGGTCGGCCTGATCGCGGCGGCGACCGACGGCAGCGAGGGCGGGGCGCACGCCGTCGCCTGGGCCGCGGACCTCGCCCGCTCGCTGCAGGCCGACCTGCTCGCGATCCAGGTCGTGCCGACCGCCGAGTCGGAGGCCGGCGAGAAGGCGAGGCTCGACGGGCTGCGCGCCGAGCTCACCGAGTCGCTGCCGACCGAAGGCGTCCTCGCCGGCGCTCGCGTCGTCGCCAACGACGACGCCGCCGTCGCGATCGTCGAGGAGGCCGCGAGCGCCGGCGCCGACATGATCGTCGTCGGCAGCTCGGGCATGCGCGGCCGCAAGGAGTTCCTGCTCGGCAACGTCTCCAACCGCGTCACCCACCTGGCCCGCTGCACGGTCGTCGTCGTCAACACGACCATGCGGCCGCCGCTGCAGGCCGCAGGCGAGCCGGTCGAGATGCGCGGCAGGGTGGAGGAGATCGGCCGCGTGCTCGGGCCCCTGGCGGCCCGCCGGCTCGCCGGGCGCGCCCTGCGCTCCGAGGACGACGGCCAGGGCCCGCGCGAGCTGCGCGAGGGACTCGAGCGCCTCGGCCCGACCTTCGGCAAGCTCGGCCAGATCCTGTCGACCCGGCCCGACCTGATCCCGCCCGAGTACCTCGAGGAGCTCGCCAACCTCCAGGCCGACGTGCCGCCGCTCGCGGAGGGCGAGGTCGTCGCGGCGATGCAGGCGGAGCTGGGCGTGCCCTGGGAGGACGTCTTCGCCTCGATCGAGCCCGAGCCGCTTGCCGCGGGCACGATCGGCCAGGTCCATCGCGCCGAGCTGGTCGACGGGACCAGGGTGGTCGTCAAGGTGCAGCGCCCGAACGCGGCGTCCCTGGTCGAGGCCGACCTCGCCCTCCTCGGCGCGGCGATGCGCCCGATCGGGCGCTCCCGCCGGGTCCGGCAGGTGATCGACCTGCCGTCGCTGGTCGAGGAGCTCTCCGGGTCGCTGCGGCGCGAGCTCGACTTCGGGGAGGAGGCGGCCAACCTCGAGCGGATGGAGCGCGTGCTCGCCACCTATCCCCGCGTCGCGGTGCCCGCCTGCCACACGAGCCTCTCGACCGCGCGGCTCCTGGTCATGGACGAGATCGTCGGCGGGGTCCCGCTGAACGAGGCGCCGGCCGGCGCCGAGCGCACCGAGGCGACCCGCGAGCTGATGCAGGCTTACTACCGGCAGGTGCTCGAGGAGGGGTTCTTCCACGCGGATCCCCACCCCGGCAACCTCCTCTGGGCCGACGGCAAGGTCTGGCTCCTCGACTTCGGCATGGTCGGCCGGCTCGACGCGGCGACCAGGCGCCAGCTCATGCTGGTCATGCTCGCCTTCGTCGAGGGCGACATCGAGCTGCTCGTCGACGTCGCGCTCGACCTGAGCGGCGCCGACGCCCTCGAGCTCGATCGCGCGGCTTACCGAGCCGACCTCGACAAGATCGTCTCCAGGGTCCGCGGCCGCTCGATCGAGGAGATCCAGCTCGTCGAGCTGCTCAACGAGCTGACCGCGATCTCGGTCCGCCACGGCGTGCCACTGCCCTCGAGCTTCGTCATGGTCGGCAAGGCGCTCTCCCAGATCGAGCTGACCGTGACCGAGCTGGCCCCCGAGATCGACCCGTTCGAGGAGGCCCGGAAGTTCTTCCTCTCCAGCATCCGCCGGCGCGTCGTCGACCGCATCGACCCGCAGCAGATGGTCTTCGAGGTCGAGCGGCTGCGCTACCGGATCGGCCAGATCTCCGAGGGCCTCGCGACCGCGGTCGGCAACCGCCCGGGCCGCAAGTTCGAGGTCCGCTTCACCTCCCAGCAGCTCGAGCGCCGCATCGTCCGCACCGGCCGGATGGTCGCGCTCGGCCTCGGCGCCGGCCTGACCTGGATCGCCGCCACCGAGGCGAGCGGCTCCAGCCAGGTCGACCCGCGCATGGCCCGTGGCCTGCGCGTCCTCGCCGGCGGCTTCTCCGCCTGGTTCGCCGCCGAGGCGGCGCGGCGCCAGAATTAGGGGGACAGGGGGGGACAGTCCCCGAGTGGAGGCGGCCGGCACTGCCCCGGCGTCCGCGGTACCTGCCTCGATGCGTCTACGAGCGTTCCCGGCGGAGTCTGATCTCGGCGCTCGGTTCGGTCGATCCGCGGGGCACGTCCCCGGCGCCACACCCTCCTTACAGATGTCCCCCGGCGATCGAAGGTCCTACCGTCGGGGTGAGCCCGCTTGTTGAAGCCGCGACCCGGAGCGCGGGCCCTCCGGCGCGACTACCCTCAGACGCCTATTTAGGCGGCGAGGGCGAACTCATGATCAGAGTTCGCACTTATGGTTTTCCGGGAGAGTTTTACGAGGCCAACCCGGATCCTCGACTCGCAACATCGAGACGAATCAGTTCCACGTCGAATCTGGTTCGCCCCCTATGTATGTGCAGGAAAGGTTAGCTGGAATACCAGCCCGGCGGCCGGATCGACATCGCCGTCGAGCATCTCCAGGTAGGCTCGCTCGAGCGGCTCGAGGCCCTCGGTGCGGCTGATTCGAAGCCAGCCGCCGGTCCACTCGACGAACGGCGACCAGGCCGCGGCCATCCGGTCGCGCAGGGCGGTGCCGCCCCAGTCGCTCGTCCGCTTGGCCGCCCGGTCGGGGGCGAAGAAGAAGCTGGGAGCGGGGCCCGGGAGCTCGTCGCCGCCGCCCATCCGCTGCCAGTGGGTCACGCCGATCAGCGTGCTGCGGGCGAGCCGGTCGCCGTAGTGGCGGTGCACGGCGCCGCGGACCTCGGCGTTCCCGGAGAACTCGAGGTAGGTCGCGGAGCCGTCGGGGAGCGCACCGAGGTCGTCGTAGGGAATGACGCGCGCGTAGGCGCCCGTGCCCTCCACGAACGCGACCCGCGACGGCGAGGTGAGACCGATCACCTCGGGCCCATCGCGCCGCGAGATCAGGAACGCGGTCGCGAGCGCGGCCTTCGACGAGGCGCTCGAGACGACGACGGCCTGCGCGCCGCCGAAGTCGTCCTCCGCGAGCTCGTCGTCGAGCAGGAACGCCGTGCCGAAGAGCGGCCGCAGGAGCATCTGCTCCGCCTCGCGGGCCGGTTCGTAGCCCGGGTCGGCGTCGGTGAAGACGTATCGGTTGTAGACCGCGGGGAGCTCGGCGCGGTGCGGGGTCGCGTCGATGAACGCGCCCCCACCCACCTGGCCGGGCCGTACGACCAGATGGGTGGATGCGGGGAAGTAGCCGTAGACCCGCCTGCCGACCTCCACCTCCGGGTGCTCCGAGGCGGCGACGTCCGCGAAGCCCCAGACGGGCATCCGCCCCCATCCCTCCTCGGCGGGGAAGAAGGCCCAGTAGCTCATCGCGTCGCCGAGGACGACGTAGGTGATGTTGTTCGTTGTCAGGCCGAACGCCGAGACCGCGAGGAGGACCTCGCCCTCCCCGATCTCCGGCGCCGGGCCCTCGGCGAGCCGGGTCTGGCGGAAGTCGTCGCGGCGGACCTCGAAGTCGATCATGGAACCCTAATTGGCGAGGCCCCTCGCCGGGTAGAAGCGCTTCCGATGGCCACCGCGGAACCCCATGAGGCCTTCGAAGCGCTGGTGGGCGAGCTCGAGTACCCGATGCTGATCGTGACGGCGGCCTCGGGCGGTGAACGGGCCGGGTGCCTGGTCGGGTTCGCGACCCAGTCGAGCATCGACCCGCCTCGCTACCTGGTCTGCGTCTCGCGGCGAAACCGGACCCACCGCGTCGCCGAGCGCGCCGCCGTCCTCGCCGTCCACTTCGTGCCGTCCGACCGGGAGGATCTCGCCGAGCTCTTCGGCGGGGAAACCGGCGACGAGATCGACAAGTTCGAGCGCTGCGAGTGGCGCGAGGGCCCGGAAGGCGCGCCGATCGTCGACGGCTGCCGCAACTGGTTCGCGGGCGAGGTCCTCGCGCGGCTCGATCTCGGCGACCACACGGGCTTCCTGCTGCGCCCGTTCGGCGGCGAGCGCGGCGAGCCCGTCGACTCGTTTCCGTTCCGCCGCGCCCGGTGGATCGCCCCCGGGCACGACGCCTGAGTTACTCGGGCGGGAGCTCCTCGACGAGCTCGTAGCCGCCCTCGCCGTCCATCCGGACGACCCAGATCGGCTGCGAGACGTCGTGGTCGGCCGTGAAGCTGAACCGTCCGAGGGGGGACTCGAGCTCGACCCGCTGGAGCGCCCCGGCGATCGCCTCGCGGTCGGCGCCGACGTCGTCGAAGCCGAGGTCGGCTTCGCGGGCGGCGGCCGCGAGCAGCTTGAGGCCCGTGTATGACTGGGCCGCGAACTGGTCGGGCTCGGTGTCGTAGGCCTCCTCGTAGGCGCCGATGAAGGAGGTGTTCACCATCGAGTCGTTGCCTGCGATCCAGGCCGCGGCGCTACGGGCGCCCTTGCTCGCGGCGCCCGCCTTCTCCCCCACGACGGGGCTATTGAAGGCGTTGCCGCCCAGGATCTCCCCCTCGAACCCCGTCTCGCGCGCGATCTCGATCGCGTCGGCGGCGACCTCCGCGGAGGAGGCTGCGATGAAGATCGCGTCGGCGCGGGCCTCGATCGCGGCCTCGATCGCGGGCTGCGGACCTGCCTCGAGCGGGGCGAACACCTCCGTCGCGGTGACCTCGATGCCGTTCTCGTCGAGCGCGTCGGCGGCGATACCGGCCGTCGACTCGCCGAACGGGTCGTCGAGCGGGTGGATCACGGTCGCGCGCCTCGCATCGGAGTCGCCGGCGAAGGACTCGACGTTGGCCGGGATCGCCTCGGCCTCCCCGAGCGAGTCGCGGAAGACGAGGTCACAGGGGTACGGGCAGTCGCCCACGATGCCCGGGCCGGTGTTGGAGACCGCGAGCACGGGGGTGCCCGCCTCGTTTGCGATCGGGTCGGCCTCGGCGGCCGAGTTGGAGAAGGTCGGGCCGAGCACGGCGAGCACTTCGTCGCCGGTGACCAGCTTCGTCATCTCATCGGCCGAGCGCTTCGGGTCGCCGCCGTCGTCGCGCTGGGTCAGCTCGAGCTCGGCGCCGTTCACGCCGCCCGCCTCGTTCACCTCGTCGACGGCAAGCTCGGCGCCGTCCACCTGCTGTGGCCCGAAGGCCGCGCCGGGTCCCGTGGTCGAGAAGAGCGAGCCGATCTCGATCGTCTCGCCCTCCCACTCCGCCTGGGCCGGCTCGCCGTCGTCATCGCCGCCGCACGCGACGAGGGCGAGAACGGCCAGGAGCGAGCCGATTGCGGTCGCGAGGAGCTTCAAGGGCCGGCGAGGCTAGCGGGCGACGTGGCGGTTCGCGTCGCCGGACTTCAGCGGATCTTGGGGCCGCCGTGGCTGCGGGCGCGACCGCCGGTCACCTGACGCTCCTCGGGTCGCGAGCGCGACCCGGGCCACCGGCCCGACGCCTCGGTGCGGGAGTCGAACCGGGCGCGACCGAATGCCGGCGTATCGGGGTCGCACTCGGCGCCCCGGCCCTTGGCGTCGAGCGTGTAGCGCGACTTGTCGGGGCGCTCGTAGATCGTCAGGTTGCCGCCGTCGCCGACGATCCGATCGTCCGCCATCGGATAGCCGTCCTCGGGTGCATCGGCTTCGGTCACGCGACCAGGGTACCCGGCGGGCGGCGAGCGGCTTGCTACGTTGGACGGGTACACGCCGGGCGTTCGCCCGGCATCAATGTGCTCAGCGCTCCTCGTTCTCGGCTACAGCCTCCGCGGTCCGCAGCACCCGGCGGATCGGAGAATCTGCAATGCCAACAGGAACCGTGAAGTGGTTTAGCGACGAGAAGGGCTTCGGCTTCATCACGCCCGAGGACGGAAGCAAGGACGTCTTCGTTCACCAGAGCGTGATCCAGGCGGACGGTTTTCGCTCGCTGAGCGAAGGCGCCAAGGTCACCTACGAGTCCGAGTCGGACGCGAAGGGCCCGCGGGCGACCACCGTGCAGAGCGTCTAGCTCTCCCGCGCCGCATGACCAAATCCGGTCGCCGCGTACGATCGCGGCGATGTGGGTCCAGCGCGAGCTGAGCCTGAGCCCGCGTGAGCGCGGCATCCACCTCGTCACCGGCGAGGTGGTCGGCGCCCTGCCCGAGATCGGCGAGCTGCGCGCCGGGCTCCTGCATCTGCTGATCCAGCACACCTCGGCGTCGCTGGCGCTGAACGAGAACGCCTCCACGGACGTCCGCCGCGACGTGCGCTCGTGGCTCGACGACGCCGTCCCCGAGGACGCGCCCTACTGGCGGCACACGCTCGAGGGGCCCGACGACATGCCGGCGCACATGAAGTCGATCCTCACGGGCAGCTCGCTGACGCTGCCCGTCGCCGGCGGCGAGCTCGCGCTAGGGACCTGGCAGGGGATCTACCTCTGCGAGCATCGCGACGCGGGCGGGCCGCGCCGTGTGGTCGCGACGCTGAACGGCGAGCCCGGCTGAGCCACGGGCTCAGGCCGAGCCGGCCAGGGCGCGGCCGGCGCTCGGCTCGCGGCCGCGGGGGAGGACCAGCTCGTAGGACCGGTAGGGGACGTCGGGGTCGCCCCAGGGCGGGCCCATCCGCTCGCCGACGCAGACGAATCCGTGATCCGCGTAGATCCGGGCCGCGGTGGTGAGGATCGCGAGGGTCTCGAGCCAGATCCGCTCGAAGCCGCGCTCCTCGGCCTCGGCGACGAGCTCCCCGACGAGGCGCCTGCCGAGCCCGAGGCCCCGGACGGACGGGTCGAAGAGGAACCAGCGCAGCGCGGCGAGGCCGTCGCCCTCGTCGGTGAGGGCGATGCTGCCCGCGAACTCCCCGTCGCGCTCGACGATCCAGACCGCCCCGTTCTCGGGCCAGCCGCGCTCGACGGCGGCGGTCACCGCGCTCGCGACGTGGCGCTCCATGTTCGGGCTGAGGCCGTGCTCGCGCGGGTAGAGCACGCCGTGCAGGCGGATGATCGCGCCGATGTCGCCGGAGCGAAGCTCGCGCCGGACCGTGACCCCGGCGCTCATGCCGTCGCTCCCAGCGGCCGCGGCCGCTGGCTGCCGCGCGGCGCGACGCGATCGGGGACGCGCGCGGAGGCGGCGTGCAAGGCGAGCAGCTCGGAGAGCTCGGCGGTGCGGGCGAACGGGTTGGCGACGAGCTCGCCGGTGCGCAGCGAGATCGCCGCCTCGATCGAGCCGGCCCGCTCGGCGACGAGATGGGGGCCGGGTGGCAGGGAGCGTGTGTCGAGCTGGGCGAGCCGGTCGAGCGCCGGCGCGTCGGCGGACGAGGCGGCGCGGAGGACGACGGCGGTGTCGGCTTGGCGGTCGGTCATCGGTTGCCGATTCTGCCCGCGACCGGCGATCGGCGCAAGACGTAGTTGTCACCGGATTGATCGCGTATTGATATGAATACCAAGCGTGGAGCTCCGGCAGCTCAGATACGTCGACGCGGTCGCCCGCCACCGTCACTTCACCCGCGCCGCCGAGGAGCTCCACGTCGCCCAGTCGGCGCTCTCGCACCAGGTGCGGAAGCTCGAGGCCGAGCTCGGCACCGAGCTCTTCGAGCGCACGAGCCGCCGCGTCGCGCCGACCGAGGCGGGGGAGGCGGTCGCCGCCCGGGCGCGGCGCGTGCTCGCCGAGGTCGACGGCGTGCGCGACGAGGTCGACGAGCTGCAGGGGCTCGTCCGCGGGCGGATCGCGATCGGCGCGCTGCTTCCCGCCGGCGAGCTCGACGTGCCCCGCCTGCTCGCGGGGTTCGCGGCCGCCCATCCCGGCGTCGAGGTCGGCCTGCGCGAGGGAACGGCCGCTGACATGGCGCGCTACATCGACGAGGACGAGGTCGACGCCGCGTTCTCGCTCCTCGCCGGCGACCCCGCCGACGGCGTCGTCGCCGAGGTCCTCGGCGAGGACGAGCTCGTCGCCGTCTTCCCGCCCGGGAGCGCGCCGCGCCGCGCCCCGGTCACGGCCGCCCAGCTCGCCGCGCAGCCGATCGCGGTCCCGCGCGGTGGCTCGGCGATCAACCGCGCCCTCGATGGGTGGAGCGCCGACGCCGGCGAGCGGATGACGGTCTCGCTCGAGAGCGGCGACCCCTTCCTGCTCCGCAGCCTCGTCTCGGTCGGCTTCGGCGCCGGCGTGATCCCGCGCTCGCTCACCCGCCGCGAGGGGCCCCCGATCGAGGTCCGCCGCCTGCGCCCGGCGGTCCACCTCCCGGTCGCCCTGCTGTGGCGCGAGCGCCGCCACGCCTCGCCGGCCGCGCGCGCCTTCATCGACTTCGTGCGGCGCGAGGCGGGCACCCGGGCCGGGTAGGTCGTGAGCGCCGGTTCGCCGCTCCCGATCACGGCCGGGGGAAGGGCGCGGCCAGGGGGGACGGAGGAAGACGGTCCCGCTACGCCCGGTGCGCCGCCAGCAGCCGCCGCAGGAAGCGCTGCGTCTCGGGCTCCCGCGGCTCCGAGAGGACCTGCTCGGCGGGACCGAGCTCGACGAGGCGGCCCTCGTGCAGGAAGCCGACGGTGTCGGCGACCTCGCGGGCGAAGCTCATCTCGTGGGTGGCGAGGAGCATCGTCACGCCGGTCTCCTTCAGGTCGCGGACCGCCGCGAGGACCTCGCCGACGAGCTCGGGGTCGAGCGCGCTCGTGACCTCGTCGAGGAGCATCGCGCGTGGCTTGGCGGCGAACGCGCGGGCGATCGCGATGCGCTGCTGCTGGCCGCCCGAGAGCTGGTCGGGGTGGTCGCTCTCGCGCCCGCCGAGGCCGAAGCGCTCGAGGAGCGCCCGGCCCTCCGCCTCCGCCTCCGCGCGGGACACGCCGCGCGCCCTCACCGAGCCGAGCACGACGTTCTCGAGCGCGTTCAGGTGCGGGAACAGGTTGTAGGCCTGGAAGACGAGGCCGAGCCGCCGCCGCACCCCGACCGCGTCGACCGCCGGGTCGGTGATCACCTCGCCGTCGAGGTGGATGTCGCCGTCGTCGATGTCCTCGAGCAGGTCGATGCAGCGCAGGAGCGTCGACTTCCCCGACCCCGAGGCGCCGATCAGCGCGACGGCCTCGTGCTCGTGAACGGTCAGGTCGATGCCGCGTAGCACCTCGACCTCGCCGAAGGACTTGGTGACGCCGCGGATCTCGAGGACCTCGCTCACGAGTACCGCTTCCCGCGCTCGCGCTCCCAGTGGTCGAGCAGCCTCGCCAGCGGCAGCGTGATCACCAGGTAGAGCAGGGCCGCGGCGATCATCGGCGTGTAGTTGAAGTCGAGCGAGGCGTCGATCTGGGCGATTCGGAAGGCCTCGCCCGCCACGCCGATGATCGCGATCAGGGCGACGTCCTTCTGCAGGGCGATGAAGTCGTTGAGCAGCGGCGGCCCGACCCGGCGGACCGCCTGGGGAAGGATCACGTGGCGAAGCGCCCCGGCCTCGGTCAGGCCCACCGCCAGCGCGGCGTCGCGCTGGCTTCGGTGCACCGACTGCAGGCCGGCGCGGTAGACCTCGGCGACGTAGGCGCCATAGGAGAGCGCCAGCGCGATCCCGCCCAGCACGACGGGCTCCGACGGCAGGCCGGAGAGCTCGAGCGCGGGGACGCCGAAGCCGATCAGGTAGACCAGCAGGATCGTCGGGATGCCGCGGAAGACGTCGGTGTATACGGTCGCGAGCAGGCGCAGCGGGAAGAGCGCCGGCGCCCGCACGATCCGCAGCAGGGCGACGACCAGGCCGAGCACGAGCACCACCGCCTCGACGATCAGGAAGACCCGGATGTCGAGCCAGAACCCGACCAGGACGTCCGGGAAGATCTCCTTGAACTTCTCCCAGTCGAAGAACGTCTCGCGGACCTCTGGCCAGCCCGGGCTGGCCAGCACCAGGGCGGCCAGGCCGCCGAGCACGATGACCGTGGAGACCGCGGCGATCGCCTGGCCGCGGCGAGCCCTTCGGCGGCGCGCGAGGGCGCGCTCGGCGCGCCGGTCCAAGGTCGCTACTCGAGCACCGGCGCCTTGGTCGCCTCGCTCATCCACTCCGCCTCGATATCGGCGAGCTCACCCGACGAGCTGAGCTCGTCGATCGCGAATGAGACGCAATCGGTGAGCGGCGAGTCCTTCTCGAGCAGGGCGCCCCACTGGTCGCCGCCCGGCGCCGGGAACTGGCCGATCGTGGTCGCCTCGGGCACCTGCGTGGCGGTCAGGAAGAACGCGGTCGGGACATCGACGACGACGGCGTCGACCTGCTCGTTCTTGAGCGCGGAGACGACGTCGTTGGACGTGTCGAAGACCTGTGGCGCCGCGGTCGGCTCGATCGAGGCCTCGACCGCCTCCTGGCTCGTCGTCCCGATCTGGACGCCGATGTCCGCGTCGGCGAGGTCGGCGAGCGAGGTCGCGCCGGCGAGGTCGGAGTCCCTCAGCACGACCACGGCCTGCTCGGCCTCGTAGTAGGGCGAGGAAAAGTCGACCTGCTCGGCGCGCCTCGGCGTGATCGAGATCTGGTTGACGTCGAAGTCGAAGTCCTTCGGGCCGGGCGCGTAGGAGGAGTTGAAGGGCTCGACGACCCACTCGACGTCGGCCTCGTCGTAGCCGAGCTCATCGGCGATCGCGTAGGCGACGGCGCTCTCGAAGCCCTCGCCGTTGGTCGGGTCGTCGTCCTCGAAGTAGGGCGGGAACGCCGGGCTGTCGGTGGCGACCGTGAGCTTGCCGGGCTCGAGCGTCTCGAGCTTCTCCGGGGTGCAGTCGTCGGCGGTGACCGCCGAGGCGGAGGTCGAGGTGTCCGCATCGTCGTCGGAGCCGCAGCCGGCGAGCAGGGCGAGCGCGAGCACGGGGGCGAGCAGCAGCAGGGCGAGTCGGGACAAGGTCGGCCTTCGGTCGGAGGGGCGGAGGCGAGCATCCTAACCCGACCGTGACCGTTTCCAACGGAATCGACCTCGCTCACCCTTCGAGCACGGTCAGGTCGAGCTCGGCGACCCGCTCGGGGTCGGCGAGGATGTCGATCTCCGCGATCCTGCCGCCGGTGACCGTGATGCCGATAACGGCGAAGGGACGACCGGCGGGCGCGACGACGACCCCCGCGGCCCCGTTGACGAGCGCCGGCTGCGCGTAGCGGGCGAGGCCCGCGTAGGTGCGAGCCTGGCGCACCACGTTCTCCACGCCGACGAGCTCCTGCGACGGGGGGCCGCCGGGACCGCCGTCGGCGCGCAGCACGACATCGGGGTCGAGCACCGCGACGAGCGCCTCGAAGTCGCCCTCGCGCGACGCGGCCAGGAAGGCGTCGACGACCTCGCGCTGGCGGGCGAGGTCGGGGTCCGGCACCGGCGCGGCGCCGCGCACCCGCCGCCTGGCCCGGCTCGCGAGCTGGCGGGCGGCGGCCGGGGAGCGGTCGACGATCGGGGCGATCGAGTCGAACGGGACCCCGAACATGTCGTGGAGGACGAACGCCAGCCGCTCCGCGGGGGAGAGGGTCTCGAGCACGACGAGCAGCGCGAGGCCGACCGAGTCGGCGACGAGCGCCTCGCGCTCGGGGTCGGTGCCCGCCTCGGCGGTGATCACCGGCTCGGGCACGTGCGGGCCGAGCGGCTCCTCGCCGCGCGACCGGCGCGAGCGCAGCATGTCGAGGCAGACGCGGGCGACGACCGTGGTCAGCCAGCCGCCCAGGTTCTCGATCGTTCGCTCGTCGCTGCGGCTGAGGCGCAGCCAGGACTCCTGGACGGCGTCGTCGGCCTCGCTCACCGAGCCGAGCATGCGGTAGGCGACCGCCCGCAGGTGGCCGCGGTGGGCCTCGAACTCCTCCGCGAGGTATTCGCGCTCGTTCACTGTCACATCCTCTCGTTGCGTTCCGTCAATGGGGTGACGTGCCAAACGCAGCCCATGTGACAAGGAGGCCGACTCCATGAAACGCAAGTGGTGGACCCTGCTCGCCGTCTCGGTGGCGACGTTCATGCTCCTCCTCGACATCACCGTCGTCAACGTCGCCCTGCCCTCGATCCGCGCGGACCTCGGGGCGAGCTTCACCGACCTGCAGTGGGTGATCGACGCGTACGCGCTCACCCTCGCCGCGCTCGTGTTGACCGCGGGCTCGCTCGCCGACCGGCTCGGCCGCCGGCGCGTGTTCGCGGCCGGGCTGGGGATCTTCTCGATCGCCTCGCTGCTCTGCGCGCTGGCGCCCGACCCGACCTTCCTGAACGTCGCTCGCGCGCTCCAGGGCATCGGCGGCGCGGTCATGTTCGCGGTCTCGCTCGCGCTGATCGCCCAGGAGTTCACCGCCGGGCGCGAGCGCGGGATGGCGATGGGGATCTACGGCGCCTCGATCGGCGTCGCGGTGGCGGTCGGGCCGCTCGTCGGCGGCGCGCTTACCGACGGCCTCGGCTGGGAGTCGATCTTCCTGCTGAACGTCCCGGTGGGGGTCGCGGCACTCGCCGTCACCTACCTCAAGCTGCGCGAGAGCCGCGACCCGAACGCGACGAGGGTCGACTGGGCCGGCGTCGCCACGTTCAGCGCCGCCCTCTTCCTGCTCGTCCTCGCCACCGTGCGCGGCAACGACGAGGGCTGGGGAAGCCCCCTGATCGTCTCGCTCTTCGCCGGCGCGGCGGTGCTGCTCGCCGCCTTCTTCGCGATCGAGCGCCGCGTCTCCGAGCCGATGCTGCCGCTCGGGCTGTTCCGGCGCCGCGCCTTCACCGGCGTCCAGCTGGCCGCGCTCGGGGTCTCGGGCTCGATGTTCGCGCTGTTCCTCTACCTGACCCTGTACCTGCAGAGCTACCTCGGCTACTCGCCGCTCGAGGCCGGGGTCCGCTACCTGCCGATCACGCTCGCGAGCTTCATCGCGGCCCCGATCGCCGGCGCGCTGCTCTCGCGGGTCCCGGCGCGCGTGATGATGAGCGCCGGGCTGGCGACCGCCGGTGTCGGCCTGCTCCTGATGTCCGGGATCGAGCCCGGCGACGAGTGGACGACCCTCCTCGCCGGCTTCCTCGTCGCCGGCGGCGGCGTCGGCCTGCTCAACCCGGTGATCGCCGACGTCGCCGTCAGCGTCGTCCCCAGGGAGCAGAGCGGGATGGCCGCCGGGATCAACGACACCTTCCGCCAGGTCGGCGTCGCGGTCGGGATCGCCGCCCTCGGCGCGATCTTCGTCGGCCGCGGCGCCGAGAAGGTCTCGGAGCTCGCCGCCGGGACGCCGGCGGCGGCCGGCGAGCGCCCGCGCGAGCTGGTCGAGGCGGCCTCCTCGGGCAACCTCGATCAGGCGCTCGCGTCGGCGCCGGCGGGGTCGCGGGACGCGATCGCCGACGCGGTCGGGCAGGGCTTCCTGGCCGGGCTCAACGAGGTGATCGCGATCGGCGCGGTGATCGCCCTCGCCGCCGCGGCCCTCGTGCTCTGGCTCGTGCGCGAGGACGAGATCGAGCGCGCGCCCGCCGAGGCCGAGGAGCCCGCCGAGGCGCGGGCGATCGCGGAGGGGGCGGCGGCGTGAGCGGCCGAGCGTCGACAGCCGGCAACGTCGCCGGTGCCCTCACGGGGATCGGGATCATCACGATGGTCCTGTTCCCGCTCCTGATTCCGGGCATCCTGATCACGCTCCCGTTCGTCCTCCCGTTCGCGCTCCTCGCTCTCCCGGCGATCGCGATCGCGGGCCTCGTGGCCGCGATCCGCGCGATCGCGCGGCGCGTCCGGGCGAAGCGTCCTGACGAGGCCTCGCCACGCCGGCGCGAGGCAGGACGCTTGTCGCGGGAGATCGCGACCTAGCGGCGCGCGACCAGCTCCACCCGCGTGCCCCGGCCCGGCGCGAGGGTGATGTTGCGCAACCGGACCCGCTCGGGCTCCGGGTCGGGCGCGCGCAGCTCGGCACGCTCGAGGATCGTCCGCAGGATCACCCGCATCTCGTACTGGGCGAAGGCGGCGCCCACGCAGCGGCGGACGCCGCCGCCGAATGGGATCCAGGCGTAGGTGTCGGCCTTGCCGTCGATGAACCGTTCCGGGCGGAACTCGTGCGGCTCCGGGAACAGGTCCTCGCGGTAGTGCATCGCCGCGATCGCGGGCAGGACGAAGGTCCCGGCGGGCAGCTCGTAGCCGCCGACCTCCGCCGGCGCCGCGAGCTTGCGGGCGACGTCGACGATCACCGGCCGCGCGCGCAGCGTCTCCTTCACGGTCGCGTCGAGGTACTCGTCCTCGCCGGCGGCGACCGACTCGCGCAGCCTCCTCAGCACGCGGGGCGTGCGCAGCAGGCGCTCGAACGCCCACGCGAGCGCGGTCGCGGTCGTCTCGTGGCCGGCGCCGATCACGGTGACAAGCTCGTCGCGGAGCTCGCGGTCCGACATCGGCTCGCCGTCGTCGTGCTCCGCCGCGAGCAGGAGCGAGAGCACGTCGTCGCGTTCGCCCGCATCGCCGGCGGCGCGGCGGTCGGCGATCTCCTCGTAGATCAACGCGTCGAGGTCGGCGCGGGCGCGCACGAAGCGCGCCCATGGGCTCCACCGGCCGAGGTCGCGCCGCAGCGCCGGGATCTGGGTGACCAGGTCGGCGCGGTGGGCGAAGTCGGAGACGAGCCTCGCGGCGCGGCGCGATCGCTCACCGCCGTGGATGCCGAAGACGGCCCGCAGGATCACCGCGAGCGTGATCGCCTGCGTGTGCGGCCGCATCGAGAACGGCCGGCCGGCCGGCCACGTGGCGATGTCGCGCTCGGTCGCGTCGCGGATCGTCTCGCCGTAGCGCTTCACCCGCTCGCCGTGGAAAGGCGGCAGGAGCACCTTGCGCTGGCGCAGGTGCTCGGCGCCGTCGAGGGTCAGCACCGAGCTGGGCCCGACCGCCGGCTCGAGCACGGTCGCGTTCGCCTCGCCGGCGCGGAACTGCTCCGGATCGGCGGTGAACACCCGCTTGACGATCTCGGGGTCCGCGACGTAGACGATTCGCTTGAAGTAGGGGAAGGAGACCTGGAAGACGTTTCCGTAGCGCCGCTGCAGGTCCGCGTAGAACCCGAGCGGGTCGCGGGCGTAGCGGAAGCCCTGGACGATGCCGGGCAGGCGGGAGCCCGGCAGGTCGGCAGGAGCACGAGCCGGGAGGGGGTGGGTTGCGGCCGCGTTTGCCATCGGATTCGCCTACTTCCATGAAAGCATGGCGGCGGATGGAGAGCGCCGGCGCCGACAACCGGAAGCTGAGCCGGTCGCAGACGCTCGTCGCGGTCGTCGGGGCGGCCGGGATCGTGCAGCTGCCGACGGCGGCGATCATCGTCGCCCTGCCGACGATCCACGCGGAGTTCAACGCCTCGATCGCGGAGCTGCAGTGGACCGTCACCGCCTTCTACATCCCGATGACGGCGCTCTTGATCGCCGCCGGCCGGATCGCCGACATCTTCGGCCGCAAGCGGATGTTCCTGATCGGCGCGGCCCTGTTCGCGATCGGCTCGGTGATCGCCGCCGCCGCGCCCACGGCCGAGGTCCTGATCGGCGGGATCGCGCTCTCCGGGGTCGGCGGCGGCTTCCTGATGCCGTCCTCGATGTCGATCCTGACCAACGTCTTCACCGGCGCCCGGCGCGGCACGGCGATCGGCCTCTGGGGGGCCGCGACCGAGCTCGTCTCCGGCGTCGGCGTCGTCATCGGCGGCGTCCTCACCGGCGAGCTCGACTGGCGCTGGATCTTCGTGCTGAGCGCGGCGATCGTCGCGATCGTCGGCGTGCTCGCGATCCGCGGCGCGCCCGAGTCGAGCGACCCCAAGGCCGTCCGCGAGGTCGACGTCCCGGGCGTGGCCCTGCTCGCGACCGCGCTGACCGCCCTGACCCTGGCGCTGATCCAGGGCGCGACCTGGGGCTGGGGATCGACCGCGATCATCGCGCTGCTCGCCGGCGCGGTCCTCCTGTTCGCGGCGTTCGCCCTCTTCGAGCACCGCTCGAGCCACCCGATCATCGACTTCGAGTTTTTCGGCCGCCGCAACTTCGCCGGGGCGACGATCGTGATCTTCTGCCTCGACTTCTCCTTCGGCGCGCTCCTCTTCTTCCTGCCGCTCTACTTCCAGGAGATCCTCGGCTACGACCCGGTCGAGGCCGGCGTCCTGCTGCTGCCGCTGACCGGCCTGATGGTGCTCGGCTCGCCGCTCGGCGGCCGGGTCGCCGCGAAGGTCGGCCCGCGCCCCCCGATCGTGATCGGCCTCGCCTCGATGGCGGTCGGCGTGTTCTGGATCTCCACGCTCGACCTGAACACCACCTTCAGCGACCTGATCATCCCGACCTCGATGATGGGCTTCGGCGTCGGGTTCTCGCTGACGCCGATGAACCTGGCGGCGATGAACGCGGTCTCCCGCAACCACGCCGGGCTCGCCTCGGGGATGCTCGTCACCCTCTCCGGCCTCGGCGCCACCCTCGGCGTCGCCGTCACCGGCGCGCTCTTCAACGACCTCAACATCGACCGCACCCGGGAGCAGATCGGCTCCGACACCGGGGTGACGATCACGGAGTCCCAGGCCGAGGACCTCGACGGTGTCCTCGCCGGCGCCGACGACGCGACGAAGACCCTCGACGGGATCGTGGGCCGCAGCGAGAAGCCGCAGGCCGAGACCGCGATCCGCGAGGCGTTCGTCTCGGCGCTCGGGACGGCCCTCAAGATCTCGGCCGGCCTCGTGCTCCTCGGGCTGGTGCTGACGGTGCTCTTGATGCGGCGGCAGGATCCCGTCGACGACGAGCTGCCGGCGGTGCCGACGCCGCCGCCGGCCGCCCCGGCGCACCGCCCGCTCGGCCGCCACCCCCACTGGGGACTTCCCTTCGGCAGCCGGGGGCCGCCGGTGACGTGAGCGCGGCGGACGTCGCCGCGGCGATGGGGAAGGTCGGGCTGCCGGCCCCAATGCGCGAGCTCGCCCGGCGCGAGTGGGACGCGATCGTCGTCGGCGGCGGGCACAACGGGCTCACCGCCGCCGCCTACCTCGCCCGCGCCGGGCAGTCGGTGCTCGTCCTCGAGCGCCGCGACCGGCTCGGCGGCGCCTGCACGCTGGAGCGCCCGTTCGCCGACGAGCGCTACGTGATCAGCCCGTGCGCCTACGTCGTCGGCCTCCTCGACCAGGTGGTGATCGACGAGCTCGACCTCGCGCGCCACGGCTACCGCGTGACGCCGGCCGACCCGAACCTGTGGTGCCCGCTCCCGGACGGCAGCTCGTTCGCCGAGTTCCTCGACGAGGACCGGACCGCCGCGCACATGCGCGAGAACGGCTTCTCGGAGGCCGACATCCGCGGCCTCTTCGCCTACGAGGGCGCCTTCGACCGGATCCGCACGCTGCTCCGCCATGGCGCTGCGGGCGACGCCTGGAATGGGCCGTCGCCCGGCCGCGCCGAGATCGAGGAGCGCCTCGAGGGCGACGCGGAGCTGATCTCGATCGTCTTCGAGGAGTCGATCGCGGACACCCTCGCGCGCTACGTCGACGACGAGCGCCTCCACCACGCGCTCTTCGGCCAGGGCGTGATCGGCGCCTACGCGGGCCCGCGCGACCCGGGCACCGCGGCGATCAAGCTGATGCACCACCAGGGCGACCTGCTCGGTCTCGGCTCGGTCTGGGGCTATGTCGAGGGCGGCATGGGCCGGGTCTCGTTCGCGATCGCCGAGGCGGCGATCGAGGCCGGCGCGACCGAGATCCTCTACACCCCTGCGGGCCCCGACATCCCGCGAGAGCTGCGGGCGTGGTCCGAAGCGCTTCGCTGAAGGAGTCCCCGCCCTCCGACGAGCGTCGCAGGTCGCGGAGGACGGTCGCCCAGCGGACCCTGCGCGGGACGCTGAAGACGATCGTCTTCCTCGCCGTCTTCATCTACTTCGGCATCCCGGCGATCACGAACGCGCGCGACGCCCTCGACCGGCTGTCGTCGGTCGAGCCGGCACTGCTCGGCCTCGGTCTGGTGCTCGAGCTCGCGTCGCTGGTCGCGTACGCGATGTTGACGCGGGCCGCGCTGCCGCCGCGCTCGGTGCGGCTCCCCGTGCTCTTCCGCATCCAGCTCACGACCCGCGCCGTCACGAACGTGGTACCGGGTGGCAGCGCCGCCGGCTCC
>DASUSH010000102.1:0-33249 GCA_036375215.1 Solirubrobacterales bacterium
CGGCCCCGGCCGAGTTGGATCAGTCTCCGACGACCGGCAGGTCGTCGAGCGCCTCGCGCAGCTCCGGGATCGACTCGAAGACGGCGATCGCCCCGGCCTCGCGGAGCTCTTCGCCGGAGAAACCGCCCGTGAGGACGGCGACGGTCTTGACGCCGGCCCGCTCGGCCGCCTCCACGTCCCACGGGGTATCGCCGATCAGGATCGCCTCGTCGGCGCCCGCCTTCTCGATCGCCGCCTCGACCAGGTCGGGCGCGGGCTTCGTCGACTCGACGTCGGCGGAGGTCGTCCAGCCGCCGGCGAGCTCGCGGGCGTCGAGCAGGTCGACGTAGTGCTCGACCTCGTCGGCCTTCGCGGAGCTCGCCAGCATCACCGTGTCGGCGCGCTCGCCGAGGTCGGCGATCAGCTCCCGCGCTCCCTCGAGCGGCTCGACCTCCTCGATCATCGCCATGTAGAGCGCCTTCTCGGCGTCGCGGATCTCGTCGCCGTGCTCCTCCTCCACCCCGTCGCCGGCGACGGCGGCGACGAGCTGGTCGCCGCCCATGCCGATATGCCGGTGCACGCGCCAGATCGGCACGATCGCGTCGTGCTGGCGGAGCGCCCGGTACCAGGCGATCGCGTGGTGATAGTTGGTGTCGACGAGCGTGCCGTCGACGTCGAGCAGGGCGGCGGTGCTCACGAGGCGGCGGCCTGCGCGGCGGCACGCTCGTCCGCGTCGCCTCCGGTGTCGCGCGAGCGCTCGTCTTCCTGCCAGCCGGGCGTCAGGGCGTGGTCGAAGACGCGCTCGAGGTGGAACTCGCCCTCCTCGGGCGGCACCGTCTTGTCGAGCCGCAGGCACGACTCCCGGCCGTCGATCTTGAGCGTCGCGACCTGGTTGTTGAAGAGCGGGCCCTCGCTGAAGCGCCAGCGGATGTCGGGGTCCTCGACGCCCGCGGAGCGCGCGAGCGCGCGCGCGAGCGCGTGGCCGAAGCGGGAGACGCCGATCCGGATCATCCGCTTCTCGCTCTCGTCGAGCGGGTTTCGCATCGGCGAGCAGGTCGCCTGGTAGACGCCGCTCTCGACGCCCGCCTCGCGCCGGAACGCGACCTCGGCGAGGTAGGCGTGGTGGACGTCACCCGAGATCACGACGATCGACGCCGGCGGCCGTCCGCGCTTGCCGGAGCCGACCTCCTCGAGCAGCTTCACCAGGCGCTTGAACGACCGGTCGAACGCGGCCCAGTGCTCCAGGTCGAGCTCGCGCCGCACCCACTCGCCCGCGCGCGCGGCGAGGCCGCCCCACGCCCCGTCGCAGACGGCCTCGTTCCAGGCCTCGAAGAAGTGCATGCCCTGACCGAGCAGGAACGGCAGCGACGTGCCGATCACGAGGTGGTCGAAGTCGCCGGTGGCGTGCTCCGTGATCCAGTCCCACTCGTCGTCGTCGAAGATCGAGCGCCGGTCCGGGGTCAGGCACCGGCCCCCGCGCGAGTCCATCATGATCACCCGGGTGCCGCCGATGTCGCGGCAGAAGCTCCAGCGCGTGCCCGCCTCCTCCCGGTCGGCCCGGACCGCGAACTCGCGGAGCAGCCGCGTCGAGACCTCGCCGTCGGGGGCCTCGGTGACGTACTTGAAGATCTGGTCCTCGGCCAGGTCGGAGGGCGAGAGGTTGCCGAGGTGCTGGTAGATCCAGTAGCTCATGAAGGCCCCCGTGATCCGGTCGTGCCACCAGGGATTCGCCCGCATGTCGGAGACCCACGAACGCGAGATGTTCCAGTCGTCGTGGACGTCGTGGTCGTCGAAGATCATCGACGTCGAGACCGTCGAGAGCAGCCAGCGGATCACCGGCTCCGACCAGGCCTCCCAGTAGAGCCGCGTGTACTCCTCGAAATCGGCGACCTCGTCGAGCGGGGCCGCGTCCTCGTCGTCCTCGGACCCACCGCGGCGCTCCTCGATGAACTCCCTCACCTTCGGCGAGACCTCGTCGGCGTAGACCTGGTCGCCGAGCATCAGGATCGCCTCCGGGAAGTCGGAGCGGTCGTCCTCCAGCATCTGCAGGGCCAGCACGTAGATCGAGTCGATCTCGCGCCCGCGCTCGTCCTGGTCCTTGCGCAGGTTGTAGGGATCCTCGTGGGGGAGGGCGACCCGGCAGCTCGCGAAGACGAGGTCGGACTTGCCACCCGGCTCGAGCGTCGAGATCATGCTGGGCGGGAACTCCGCGCCGGGCTCGGGCCAGGCGCGCTCCCCGTCCAGCGCGACCTCGTACTCGTTGTGGGAGCCGGGCTCGAGGCCGGCGATGCAGACGATCGCGTAGTGGTGGCCGGCGACCTCGAACGTCTTCGCCGATGCGCCCAGCACGCTCACCTCGCAGGCCGCGTCGGTCTCGACCCAGACCGTCGCCTCGTCCTCGCCGACGTAGCGAACCATCGGTCCCAGCAGGATCTTGGCCCCGGACGTTGTCATGGGGGGAACCTACCCGGGCGGGCGCGCGCCTACTCGCGACTTGGGCTCAGGGGGCGCCGGCGTAGCCGTTGGCGTAGCAGGGGCCACCGCCGCAGACCTCGGTGACGGTGCCGCCGGGCCGCAGGAAGGCGGCCTTCTGCCGGCGCGCCTTCACGTCGTTGCGGGGGTGGCTGTGCGGGTCCTGGCCCTCGCGCGGGGGCAGGTTCCCCGTCGGCGGCGCCGGCGAGCCGGAGTCCCAGTAGACGATCGCGGAGCCGGCGTGCGGGGTGGACAGGTCGACGCGCGGGATCCCCCAGAGCGGGTCGGTGCCCGGGATGCGGCCCGGGTCGAGCGGGTTGGCGTTGGCCACCGCGCCGATCGTCCGCGCCTCGACCTCGGCGGTCAGGGTGGCGACCTGGTGGTCGCCGAACGCGGGGTGGAGGAGGACCTCGTGGGGTGGCGTGTCCGCGAGGGGGTCGCGGGTCATGTGGTGCGCGTAGCCGTTCGCCTCGCCGCGGTCCCAGGCCATCTGGATCAGCGAGAGGATCAGCGGCCGCTCGGCCTGGTTCGGGTAGTTGTCGTAGAGGCCGACCGGCGTCGGCGCCTGGCGGCAGATTTCGACGAAGGCGTCGTAGGCGGGTCCGAGCGGCTCGATGACCGGCGCCAGCGGGCCGGCATCGCCCGGGCCGGGCAGCTCGTCGCAGGCGACCCCGGCGAGCTCGCCCTTCGCGTAGAGGTCGAAGTCGACGCTTCGCCGCAGCAGCGACGAATAGTTCATGCCCGGCACGCCGAGCACGGCGCGGTCGAGGTCGGGGGAGAGCGCGGTCAGCGCCCCGCCCATGATCCCGCCCTGGCTGTTGCCGTCGTAGTAGAGGCGGTCGCGGTCGATCACGCTCTGGCCGCCGGCCTGGAAGGCGGCGTCGGCGCCGAGGCCCTGCGGATGGATCAGCGCCCTGCCCAGGTACATGAAGTTCACGAACCCCTGCTGCATCCGGTCGACCATCTTCGGGAAGTTGGAGAGGTCCTGGAGGGAGGCGGCGACGGTCGCGATGTCGCCGGTCGAGAACCCGGCCCAATCGGTGGCGCAGTAGACGTAGCCGTGCTCGGCCGCCATCGCCGCCTGCGGGCCGCTGTTCACCTCGGAGGCGGAGCCGAGCAGGCCGTGGCCGTAGAGCACCGGCTTCGCGGGCGACGGCGGGGCGTCGACCGCCGAGCGCGGGATGTTGCAGATGAAGTTCGCCTCCATCGTGTTGCCCGGGATCGGCTGGGGCACGTTCGAGCCGGGCGCGAACAGGAACTGCGAGCCGGTCGGGCAGGTCGGCAGGTTCGTGTAGCACGGCACGGTCAACGTGCCCTCGACGCGGCGGGCGATGCGGCCGTTCTCGGCGGCGCTGAAGTCGGTCACCGCGCTCACCGAGAACGCCGGCGAGTCGCCCTGCACCTGCATGTCGGAGAGGTTCTCGTCCCCGAGCTCGGCGAAGGCGGCGTCGCGGATCGAGATCGCCCGCTCGGAGAGGTTGCGCTCGCCCGCCACCGTGAAGTCCCAGGCGAGGAAGAGGTTGCGGCGCCCGATCCCGGCCTCGCCGAGCTTGCGGAAGATCTGCTCGAAGTGGCCGCGGCGGCTCTCCACCGCGTCGTTCGTGGTGCGGATGTCGTCGCGATAGAGCTCGAACCCGCGACGCGCCGGGATCACCTTGCCGTCCGCGTCGCGCATGTCGCGCAGCGCGACGATGTAGCGGTGGCCCTCTTCGAAGTTGACCGCGGGGCGGATCAGCAGGTTGACGGCCTCCGGCTCGGGCTTGCCGTCGTTCGGGTTGGTCTGCTCGTCGTCGGGCGCCTCGATCGGATTGGAGTCGATCTCCGACCAGATCGGGTGGCGCTCGCCGGTCGCGGCGTCGATCACGACGACAGGCTGGTCCGGGTCGTCGTACCGGCCGATGTCGGTGATCGGGACCGCGCCGGTGCGCTCGAAGGCCCGCCGGCTGGCGAGGCCCGGCACCTTGGTGATGATCATGTTGCCCGGGCTGAAGCCATCGTTGCGGTTGTAGTCGCCGGGGTTGATCGGCACGCCGGCGCGGTTGCGCGGCATCGAGCGCACGTCGAGACTCACCCGCCGCCCGGTGTAGCCCGCCGCCCGGTCGGCGTCCGGGTCGGCCGCCGCGGCGGTGAAGTGATCGTTCGGGAAGGGGAGGAGGCACTGGGATTCGTCGAGGAAGTCGCAGCGGCCGGAGTTCGCCGTGGAGATGCCGGCGGGCTCGGCCGGGCGGTTGCCGCCCCCGCCGCCACCACCACCACCGCCACCGCTTCCGGCGGAGCCGCCGCGGCAGGCGCGCGAGTCGCGCCGGAGCTTGGAGCGATCCTTCGCCTCGAGCCCGGAGCCGGAGAGCTCGACGACGAGCCGCTGGCGCTCGCAGCTCTTCACCCGCCGGCGCCCCTTCCGGTTCAGCTTCAGCGCCGCGGTCACGGCGCCGCCGAGCTCGGTGCGCGCCGGCCGGGCGACGCGCGGGTGCTTGCCCTGGCGGCGGAGCTCGGCGGCGAGGCGCACCGGCGCGCCCGGATCGCACTCGCCCTGGTCGACGACGACGCGGACGGCCTTGCCGTCGAGGATCGCGGTCTGGGTCTTCGTGAGCGTCGTCAGCTTCGGCTCGCAGGCGGCGTCCTCGCCTCCCGCGGGCGTGCCGGCGCCTGCGAGCGTGGCCGGGAGCGCGATCGCGACGACCGCGAGCCCGAGCGCCCCGCGTGCTCTGCCCCTGACCATCGCCCCGCATCCTCGCGGCTGGCGCGGCGCGATGCGCCGGTTCCCGCGGGCGCGGAAACGCGGTCAGCCCGTCTCGGCCGGCGCGGTGCCGCCGGCGATCACGTTCACGAACCCCTCGAGGTGCTTCGTCGTCCAGCACTCGAACGAGCGCGTGGTGTGGCGCTCGTAGGCGGCCATCACCGAGTCCCCGTAGTTCCAGTAGAGGCGCGGCTCGGGGTTGAGCCAGAAGGTGCGGCCGGCGCGCTCCGCGATCCGGGCGAAGACCTCGGCGTGCGGCTCGCGCCCGTTCGTGCGGGCATCCCCGAGCACGATCACGGTCGAGCGCGGGCCGAGGTCCTCGGCGATCTCCTCGAGGAACTCGAGCCAGACCCGGCCGTAGTCCGTGTAGCCGGAGACGTCGGCGACGCCGCCCTCGCGGCTGATCCGCTCGGAGATCTTGCGGAAGTCGCGCTCGCGTTCGAAGACCTCTGTGACCTCGGAGATGCGCTCGATGAAGACGAAGCTGCGGAGCTTGCGGAACGAGTCGTGCAGGGCGTGCAGGACGGAGAGGAAGAAGACGCTCGCCGACGTGACCGAGGTCGAGACGTCGCAGAGCACGTAGATCTCCGGACGGCGCGGCCGCTTCGGCCGGTACTTGAGCCGCAGCGGCACGCCGCCGGTCTCGAGCGAGGCGCGCATCGTCTTGCGGACGTCGACGGCGGCGCCGCGGCGCCGGCCGCGCTGCTCGTGCCCGAGCGTCGCCAGCCGCCGCTTGAGCTGGGCGACCGCGCGGTGCACAGCGGCGAGGTCCTGGGAGGGGCTCGTCGGCAGCGCCCGGTCGAGCTCTGCGAGCGGGCGCGAGGGCGGCATCCGCTCGTTGCGCTCGATCAGCGCGCGCTCGAGCTCGCGGCGCAGGAGCCCCTCGAACTGGCGCACGCTCTCGCGGTCGAGGGTGGGGCCGTCCTCGTCGTCCGGCGTGCGCGTCTGCAGGCCGAGCGTGCGCCGGATCCGCTGCACGTCGACCCCGACCACGCCCGACCCGTCGCCGCGGCGGCCGAACGCGGCGATCGCAAGCCGGGCGAGGTCCCGCATCTCGCCCTCGGCGCCTTCGGCGATCGCATCGCGGACCGCGTCGCGGAGGCCGTCGAGGTCGAACCGGTCGGAGTCGCCGCCGAAGCGCTCCTCGGCCTCTTTGATCCCGCGGCGGAGCGCCTCCTCCTCGGCGGCGCGGAAGAACCACCGGTCGAAGATCAGGTCGAAGATGCGGCGGTCCTCCTGCGACTTCGCCAGGGTCGCGCCGAGCGCCTCGCGGAAGTCGGCGGGCTCGGCCCACGGCACCTCGCCGAGCGCCTCGAATGCGTCGAGGATCTCCGAGGTGCCGATCGCGACGCCCTCGGAGCGAAGCTCCTCGCTGAAGGAGACGAGCCGGGGGGCGAGGCCGGGGGGCAGGGCGGGCGGGCCGCTGTTACTGGGCTCCGGCTGCGCCAACGTCGGCCGCCTTCCCGCCGCCGCCGAGCTTCACCCCGACCCGCTCGGCGACGAGATCGAGGTCGGTGCGGTGCTTGACGATGATCGACATCGTCTGCTCGAAGAGCTCGGCGTCGATGTCCTCCGCGCCGAGCAACAGCAGCGCCCGCGCCCAGTCGATCGACTCCGCGATCGAGGGCGGCTTCTTCAGGTCGGCGTCGCGCACGAGGTGGATCACCTCGACGATCCGCCGCGCGAGCTTCTCGTCGACGTCGGGGGCGTGCAGCCGGACGATCTCCATCTCGCGCTCGACCGACGGGTAGTCGAGCCAGAGGTAGAGGCAGCGGCGCTTCAGCGCCTCGGTCAGCTCGCGCGAGTTGTTGGAGGTGAGCACGACGATGGGGCGGGTGCGGGCCTCGATCACGCCGAGCTCGGGGATCGAGATCTGGAAGTCGGAGAGGACCTCGAGCAGCATCGCCTCGAATTCCTGGTCGGTCTTGTCGATCTCGTCGATCAGCAGCACGACCGGGTTCTCGGAGTCGATCGCGGCGAGCAGGGGCCGCGTCAGCAGGAACTCCTCGCCGAAGATGCCGCTGCGCGCCTCCGACCAGCTCGCGCCCTCGTCGCCGCCGGCCTCGGCCTGGATCCGCAGGAGCTGCTTGCGGTAGTTCCACTCGTAGAGGGCCTTGTTCTCGTCGAGGCCCTCGTAGCACTGCAGGCGGATCAGCTCGCGGCCGGTGGCCCGCGAGAGCGCCTTGGCGAGCTCGGTCTTGCCGACGCCCGCGGGGCCCTCGACGAGGATGGGCTTGCCGAGCCGCTGGGCGAGGTAGGAGACGAGCGCCGCGGGCTCGTCGGCGAGGTATCCGACCTCGGCGAGCGCGTCCTTCACCTCGGCGACCGAGGCGGGCGCCGACTCGTTGGTGGGCGGCTCCGGCACCCCGCCGATGATAATGAGGCGGTGTTGTCGCACGCGTTCGTCTCATTCCTGCCCGAGTCCGGGACCCCCTACTTCGTGCTGATGCTGATCGGCTTCGTGGTCGGCGCCTGGGGCCACGGGATGAAATCGCGCTTCGTGGTCGGGCTCGGGATCGCGATGATCTTCCTCGCCACGCTGCTCTTGCCGCTCGCCGTGGTGATCACCAACGAGGAGCCGCCGCCGCCGACGCGCGACCTGCCGTCGGCCGGACCGGAGTGAGCCCGGCCCGGCGCCGAGCCTGAAAGGATCCCGCCGATGGGCAGGCTCGACGAGCTCGATCTCTCGCAGAAGCTCTCGACGAAGGAGGAGGCCGCCGGCCTCGAGGTCGCCTGGAGGCGGCTGCAGCAGCTGCGGCTGACGCTCGGCGGTCAGATCGGGCGGAAGGATGTAGGCCCGCCGGTATGCGTCCTGTTCGAGGGCTGGGACGCCTCCGGGAAGGGCGGGGCGATCAAGCGCCTCGTCGCCCCGATGGACCCGCGGCACGTCCGGGTCTCGCAGTTCTCCGCGCCCACCTCGGACGAGAAGCGCCATCACTTCCTCTGGCGCTTCTGGCCGAAGCTGCCGGGGTGGGGCGGGATGGCGGTCTTCGACCGCTCGTGGTACGGACGCGTGCTGGTCGAGCGAGTCGAGGGTTTAGCGGAGCGCGAGCAGTGGATGCGCGCCTACGACGAGATCAACAACTTCGAGCGCTCCCTCGCCGACGAAGGGATGATCCTGGTCAAGTTCTGGTTGCACATCTCCTCCGAGGAGCAGCTGCGCCGCTTCGAGGCTCGCGAGAAGAACCAGCTGAAGAGCTGGAAGCTGACCGACGAGGACTGGCGGAACCGCAAGCGGCGCAAGAAGTACGCCGAGGCGGTCGAGGACATGGTCGCGCGCACCGACCAGCCGCACGCGGCCTGGGACCTGATCGAGGCCGAGTCGAAGCGGTTCGCGCGGGTGAAGGTGGTCGAGACCGTGATCGCGCGGATCGAGGCGGGGATGAGCGAGCGCGGCTTCGAGGTCCCCGACCCCGTCGACGACTGAGGCCGGCCGCCGAAGTTCCCGCATTCGGCGGCCAAACCGGGGTCTCGAGCGCGACCCCGGCGCAGCGTGCTGCGCTAGTCTCGCCCGGTTGGAGTACCCGTGCCGTGCTACCGACGGGGAGGCGGGCGCGGGATTGCGAGCGACAGGGTTTCCGATGCCCACGACAGCCGACCGAGAGGATGAGCCGGGCGACCGCGCGGGCGCGCCCGAGCCTCAGCTCCGCGCGGTGAGCGCCCCGGCGGCGGAGAACGGCCTCGGTGCCGCGGCGAAGGCCCAGGAGGCCGCCGCCGACGTCGGCACGGCGGTCGCCGAAGCGCGCTCGGAGAGCGTCAGCGAGCTGGCGGCCGAGATGCGCCGGCTCGGCGCCGAGCTCACCGAGGCCCGCCGCCGCGCCGACGAGGCCGAGGCCAGGGCCGAGGCGGCCGAGGCGGAGAGCACCGCCGCCGCCGCGCGGCTCGAGCGCGCCGAGGCCGACGTGGCGCAGGCGGGCGAGCGGGCCGCCGCCGCCGAGCGGGCGCGCGATGAGGCGATCGTCGCCGCGCGGCGCGAGCGCGACGAGGCGGTCGCGGCGGCCGAGCGCGAGCGCGACGAATCGATCGAGCTCGCCGAGCGCCGCAGCGACGAGGCGATCGCGAAGGCGGAGGAGGCGGCCAAGCGCCGCGTCCTCGAGGCCCGCGAGAAGCTCCGCACCCAGGCCGAGGAGAAGCTCCGCCGGCTCGCCGCGGGCCTGAAGCAGCAGGCGGAGGAACGCGCCCAGCGCCTCTCCGAGCAGGCCCGGGCCGAGGCGGGCGAGGAGGCCGAGACCGCCGGCGAGCGCGCGCGCCGGGAGGCGCGCGAGGCCGCGGAGAAGGCCGAGGCCGAGGGGCGCGAGGCCGCGAAGAAGGTGCTCGCCGAGGCACGCGAGACGGTCGCCCGCGCCCGCGCGGAGGCCGAGCGCGACGTGAAGGCGGAGAAGATCCGCCGCGCCGAGCTCGAGAAGGAGCTCGCGGTCACGAAGCAGCGCCTCGATGCGCTCGTCGATCGCGCCGCCCGGGACGCCGAGCGTCGCGTGCGCGAGGAGCAGGAGGCGCGGATCCAGGCGCAGATCGAGTCCATCGAGCGCGACGCGGCCGAGGCGGCCGAGCGCGCCCAGGAGGAGGCCGCCGCGCGCACCCGCGCGAGCCTCGAGCTCCGCATGGCCGAGGAGGAGGCCAACCTGCGGCGCCAGGCTGAGGAGCGGCTTCGCGCCGAGACCGAGCAGCAGATGTCGCAGGTCGAGGCCCGCCTTCGCCGCGAGATCGAGCAGGAGGCGAAGGCTGCCGGCGCGGAGGCCCGCAAGGCCGCGGACGCCCGCCGCGAGGCGCTCGTCGAGAAGCTACGCGAGGACGCCGACGCGCAGGCGCGCGCCGCCGCGGACGCCGCCCGCCGCGAGGCGTTCGCCTCCGGCGGCCCTAGGCCCTAGGCCCAGGGGTAGGCAGGCGGCCCGGCCGGCGGGCAGGCGGCCCGGGCCCTAGATCGTCGCTTCGCCGGCGCCCGCCGCGGTCGTCGCCGGGGGCGGAGGCGTCGGCGCGACCTCCCGGCCGATCGTGAGCTCGCTGCCCTCGACCCCCATGACGAGCTCGCCGGGAGCGCCGCCGGCCGCGGCCCAGCGCGCCTCGGCGTCATCGCGGAGCTCGTCGAGCATGCCGTCGGTGTGCAGGGGGTCGTGGTGGAAGAGCATCAACCGCTCGGCCTCGACGCGGCGGGCAAACGTGAGCGTGTCCTGAAGGCGGGAGTGACCCCAGCCGATGTGGTCCGGGTACTCGCCGTCCGTGTACTGGCAGTCGTGGATCAGGAGGCTCGCGTTGCGGGCGAGGTCGTAGCCGGAGATCCACTCCGGCTCGAGGCCCTCGAGGGGCGCGCCGAGGGCGGGCTCGTGGTCCGGGACGTAGCAGAGGACGTCGTCGCCGTCGGTGATCCGATAGCCGAGCGTCGGGCCGCGGTGAGTGACGGCCTCGGCGCGGATCGTCGCGCCGCCGAGCTGCCACTCGCTCGCCGGGGTGTCGAGGAAGGAGACGTCGCAGGGCAGCTCGCGGACCTCGACCGGCGAGAGCGGCGCCGAGATGTAGCGCGCGATCCGGGACTCGAGGTCCGCCTCGGGCGACGCCGGGCCCCAGATCGTGATGTGCGAGCCGGAGCGGAAGCAGGGGGCGAAGAACATCAGCCCCTGGATGTGGTCGAGGTGGAGGTGGGTGAGCAGGATCTTGATCTGATCCGAGTCGGTGAAGTCGACGCCGAGCGCCCGGATCCCGGTGCCGGCGTCGAGGATCAGCTCGTGCCCGTCCGAGAGGGTCACCTGGACGCAGGACGTGTTGCCGCCGTAGCGGTTCATCTGCGGCCCCGGGGCGGGGACCGAGCCGCGGGCGCCCCAGACCTTGACCTTCATCGCCCGCTCCCGCTGTCGCCGTTGGGCCAGAAGACGACGATCGCGCCCGAGTTGTCCCCGTCCAGGTTGCCGGAGATCGGCAGCGCGCTCGCCTCGATCGGGTGCTTCTCGCCGTCGCCGCCGCGGATGCAGAAGGTGGCGTGGGCGGGCCGGCCTTCGCGCAGCGCCTTGGTCAGCTCGAGCTCCTCGACGCTAACCGGCCGGCCGTCTCGCTCGAACGGGCCGAAGCGCGCGGTCCACTTCTCCGCCGACATCCTGCCGGCTTCCTCGAAGGAGACGCCGAGCAGGGCGCCGGCCGCCTCGTTGTAGAAGAGGAGCTGGGCATCGTCGTCGACGAGGAACGCAGGGGTCGAGATAGCGGTCAGCAGGTTGCGCGCGAGAATCAGCTCTAGAGGTCGCTGGGATGCTTCCATCGATGCCCCGGGGCGAGATTACTCCCCATCCGCGCCCGGGTGAGTCGTTCGGGCGCGGGACGCAAGCGGGCGCTCAAGCTCGGCGGTGCGCGTACCGATAATCGAATCGATGCGAGTGATCCGAGCCAGGGGGGACCTGGAAGCCGAGTTGGCGACGGCACGAGGGCGGATCTCCGCGCTCGAGGCCGAGCTCGCCCAGCGCGGCTCGCGCGACGCGCTGACTGGCTCGCTGCTCACCCTCCGAGCCTTCCGCGCGCAGCTCGACCTCGACGTGCGCCGGGCGCAGCGCTACCGCCGGCCGCTCTCGGTCGCGCTCGTCGACGTCGACGGCTTTCGCGCGGTCAACAGCGACGCGGGCTACGCCGCCGGTGACGAGCTCCTGACCGCGGTCGGCGCCGCGATCGACCGCGCCACGCGCGCCCACGACCTCGCCTGCCGCACCGGCGGCGACGAGTTCGCGATCCTGCTTGCGGAGACCCCGGCGGCCGACGCCTGCATCGCCGTCGAGCGCTTGCTCCTGGAGCTCGAGGACGTGAAGCTCGGACGGGTCCGGGGCGTCTCGGCCTCGGTCGGCGTCGCCGACCTGACCGCCGCGGTCACCCCGGAGGGCATGCTCGCCGCCGCGCGCGACGGGCTCGATGCGGCGCGCGCCGCCGGCGGTGGCAGGGTCGCCGAGTGTCCCGGCGTCGTCGCGGCCGGGGGCACGGCCGACGGCAAGGCCGACGTCGTCTCGGCCCTGGTGTCGGCGCTCCAGGAGCGCGACCGCTACACCGGCGACCACTCCGAGTCGGTCGTCGACGTCGCCGGGCGCGTCGCCGAGGCGCTCGCGGTGGCGCCGGCGGAGGTCGAGCGGATCCGTACCGCGGCGCTCCTCCACGACATCGGCAAGGTCGGCGTTCCCGACCAGGTCCTGCACAAGCCCGGCCCCCTCGACGAGGGCGAGTGGGAGCTGATGCGCGAGCACCCGGCGATCGGCGAGCGCATCCTGCGCGCGATCCCCGGGATGGGCCAGGTCGCGAAGATCGTCCGCCACGAGCACGAGCGCTGGGACGGAAGCGGCTACCCCGACGGGCTCGCCGGCGCCGAGATCCCCCTGGGCTCGAGGATCATTCTCGCCTGCGACGCGTACCACGCGATGACCTCCGACCGGCCCTACCGCACCGCGATGTCGCACTCCGACGCGGTCGCCGAGCTCGGCGCCTCCGCCGGCACCCAGTTCGACCCCGAGGTCTGCCAGGCGCTCGTCGGCTACCTCTACGGCCGCCGCCAGGCCGGGCTCGCCGCGATCTGAGCGGCCGCTCGCCGCCGGCGCGACCGGCTACGTGCGCTTCCCACGACAGCCGCGGACGACCGCCTGGCGGTTCCCGCCGCTCGTGCCGGCGACGGCCGCGAGCCGTGTGGCGATCTGATCCGCCGGCCGGACCCAGCGCCGGCGGACCGAATCCTTAGGAGAGCTTCCCGATCTTGAAGATCTTCGTCCCGCAGTCCGGGCACGTGCCCTGGATCGCCGGACGACCGTTCTTCATCGTCACCTGCTGGGGGTCCTTGATCTCGACCTTCTTACGCTCCTTGACGCAATACCCCTCTGGCATGCGTGCCTCCTTCCGATTCCGGGGCCGTCCGCCGCTCATGCATGCGAAAACCCCTGGGTCGTTATCGCGACCGTAGACCATCCGGCAGACGCCTTTCACGCCTGGATTTGTGCGCGGCCGCACAAGCTCTTCGCGCCCGGCCGCGCAGGCGCGACTCGCGCCCGTCGGCCGCCGGCCTCTCGGCACACGCCGCGCGTCACCCGCGCGGCCCGCTCCCCCACGATCGGCCCCATGCCCGACGTTGGCCGCAAAGCGATGCTCCTGGCAACGCAACTCGGCCAACGTCCCCTCGACGCGCTGATCGGGGAGGTCGCCGGGCGCCAGCACGGCGTGATCGCGATCGCGCAGCTGCTCGCGCTCGGCCTCAGCTCCGCCGGCGTTCGCGCCCGCGTGCGGCGGGGCGCGCTCGTGGGCATCCACCGCGGCGTCTACGCGGTCGGCCACGCGCCGCTCACCGCCGAGGGGCGCTGGATGGCGGCGGTGCTCGCCTGCGGCGACGGGGCCCTGCTCTCGCACCGCACCGCCGCCGCCCACCTGGGGATCCGCGCGAGCGAGAGTCCCTGGGTCGACGTCACCGTTCCCCGCAGCGGCCGCCGCCCGAGGCGAGGGATCCGGCTACACCGATCGACCACGCTCGCGCCGGGGGACGCAACCGTGGTCGACGGCATCCCCTGCACGAGCCCGGCCCGCACCCTCCTCGACCTCGCCGAGGTGGTCGCGCCGGAGTCCCTGGCCCGTGCCGTCGACCGCGCCGAGACCCTGCGCCTCCTCGACCTCCGAGCCCTCGACAACGTCATGAGCCGCAACCCGGGCCGCCACGCCCTTCGCCCCCTGCGTGCCCTGCTCTCGTCCCTCGCCCCGCAATCGACGCTGACCAGGAACGACTTCGAGCGCCGCTTCCTCGCGCTCTCGGCCGAGGCGGGCCTGCCGCCTCCCAGGCCCAACGACTGGCTCCTCCTCGAGGGCGCCTGGGTCCAGGCCGACTTCCACTGGCCCGAGCACCGGCTCGTCGCCGAGACCGACGGCTGGGAGACGCACGGCACGCGCCGCGCCTTCGAGCGCGATCGCCGCCGCGACCAGCTCCTCCTCCGGGCGGGCTACCGCACGGTTCGCTTCACCTGGCGGCAGCTCCGGGACGATCCCGCGTGGGTCGCCGAGACGGTCCGCGCCGCGCTGCCGGGTTAGGGGCCGCTGCCGCCCGAGCCGGACGGCGAATCCTGATCCAGGTCCGCGATCTGGTCGCGGAGGTCCTGGATGTCGTCCTCGATAACCGAGATCTCCTGGTCGGTCGAGTCCTGGCTCGACGTCGCCTCGGCGATCTCGGCCTCGAGCTCGGTGAGGCGCTCGGTCACCGACTGCACGTCCTCCTGGGCGGCCTGGGTCGCGGAGTCCTCGACCCCCGCGATCTCCTCGCGGAGCTGTTCGATGTCGGTGGACTTCGCCGACTCCTCGTCGAGCTGGAGCACGAGCACGAGCGCCACCGCGGCGGCCGCGAGGGCGATCACGACCGCGGCCGCGCCCGCGTAGGTGCGGACGCCGACCCGGCGGTCGAGCTGGGCGAGCCACGATCGCTGTCCCTCGAGGCGCTCCTGGATCGTCGGCTCCCGGCCCGCTACCGCAGGCTGGGACCCCGTCGCCGGCTTCGCGGGGGGCTGGGTCGGCTGGGCGCCGCCCGCGGTCGGCTGCGCCCCGCCCGTCGTCGGCTGGGCGCCGCCCGCGGCGGGCTGGGTCTCGCCGGTCGGCTGGGCGCCCTGCGGGGCTGCCTCGTCGCCGCCGGCCTTTCCCCTCCTTCGGCCGAACCTAGCCATCGCGCCGGGACTCTACTGCTCGAGATCCTGGCCCTGCTCGCTCCAGGCGGTCAGCCCGCCGGCGAGGCTGTACGCGTCGAAGCCGGAGGTCCGGAAAGCCTCCGCGGCCATCGCCGAGCGGCTGCCGCCCGAGCAGACGAACACCACGGCCTGCTCGCGGCCGATCGACTCCGCGGCGGCGGCGAGCTCGTTCAGCTCGATGTGCCGGGAGCCGGAGATCCGCTCCTCGTCCCACTCGTCGTCGGTGCGGCAGTCGACGATCTGTACGTCGCCGGCCGCCCGCCGGGCGGCGAGGTCGGTGACGCTGATCTCGACCGACGCGTCCTCTGACATCGGCATGGAAACTACCGCCCCCCTAGCATCTCTCGCCACGCTCTCCCGACGGAAATGAGGACCTGAATGCCCGAAGCAGTGATCGTCGACACCCTCCGGACCCCCATCGGCCGCGCCTTCAAGGGCTCGCTGGCCCAGCTTCGCCCGGAGGAGATGGGCGCCTACGTGATCGACCAGCTCCTCGAGCGCAACCCCGACGTGGACCCCGAGTCCGTCGAGGAGGTCTACGCCGGCTGCGGCATGCCCCAGGGCCTGCAGGCCTTCAACGTCGCCCGGATCATGGTGCTGCTCTCCGAGAAGCTGCCGATGTCGGTCAACGGCGCCACGGTCTCGCGCTACTGCGCCTCGAGCCTCGAGGCGATCCGCCAGGCCGGCAACGCCGTCAAGGCGGGCGAGGGCGACGTCTACATCGCCTCCGGCATCGAGTGGGTAAGCCGCTTCAACGAGCGCACCGAGCCCGCCGGCGTCGCCGACCAGAACGAGAACCTCCAGGGCGGCAACGGCAACCCGGACGCCTACATCCAGATGGGCGACACCGCGGTCAACGTCGCCAAGAAGTTCAACGTCGGCCGCGAGGACATGGACCGCTACGCGCAGCGCTCGCAGGAGCTCGCCGTCGCCTCCCAGGGGGACGGGTTCTTCGACCGCGAGATCGTTCCCGTCGAGCTGCCGGACGGCACCAAGGTCGAGAAGGACGACGGCCCCCGCGCCAGCTCCACCTACGAGAAGCTCTCCGAGCTCCCCGAGGCGTTCGAGGGCGGCGGCGGGGTCACCGCCGGCAACTCCTGTCCGCTGAACGACGGCGCCGCCGCCGCGCTGATCATGTCGGACACCAAGGCCGAAGAGCTCGGCGTGAAGCCGCGCGCGCGGATCATCACCTCGGCGACCAGCGCCCTCGAGCCGGAGATCATGGGCGTCGCCCCGATCGGCGCGATCCACAACGTGCTCGAGCGCGCCGGGATGAAGATCGAGGACGTCGACCGGGTCGAGCTGAACGAGGCCTTCGCCGCCCAGGTCATCCCGATCATGGAGAAGTGCGAGATCCCGCTCGAGAAGATGAACGCCCACGGGGGCGCGATCGCGCTCGGCCACCCCTTCGGGATGACCGGCGCGCGGATCATGGGAACGCTCCTGAACGGGCTCGAGACCGACGACAAGACGATCGGGCTCGAGACCATGTGCGTCGCCGGCGGCCAGGGGCAGGCGATGCTCGTCGAGCGCCTGAACTAGCGCCGGCGGGAATCTCCTAGGGTCGGGCGCGTGAGCGATCTCGCGCCGACCCTCTTCTCGACCTCGTGGTCTTCGGGCGTCAACGCCTACGCGACGGTCGCGCTTCTCAACGTGCTCGGCCGGATCGGGTGGGGCGACGTGCCCGAGGAGCTCCAGGGCAACCTCGTGCTCGCGGTCGCGGTCGTGATGTACGCGATCGAGTTCGTCGCCGACAAGGTCCCGTTCTTCGACAGCGTCTGGGATGCGATCAACCTCCCGGTCCGCACCGCGGTCGCGGGAGCGATCGGCACGGTCTACGGATCCGCCGACGACCTCCACGGCGTCGAGCAGGCTTTCGCCGCCGGGGGCTCGGGAGCGACGGCGCTCGCGAGCGCCGGCGTCAAGTCGGCGCTCCGGCTGGGGATCAACACGTCGCCGGAGCCGGCCTCGAACATCGTCGCCAGCCTGCTCGAGGACGGGCTCGTCGGCGTCGTCGTCTTCATCGCGGTCGAGTACCCGCTGCTCGCGGCGCTGATCGCCGCGGTCCTGCTCGCCACCGGGATCGCCCTCGTCGTCTTCCTCGCGAAGCGGATCCGCCGCGCCTACCACGCCCTGCGCCGCCACTACGGCCGGGGCCCGCCCCCCGCGCGGCCAGGAGGGGTCTGACCCCGAGGGGTCTGACCCTAAAGGGACAGGTCGGTGCCGGTGAACGTCCGGTAGGTCACGAGGCCCTTGGCGACCGGCCTACGGTCGGCGGCTTCGACGTCCACCTCGATGAAGGTGATCGCGCGGCCCGCGCGGATCACGCGGGCGCGGGCGGCGACGTCCGCGCCGCGGGCGGCGCCGACGAGGCTCACCGAGAGGTCGACGGTCGTGCCGCCGGAGAGCTCCTCGCCGTCGGCGGCGGCGACGGCCGCCGCGGCCGCCGCGGTGTCGACGAGCGAGCTGATCGCCCCGCCGTGGACGACGTCGCCCATGGTCGCCAGCTCCTCGCGGAAGGGCAGGCGGAGCTCCGCCTCGCCCTCACCGAGCGAGACGAGCTCGATCCCGAGGTGCCCGGCGAACGGCGAGTGCTCGAGCCAGCCGCGGACCAGGTCGGCGGCGGGAGTCATCGGCCGCGCCCGTCCTCGAGGACGCGCGCCGCGCCGATCGCGGAGTACGCGCCGGTGATGAAGGTCATCCAGAGCGCGCTGCCGCGGGAGACCTCGCCGCGCCGGATGAGGCCGACGCCGGCGACGGTGTCGGAGGCGTCGCAGAGGAGCGCGAGGCGCTGCCAGTGCCGGCGAGCCTCGCCCGCGCTCGTCAGGTATCCGGTGCCGAGCGCGATCGCTCGGATCCCGAAGATCCGCGTCATGTAGTCCCACTCCGGCCCGGGACTCGGTCCGGCGCCGATCAGCCGCGCGGTGACGGCGGGGGCGAGGCGGGAGATCGCGCCGAGGGTGAGCCGGCCGATCGCCAGGCCGATCATCGCGCCGTCGAGCGGCGCCGCCGGCTCCGCGCTCACGAGACCGCCGCGGGCGCCTCGGCGAACTCGCCGACGAGCGCCGCGACCCGCTCGGGCTGATCCTCGGAGGAGAGCGTGCGGGCGTCGGCGATCCATTCGACGCGCGCGTCGGGGAAGGCGGCCGCGAGCCGGTCGGCATGGGCGGGCGGGAAGAACTTGTCGTCCTCCGACCAGGCGATCAGGACCGGCTTGCGGAACTCGCCGAACTTCGCGGCCGCGTCGAGCAGGTAGCTCGGTTCGATCTGCGGGAGCACGCGGCGGACGTCGTCGCGCGGCCCCCGCGCGGTGATCGTCGGCAGCACGTAGCTGTCGGTCGCCTCCCGGTCGATCTTGCGATGGACGAGCCAGCCGAAGGCGAGCGGGAGCTGGCGCGGCGCCTCGAGCCGCAGCGGCGCGAACCCGAACCGGAAGGCGCCGGGGACCTTCGCCGACCACTTCAGGTAGTCGAAGAACTTCGGCGGGAAGTTCTCGAACGCGTCGCAGGAGGTGAGGAAGAGCCGGCCGACCCGCTCCTGATTCCGCGTGATCGCGATCTGGCAGAGGCCGCCGCCGGTGTCGTTGCCGACGAGGGTGACGTCGGAGACGTCGAGCGCCTCGAGCGCGGCGGTGATCAGGTCGGCGAGGCCCGTGGGGGAGAGGTCCGCCTTCGGCAGCGCCAGCTCGTGCGAGCCGAGGGGCATGTCGAGGCTCACGCAGTGGAAGCGATCCGAGAGCCGCGGCACGACCTTCCGCCAGAGGTTGGCGTTCACGAGCAGGCCGTGGACGAAGACGATCGTCGGGGCCGAGGGGTCGCCGGCCTCGAAGCAGCGCAGCTTGCCGGCGGGCAGGTCCAGGTCGCGCGGCGTGCCGAGGTCGGGCGAGCGCCAGTAGGTGTTGTCGGTCATCGCGTCTCCCTCCGTCCGTTGTCTGCCCGTAACATACACACTGTATGTATGTTCGCGATGTGAGCCTGGTCACATGAGCCGGCAGGCCGAGCGCTCGGAGTCGACCCGGGCCCGGCTGATCGCCGCCGCGCAGGACCTCTTCGCCGAGCGCGGTTTCGCCGACGTCGGCACCGAGGAGATCGTCCGCCGCGCCGAGGTCACCCGCGGCGCCCTCTACCACCATTTCGCCGACAAGCGCGACCTGTTCCGGGCGGTCCACGAGGGAATCGAGGCGGGGCTCGCTGAGGAGATCGGCGCGCGCGTCGCCGCCGAGGCCGAGGCCGGCACCGACCCCCGCGAGGTGCTCGCGATCGGCGCCCGCGCTTTCCTCGACGCCTGCGAGCGGCCCGAGATCGCCCGCATCGCGCTGGTCGAGTCGCCGGCCGTCCTGGGCTGGACCGAGTGGCGCGAGATCGACGAGCGCTACGGGCTCGGCCTCGTCACCGCCGCGCTCGAGCTCGGCATGGAGGCGGGCGCCCTGCGGCGCCGGCCGGTGAAGCCGCTCGCCCACCTGCTGCTGGGCGCGATGGGGGAGGCGGGAATGGTGATCGCGAACGCCGACGACGCGGCGGCCGCGCGCCGCGAGGTCGAGCCCGCCCTGCTCGGCCTGCTCGAGGGCCTGTAAGACTCCGCGCGATGAGGCGATCCCAAATCGCGCTCGCCGGCTTCTGGATCTTCGCCGGCGTCATGCACTTCGTGGTGCCACGCCGCTACGAGGCGATCATGCCGAAGTACATCCCGTACCACCGCGAGTGCGTGCAGGCGAGCGGCGTCGCCGAGATCGTCGGCGGCCTCGCCGTGTTCTCGCCGCGCACGCGCAACCCGTTCGCGCGCTGGTGGATCCTCGGCGTCCTCGCCGCGGTCTTCCCGGCGAACGTCTGGATGGCGACCAACACCGACGAGGTGGAGGGCGCCGAGGGGATCCCGAAGCCCCTGCTCTGGCTGCGGCTGCCGATCCAACCGCTCTTAGCGCTCTGGGCCTGGCGCGCGACCGAGGATTGACTGTGTGCGATCTCACACATCGTCCTGGGCGCCGCGGGCGATGATCGCGTCAGGAGGAACGAGGATGCGCGCCACACTGCCGCCCGGCCCGAATCTTCCGGCGGCGATACAGATGATCGGGTTCTGGACGCGACCGATCGCGTCGATGGAACGCGCCCGAGCGCGCTACGGCAAGCGCTTCACGATCAAGCTGCCGGCGACGCCGCCGTTCGTCATCCACTCCGAGCCCGAGCACATCAAGGAGATCTTCGCGGCGCCGCCCGACGTGCTCCACCCGGGTGAAGGGGCGAAGCTCCTCGAGCCGATCGTCGGCGCCAACTCCCTGATCCTTCTCGACGAGTCGCCGCACCTCGAGCAGCGCAAGCTGCTTCTGCCCGCGCTCCACGGCGAGCGTCTCGCGGGCCTCGACGACCTGGTCCGCGACGTCACCGAGCGGGAGGTCGAGAGCTGGCCGGTCGGCGAGCCGGTCATCACCCACGACCGGCTCCAGGACCTGACGCTCGAGATCATCCTCCGCGCCGTCTTCGGCCTCGAGTCGGGGCCCCGCCTCGACGAGCTCCGCACGCTCCTTCGCGGCATCCTCGAGTTCAGCATGACGCCTGTGTCGATGATCCCGGGGCTCCAGCGCAGCTACTTCGGCGGCGGGCCGTTCGTGCGGTTCGCGAAGCTGCGCGAGCGAGCCGACGAGCTGATCTTCGGGCTCGTCGAGGAGCGTCGCGCCGAGGGCGGCACCCGCGAGGACGTGCTCACGATGCTCCTCGAGGCCCGGCACGACGACGGCTCGCCGATGTCCGAGCAGGAGATCCGCGACGAGCTGATGACCCTCCTCACGGCGGGCCACGAGACGACCGCGTCCGAACTCAGCTGGGCATTCGCGATCCTCGCCCGCGAGCCACGCGTCCAGGATGAGCTGACCGCCGAGGTCGACGCCGGCAGCGGCGAGGAGTATCTGACGGCGACCGTCCACGAGATCCTCCGCCGGCGCCCGGTGCTCCCGAACGCCGAGCCGCGCCTCGTGAAGCAGGAGGTCGAGATCGGCGGCTGGACCTACCCACCGGACGTCTCGCTGATCGCCAACGCGTACCTCCTGCACCACGATCCCGACGTCTATCCCAATCCGTACGCCTTCCGCCCCGAGCGCTTCATCGAGGAGAAGCCCGGCACCTTTACCTGGATCCCGTTCGGCGGCGGCCGTCGCCGCTGCATCGGCGCCGCGTTCGCGACGCTCGAGATGCGCACGGTCCTGCGCGCGGTCTTCGCGCGCTATCGCCTCGCGCCGGGTGCGAATGCGCCCGAGCACACGCGCCGTCGCGCGATCACCGTGAGCCCGAAGCGCGGCGCCCGCACGATCTTCCGCGACCGCACTGACCTGCCACCTGAGGGGTCAGACCCCTCAGGTGACACAGCGGTTGACGTTGAGCCCGTAGCGGCCTAGTCCTCGAACAGCGCGTAGCCGTACTCGCCGCGCTTGTAGGCGAGCTTGGCGATCGCCGTCATCCGCTCGTCGTCGTTCGACTCGATCTGGTCGAAGTTGGAGGCGACGCGGCCGGCGGCGCGGGTGCAGAAGGTGTCGGCGATGTAGCGCTCCTGGCCCGAGGGCTCGATCCCCTGGTCCTCGAAGATCTGCGAGACGCGGGAGATCACCGCGACCTGGGCGAAGATGTCGGAGACGGCGGAGGAGATCCGCTTCTGCTGGAACTGACGCTCCATGATCTCCTTGCGGTGCTCGCGCAGGAGGCCCTCCGTGACCGAGCGCAGCCGCTTCACCTGGTCGGAGATCGCGTCCGCGTGCGACTCGAGCTCCGGGTGCGCCTGGGTGATCCTGTCGGGGCGGACCTGCTGCCTGACCTGGTCGGCGGCGAAGTCGAGCAGGATGCCGATCGTCCCGATCGGGTCGCCGAGGCCGATGTCGCCGAGGCCCTCGAGCTTCTCGCCCACCGGCTTCATCCCCGAGAGCGCGATGAACGCGCGCATCACGTCGTTGGCGCCCTCGAAGATCGGGAAGATCCGGATGTCGCGCAGGATCTGCTCGTAGGGCTCGTCCTTCATGTAGCCCGCGCCGCCCTTCAGCTGCATGACGCGGTTCGCCGCGTACCAGAGGAACTCGGTCCCGGACACCTTGCAGATCGCGGACTCGAGCGAGTAGTCCTCGACGCCGCGGTCGACGAGCCCGCACGTCATGTAACACATGGACTCCAGCCCGAAGAGGTAGGAGACCATCCAGGCGATCTTCTCCTGGACGAGCTCGAAGTCCGCCAGCGGCATGCCGAACTGGCGCCGCTCCTTCACGTGGGCGATGGCCTTGTCGAGGAGGCCCTTCGCGGCTCCGACCGAGCCCGTGCCCAGCCCGATCCGGCCGTTGTTCAGGACCTGCATCGCGATCCGGAAGCCATCGCCGGGCTCGCCGATCACGTTCTCCGCCGGTACGCGGACGTCGTTGAAGCGCAGGCGGCGCAGGTCGTTGGCGCGCAGGCCCATCGTGTCGAAGCGCTCGCCGACCTCGAATCCCTTCATCCCCTGCTCGAGGATCAGCGCGATGTGGCGGTCCTTGCCGTCCACCTCGCAGCGGGCGAAGGCGGTGAAGACGTCGCCCTTGCCGCCGTTGCCGATGTAGCGCTTCTCGCCGTTCAGGACCCAGGAGCCGTCGGGCTGCAGGACCGCGCGCGACTCGATGTTGTATGCGTCCGATCCCGCGCCCGGCTCGGTCAGCGCGAAGCCGGCGAGCTTGCGGCCGGAGCAGAGGTCGGGAAGGAAGCGTTCCTTTTGCTCATCGGTGCCGTAGAGATGGATCGCCTTGTAGCCGATCGACTGGTGCACGCCGAGGACGATCGAGAGCGTCGCGTCGATCTGCGTGAAGGTCTCGAACACGCGGGCGTAGCCGGTCTGCGTGAGCCCCTGGCCGCCGTACTCCTCCGGCACGTACAGGCCGAGCAGGCCTGCCTCGCCGAGGTCGCGGATGACGTCGTCGCCGACCCAGCGCTTCTCCTCGGCCGCGCGCGCGTCGAACGCGTCGCCGATCCCCCGCGCCGCGCCGATCAGGCCGCGGACCTTCTCCTGCTCCTCGGGGTCGGCCTGCGGCCACGGGAAGACCATCTCCTCCTCGATGTCGCCGAGGAAGAGCGACTTCGCGAACGAGGTCGACTCGAAGCGGCCGGGCTCGGCGTCGGTCGACTTCGTGGTCGCGGCCTCCATCGGCGATCACCCTACCCCGGCACCCGATCCGCAATCTCCCGGGCGAGGGCGAGCGAAGAGGTGGCCGCTGGGGACGGGGCGTTGCGGACGTGCAGGGCGCGCTCGGTCTCGGAGATCACGAAGTCGTCGACCAGGGTGCCGTCGCGGGCGAGCGCCTGGGCGCGCACGCCGGCGGGGCCGGCGACGACGTCGGCGGCGGAGAGCTCCGGCACGTAGCGGCGCAGGCCGGCGACGAACGCGCGCCGGCTGGCGGCGCGGCCGATCTCGGCGAGGCCGGCCCGCCAGTGCCGGGCCGCGAGCCGCCAGGTCCCCGGCCAGCCGAGCGTGGCGGCGAGGTCGGCGCCGACCACGCGCCGCAGCCGGTACGCGTCGCGGGCGCCCGCCATGAGCGCCGACGGCCCGAGCAGGACGTCTCCGTCGAGGCCCCGGGTCGCGTGCGCGCCGAGGAACGGCAGGTCGGGGTCGGGCACGGCGTAGATGCTCGCCCGCACGAGCTCGCGGCGCTCGGGCCGCAGCCGCAGGTAGCCGCCGCGGAACGGCACGATCCGCGGCTCCTCGGGGGCCCCGGCGGCGACCGCGAGCCGGTCCGACCAGGCCCCCGCGCAGGCGACGACGAACCCCGCCGAGGTGGTCCCGAGCGTGTGGCGCACCTCGATCGCCCCGCGCGCCGGCCGCAACGCCCCGACGCCGCAGCCCGTCACGACGCGCACCCCGGCGGCGTTCGCGTCGGCGGCGAACGAGCGGGCGACCTCGGTGAAGTCGACGACGCCCGTCGCCGGCGAGTGCAGCGCCGCGAGGCCGCGCGCGTGCGGCTCGATCGCCGCGATCTCGCCCGCCTCGACTCGCCGCAGCCCGGGGACCTCGTTGGCCACCCCTCGCCGCTCGAGCTCGTCGAGCCGCGGCAGCTCCCCCTCGGTCGCGGCGACGATCAGCTTGCCGGAGCGCTCGAACGCGATTCCGCGCTCCTCGCAGTACGCGTAGAGGTCGCGCGCGCCCTCGACGCAGAGCCGCGCCCGCAGCGAACCGGGCCGGTAGTAGATGCCGGCGTGGACGACCCCGCTCGAGTGGCCCGTCTGGTGGGCGGCGAGACGCGGCTCGCGCTCGAGGACCGCGATCGAGGCGCCGGGCCGGCGGGCGGCCAGCTCGCGCGCCACCGCGAGCCCGACGATGCCGCCCCCGACGACGACGAGGTCGCACCGGCCGGGCGGCCGCGTGACGGTGTGACCTGCGCTCTCCATCCCGCGAGCCTAGATCCACGCACCTCCCCTGGTTGAATGCGCCCATGGCGGAAGGGACGGGGAGAGCCGGCCGGCGCGCGTCGCGCGTCCTCGCCGTCGTCGGCGCGGTCCTCCTGCTCGTCGGCGTCTACTTCCTCTACGCCGCCCGCGAGCTCTTCGACGCCGACTCCTTCGCCGGGAGCGCCGCCGAGGCGGTCGAGGACGAGCGCGTGCGCGCTCCGATCGCCGAGGCGATCGTCGACGCGATGATCGAGAACGCCGAGCCCGACCTCGTGAACGCGCGGCCGGTGCTGATCTCCGTCACCTCGAACATCCTCGGAACCGGCGCCTTCGAGCTGGTGTTCCGCGAGGCGGCCGAGCGCGCCCACAAGGCCCTCTTCACGCGCGACGGGGAAAACCTCGTCTTAAACCTCGCCGACGGCGCCACGCTCGCGATCGACGGGCTGCGCGCGGTCTCGCCGAAGCTCGCCGCCGAGATCCCCGACGGGACCACGGCGAAGCTGAACAGGATCGTCGAGAGCCAGCTCGCGCTCGAGCTCGCGAAGTCCGCCGAGGAGGTCCGCGTCCTCGGCTACGTCCTGCCGGTCCTCGCACTGCTCCTCCTCGCCGGCGCGGTCGCCGCCGACCCGCAGCGGCGGCGCGGGTTCCTCACCGCGACCGCCTCGGTGGCGATCGCGGCGGGCGCCGGGCTGGCGCTGCTGCTGGTCGCGAGGACGATTGTGCTCGCGCGCCTCGACACCGACCTGCAGGACGCCGGCGCCGCGGTCTGGGGCGCCTTCCTCGGTGACCTCGCGACGTGGTTCTTCGTCCTGCTCGGCGCGGCCCTGCTGCTCGCCGCCGCGGTCAACACGCGGCGCCAGCTCGATCCCGCGGAGCCGCTGCGCAAGCTGAGCTCGCTCACCGCCCGGCCCGAGGGAACCGCCGGGCAGGTGCTGCGCGCGCTCGCCGTGCTCGCGATCGGGGTCTTGATCCTCGTCAGCCCGGAGGGCTTTCTGAGGCTGTTCGCGATCGCGGTCGGCGCCTACGCGACGTTCTACGCGCTCTCCGAGCTCCTGATCCTGATCGCCCCGCCGCCGCCGCCGGGCGCGGCCGGCGAGCGCCCGCTTCACCGGCGCATCAGCCTGGGCCGGCTCGCGGCCGGGGTCGCAGTGATCGTGGTCGTCGCCGTCGTGGTCGCGATCGTCGGCCGCGATGACGGGCCGAGCGGGCCGCGCGCGCGGGCGGCGGCGTCGATCGAGCGCTGCAACGGCTTCGCCCAGCTCTGCGACCGCCGCCTCAGCGAGGTCGCGTTCCCGTCCGTGCACAACGCGATGTCGGCGGCCAACGACGACTTCCTGATCGCGAACAACCAGCGGCCGATCCCCGACCAGCTCGATGCCGGAGTCCGGGGGCTCCTCATCGACGCCCACTACGGCCGCCGGGGGGACGGCGGCCAGGTCGTCACCGACCTCGAGAAGGAGGGCCAGACCCGCCAGCAGATCGCCGACGCGGTCGGCGAGGACTTCGTGCGGACCGCGGAGCGGCTCGTCGGCCGGATCACGGGCACCAAGGGCTCGGGGAAGTCCGAGCCCTACTTCTGCCACGTCTTCTGCGAGCTGGGCGCGATCCCGATGGCCGACGAGCTGGTCCGCATCCGCAAGTTCCTCGAGACACACCCCGACGAGGTCCTCGTCGTCTTCATCGAGGACTACGTGAAGCCCGCCGACATCGCCGCGGAGTTCGAGGAGGCGAAACTCGTCGACTACGCCTGGACGCAGCGGCGCGGCGAGCCGCTGCCGACCCTGCGCGAGATGATCGCCTCGGGCAGGCGGCTTTTCGTCATGGCCGAGAACGAGGGGGGCGGGGAGGAGTACCCGTGGTACGCGCAGGGGTTCGACCTCGCCCAGGAGACGCCGTACACGTTTCACTCGATCGAGGAGCTCGCGGACCCGAAGAGCTGCGACCCCAACCGTGGCAGCGCCCAGAACCCGCTCTTCCAGGTCAACCACTGGGTCGAGGCGATCCCGCGCTCGCCGAAGACGGCGGCGAAGGTGAACGCGTTCAAGTTCCTCTACCGCCGCGCCAAGCGCTGCGACGCGGACCGCGAGCTGCTCGCCAACCTCGTCGCCGTCGACTTCTGGGAGCAAGGCGACCTGTTCGAGGTGACGCGCAAGCTGAACGGCCTCGGCCGCGACGCCGAGCCGCGGTACGCCGAGACCGGCTGACGCCTGGCGTTCGACAGCAGGGCGAATCGAGATCGCCGCGATCCGGCCCCGGGTACATGGCCATGCGACCTCGCGGTCGCGATATTTCCTCGTATGGAGTGCGAGTTCGCAGCCCCGCTGGTGCTCCCGGGCGAGCGCCGGCAGATCGTCGCCTTCGGCGGGGGCGGATTCTCGATGGAGAGCGGCAACCCGCTGATGGACGACTACGTCCTCGCCCTGACCGGGAAGCCGCGGCCGCGGGTCTGCTTCCTGCCATCGGCCAGCGGTGACGCAGACCATTACATCGTGCGCTTCTACCGCGAGTTCGCCGGCGCCCGCGCCGAGGCTTCGCACATCTCGCTCTTCCGCCGCCACCGCAGCCGGCTCGACCTGCGCGATCACCTGCTCTCCCAGGACCTGATCTACGTCGGCGGCGGCAGCCTGGTCAGCCTGCTCGGCGTGTGGCGCGCCCACGGGCTCGACCGCATCCTCGCCGAGGCGTGGGAGCGCGGGGTCGTCCTCTGCGGCCTCTCCGCCGGCGCGCTCTGCTGGTTCACCGACGCGCTCAGCGCCTACAACGGCCCGCCGGTCCGGATCGAGGGCCTCGGGCTCCTGCCGTGGAGCTTCACCGCCCACTTCGACGCCGAGCCCGAGCGCCGCGAGGAGTTCGAGCGCCAGCTCGTCGCGGGGATGCGCCCCGGCTACGCCGCCGAGGACGGGGCCGCCCTGCACTTCCGCGGGCTCTCGCTGCACGCCGTGGTCGGCTCGCGGCCGGGCGTCCGCGGCCACGAGCTGCGCCTGGGCCAGTCCGGCGTCGTCGCCGAGTCGCTCCCCTGCGAGTACCTGGGCGCGCGCGGCGACGGCCGGCCCTCCCCCCGGCCCGAGCTGGCCGCCGCGTAGTCGTGGACAGGCCGCGCCGCATCGTCGCCCTCGGTGGCCACGAGTTCCGCGGGCGCGGGCCCGAGCTCGCGATCCTCCAGCACGTGCTCGGGCTCTCGGGGTCGGACTCGCCCCGGGTCTGCCTGCTGCCGACCGCGGGCGGCGACTCGCGCGACGGGATCGCGGACTTCTATTCCGCCGCCGACCGCTTCGACTGCATCCCCAGCCACCTCTCCCTCTTCCGGCTCGAGCACGAGCGCGTCGACCTGCGCCGCCACCTGCTCGCCCAGGACCTGATCTACGTGGCCGGCGGCTCGCTCGTCAACCTGCTCGCGGTCTGGCGAGCCCACCGGCTGCCCGCGCTCTTCGCCGAGGCGTGGCGCTCGGGGGTCGTGCTCGCGGGCCAGAGCGCCGGCGCGCTCTGCTGGTTCGATCACGGGATCAGCGCCTCGAGCGGGGCCCCGGCGCCGATCCGAGGCCTCGGCCTCGTCCGCGGCAGCCTCTGCGTCCACTACGCCCGCGACCCGGCGCGCAGGATCGCCTACCTCGAGGCGGTCGCCGGGGGACTCCCGGGTGGCTGGGGCATCGACGACGGGGCGGGGATCATCTTCGAGTCCGGCGCCGAGCCCGTGCCTCTCTCCGGCCGCGAGCGCGCCAGGGTGATCCGGGTCGAGCGGGTCTCCGGCCGGGCGATCGAGATCGCCGAGAGCCCGCGCGGGCTCTCCTACCGGCCGCCGGGTCCGCGGGACCCCGCGCTCGCCGAGGCCGCGCTGCTTCGCCGGCCGCCGTCGCCGGTCGCGGCCCGGGGGCCGTTCGCGCGGCTTCGCTAGCGTCCCGCGAGGTGCCGCTGCCGCTCTCCCCACCCGTGAAGCCCCAGCTCGCGCTCACCCGCAAGAGCCTTCCCGAGGGCGACGAGTGGGCGTACGAGCCGAAGTGGGACGGCTTCCGCGGGCTCGCCTTCGTGGACGGCGAGGACGTCTACCTGCAGTCGCGCAACGGCCGCCCGCTGCTCCGCTACTTCCCCGAGCTGCGCTTCCCGCCCGGCGAGTACGTGCTCGACGGCGAGCTCGTCGTCGTGGGCGGCGACGGCCGCGAGCAGTTCGGCGACCTCCAGCAGCGCATCCACCCCGCTGAATCGCGGATCAACATGCTCGCCGAGCAGATCCCGGTCACGTTCCGCGCCTTCGACGTGCTCGTCGTGGACGGCCAGGACATCACCGAGCGGACGCTCGCGGAGCGCCGCGAGGCGCTCGAGGCGCTGGTCGCCGGCTTCGGCGACCCGGGCTCGATCGAGGTGACGCCGCTCGTCGACTCGGCCGCCGGCGCCCAGGGCTGGCTGCAGGGCGGCGAGGGCGTGATCGCGAAGCAGCTCGACGCCCCCTACCGGCCCGGCGAGCGCAAGGGGATGGTCAAGGTGAAGCGGGTCCGCACGGCCGACTGCGTGGTGGTCGGCTGGCGCCCGGGTAAGGAGGCCGGCACTGTCGGCTCGCTCATCCTCGGGCTCTACGACGAGGCCGGCAAGCTGCGCGTCGTCGGGCACACCTCGGGCTTCAAGGCCAAGGAGAAGCGCGAGCTGGTCGGGAAGCTCGCGCCGTACGAGACCGGCGACCGCGGCTCCGGCGACCCCAGCCGCTGGACCGCGGGCCGCGAGCTCGAGTGGGTGACGCTGCGCCCGGAGCTCGTCGTCGAGGTCACGTTCGACCACGTCTCCGACGGCCGCATCCGCCACGGCACCAAGGTCCAGCGCTGGCGCACGGACAAGGACCCCGCCGACTGCCTGTACGAGCAGCTCGACGCCTGAGCCCGCTCCGCCGCCGGGGCGAGCCGGTTGCCGCGGCGAAGAACGGGTAGCTTTCCGCGCATGGGTTGCTTCGCGGCGCTGCTCGCCCTGATCTCGCCACGGCTGGCGCTGTTCTTCGTCTGGCTCTTCAGCGATCTGCTGAGCCGCGCCTTCGACAGCTGGCTGCTGCCGCTGATCGGGTTCTTCGTGCTGCCGTGGACGACGCTCGCCTACGCGGCGATGTGGGACATCGGCAGCGGCGCCAACGGGGTCGAGGGCTTCGAGTGGTTCATCGTGATCCTCGCCTTCGTCGCCGACCTCGCCTCGTACGTATCGAGCGGGCGGGCCCGGGGCACCTGAGCCCTCCGGATAGCCCCGGGGCGGCCGCGTGAACCTCGAGGCGATCGTCCTCGCCGTCGGCAGCGCCGCGCGGCCGGCCGGGCTCGCCGCCGTCTACTCGCTGCTCTCGCGCGGGCGGCCGGGCCGAATGCTCGCCGCCTACATCGGCGCCGGCTTCGCCTTCAGCGCCGGGTTCGGGATCCTCGTCGTGACCGCGCTCCACACTGCCGACCTGACGCCGCCGCGACTGCTGAGCGCGATCTTCGACCTCGTCGTCGGCGCGGCCGCGCTCGGCTTCGCGGCCGGGGTCTTCGCCGGGCGCTCGCTCAACCGCTCGCCCGACGATCCGTCGGGCACCGAGGGTTGGGCGCTGCGCAGGCTGCGGGAGCCGAGCGTCCCGATGGCTGCCCTCGTCGGCATCGCCACCCACCTCCCCGGGCTCTTCTACCTGCTCGCCCTGAACTCGATCATCGCCGAGCGCGACGGCGTCGCCGAGAGCATCTGGCGCGTGCTCGCCTACAACGCGATCTGGTTCGGGGTGTCGGTCGCCGCCGTCTTCTTCCTCGTGATCCGGCCCTCGGCGGCCCGCGACCTGTTCGGCCGGCTCAACGTCTGGGTGCGCCGCCACCAGCGGCCGATCGTGGTCACGGTCTTCGGCATCGTCGGCGTCTACCTGATCGCGCACGGCGTCGGTCTGCTCGCGCGCTGAGCGCGGCGCGGGCGCGTCCCGCTCAGTCGGCGTAGGCGTCGTGGCCGAGGTCGGCGAGCCAGCGGCGCATGTGGCGGTGCATCGCCTCGGCCCCGACCACCGGCTCGGAGGGCACGCGCCAGTCGCTCGGGAAGAGCGCGAACGGGTGCGACTGGCCACCGCCCATGCCGCCGTGCGAGCCGACCAGCTCCTCGAACGCGGCGACCTCGTCGCTCTCGGCCCAGTAGGTGGAGTTGACGGCGATGTCGGGGCAGTGGGCGAAGGCGTCGGTGCGGGCGACGTGCGCCGCGGCGTTCGGCCCGAACGGCGCCAGCGGGTCCTCGCCCTCGACCCGGCCCGCGTCGAGGTAGTTGGCGCCGCCCGCGCCGAGCACGACGGCTCCCTCGCCCTCGGCGCGGACGAGCAGGAAGCCGATCCCAGGATGCTCGCGCAGGGTGTCGATGAGGCGCGGGTGCAGGGCGTCGATCCGCTCGCGGGTGAGCCGCCCGGGCTCGCGCGGGAACGAGATCAGCCCGAGGTTGCCGGAGGCCATCACCGACAGCTCCGGGAGCGCCTCCTCGCCCGCCTGCGCCGCCTCGCGCCCGGGGCCGTCCTCGCCGAGCACGACCTCGCCGTCGACCCGGCGCGAGCGGGTCGCCGCGCGCGCGGCACGGCCGACGGCGCCCGTGCCGCCGCCCGCCTCGGTCAGCCCGGCGCCGAGGTAGCTGATCGCCTCGTCGGAGCGCGCGTCCTGGGCCTCGACCTCGGCGCTGGCGGTCCCGCAGGCGCGGCTGACGACGTCCTCGAGCGAGGCCCCGTAGCGGCCGAGGAACGTCGCCCCCTGCGACTGGCCGTGGTCGGAGAGGACGACGAAGCGGTAGGGGCGCGGGGCGCCCGCGGCCGCGGCCTCGATCCGGGCGAGCTGGCGGTCGACCCGCCGTAGCGTCGTGAGCGCGTCGATGCGCTCGACCCCGGAGTGGTGCGCGACCTCGTCGTAGGCGAGGAAGGTCGTGTAGCCGACCGGCCGCCCGGCGTAGAGGTCGCCGATCACCGCGGCGACCTGGAGGTCCCGCTGGACGACGGTGCCCCAGGCGCGGACGAAGGCGTAGGCGAAGCTGCGCTTGATCCGCGGCCGGATGTCGCGGCGGCGCTGCTGGGAGGCGAAGTAGAGCTCCTGGGCGATGTCGCCGATCGCGAGGCAGAAGGTGCGGGTGACGCTGTAGGGGTTGGCGAAGTAGGCGTAGTAGTCCTGGCCGATCCGGCCGGGGCGATCGCGGTCGAGCACGGTGCTCATCGTCAGCAGGGTGTGGGGGGCGTCGCCCGAGAGGATGTTGGCGCGGCTCGCGCCGTCGGCGTGCAGGAGGCCGCGACCGTCGGAGTGGCGGCGCTCGAGCTCGGCCGCGTCCCTGGGGTGATTGGTGACGATCGCGGCGCCGCGGTCCTTCTCCCACCAGCGGAAGGCCGGCATGTCGTCGTTCGAGCCGTGGAGGAGGCCGGCCTGGCAGGCGCCGGTCTGCGATGACCAGTCGGTCTCCCAGCCGATCAGCCGGTGCGAGCCGTCGCGCAGCCAGCGCGCCAGCGTCGGCACGTGGCCGTCGCGGATCGCGCGCTGGACGACGCCGTGGGCGAGTCCGTCGATCTCGAGGAAGTAGACGCCGGGGACGTCCGAGTCGGCGCGCGCGCCGGCCTGGCGCCGGGCCTGGCGCCGGATCACGTTCCGGTAGAAGAAGTCGTCGTCGTCGATCGCGAGCAGCGCCGTGGCCAGCGAGTTGACCAGCGTGATCCCGATCGCGACGGCGATCCCGGCTCCGACCCCGTCGACGTGGATCCCGGGCTCGATCTCGGAGACGAGGACCACGACCGCGCCGTTCAGCAGGAGGACGCCGAGGCCGAGCGTGAGCACGGTGAACGGCAGAGCGATCCGGATCACCAGCGGCCAGACGAGCGCGTTCAGGAGGCCGATCGCGGCGGCGGCGGCGAGCGCGGCGCCGTCGCCGTCGACCCGGAAGTCACGCATGATCGCGCTGAGGAGGACGAGCGTGGCGGCGGTGAGGATCCAGACCGCGATCACGCGCAGGACGGCGCGGCGACCCGCGAACCGCTCTCTCCGCCTCTCACCCATACCTCAGGTGCGATGGTACGTTCGGACGGGTATGGATGCGGGAAGGTCGGCGACGCGGGACGACGACGACCAGCTCGTCGAGCTGCTCGGCCTGATCGAGGGCGCCGACAGCGTCGAGCTCAAGCTGACGGTTCCGGGCGCGGACCGCCGCGAGACGCTCGAGGCGCTGGGGGTGGACCCGCTCGACTCGGTCCTCCGCCAGGTCTACTTCTTCGACACCCCGGGCCTCGACCTCGAGGGCGCCGGGCTCGTGGTCCGCGCACGCCGGACGCAGGGCAAGCCGGACGACTCGGTGATGAAGCTGCGACCGGTCGTGCCGGCTGCGCTGCCTGAAGCCGTCCGCGCCGAGGAGATGTTCGGGGTCGAGGTCGACGCGATGCCCGGCGGCTTCGTCTGCTCGGGCTCGTTCAAGGGCAAGCTCGAACCCGGCAGGGTGAAGGACACGCTCGCGAACCGGCGCCCGCTGAAGCGGCTCTTCTCGAAGCCGCAGCGCGCGTTCTTCGCCGAGCACGCGCCCGGCGGGGTCGGGCTGGACGACCTCGCGGTCCTCGGCCCGGTCCACGTCCTCAAGGTGAAGTTCGATCCGGCGGGGTTCGGCTCGCGGATGGTCGTGGAGCTCTGGTTCTACCCGGACGGCTCGCAGATCCTCGAGCTCTCGACCAAGTGCGCCCCGAGCGAGGCGTTCGACGCCGCGGCGCGCTCGCGCGCCTTCCTGCACGAGCGCGGGGTCGACCTCTCCGGCGAGCAGCGGACGAAGACGCGCGCCGCGCTCGAGTTCTTCGCCGGGGAGCTGGCCGAGGCGCGATAGCGTCCAGCGGCGTGCCGCTCGAGACGATGACCTACGAGCGCGACGGCCGCGTCGCGCGCATCACCCTCGACCGCCCCGAGCGCGGCAACGGGATCACCCTGGAGATGCCGCGCGAGCTCGCCGCCTGCGTCGAGCGCGCCAACCTCGACCCCGAGGTGCACGTGATCGCGCTCGCCGGCAACGGCAGCGGCTTCTGCGGCGGTTACGACCTCGTCGC
>DASUSH010000103.1:0-11376 GCA_036375215.1 Solirubrobacterales bacterium
CGAGGCCCACTCGGCGGCCCTCTCGTTGCCGGCGGAGCGCGAACCCATCCGGACCTCGTGGCCGAGCTCGACCAGCTTCGTGGCGAGCGTCCTCCCGACGTTGCCGGTGCCGAGGACGCCGTAGCGAGGCATCGGGCTAGAGCTGGGCCCAGACGGTCTTCAGCTCGAGGTAGGCGTCGAGGTTCGCGTGGCCCTTCTCGCGCCCGATCCCCGAGGACTTGAAGCCGCCGAACGGCGCCGCCGGATCGGCGCCGCCCCAGGTGTTGACGTAGACGTTGCCGGCGCGCAGCTTCGCGGCGAGCTTGTGGGCCTTCGAGACGTCGCGGGTCCAGACGCCGGCGGCGAGCCCGTACTCGGTCGCGTTCGCGCGCGCCGCCACCTCGTCGAGGTCGTCGTAGGGCAGCGCGACCAGCACCGGCCCAAAGATCTCCTCGCGGGCGATCGGCATCTGGTCGCTCACCCCGGCGAAGAGGGTCGGCTCGATGAAGTAGCCGCCGTTCTCGCCCGCCTCGCCGCCGCCGGCGAGGAGCTCCGCGCCCGCCTCGCGGCCGGAGTCGATGTAGCCGAGGACGCGGTCGCGCTGCTCCGCGGAGATCACCGGGCCGAGCTCGGTCTCGGGATCGAGGCCGGGGCCGAGACGCGCCGTGCGCGCCTGCTCCGCGAGCGCCCCGGTCACCTGGTCGAACTGCGAGGAGTGCACGAACAGGCGCGAGCCCGCGTTGCAGACCTGGCCGGAGTTGAAGTAGATCGCCTGGTAGGCGCCCTTGATCGCGGCCTCGAGGTCGGCGTCGGGGAGGATCACGTTCGGGCTCTTCCCGCCGAGCTCGAGCGTGAGCCGCTTCAGCGACTCGCCGCACTTCGCGCCGATCTCGCGGCCGACCGCGGTCGACCCGGTGAACGCGACCTTGTCGACGTCCGGGTGCTCGACGAGCGCGGCGCCGGTGGTGCCGTCGCCCGCGACGACGTTGACGACGCCCTCCGGGATCCCGGCCTCGATGCAGAGCTCGCCGAGCCGCAGCGCGGTGAGCGGCGTCTGCTCGGCCGGCTTCAGCACCGTCGTGCAGCCGGTCGCCAGCACCGGCGCCAGCTTCCAGACCGCCATCAGCAGCGGGAAGTTCCAGGGGATGATCTGCCCGCAGACCCCGACCGGCTCCTTGCGGGTGTAGCAGAGCACGTCGCGGGCGGAGACCGGGATCGTCTCGCCCTCGATCTTGGTCGGCCAGCCGGCGAAGTAGCGCAGGTGGTTGACCGCCGCGGCGACGTCGGTCTGCGCCATCTTGATCGGCTTGCCGTTGTCGAGCGACTCGAGCTCGGCGAGCTCGGGGAGGTTCGCCTTGAGCAGGTCGGCGAGGGCGAGCATCATCCCGGTGCGCTTCGCGGGGCTCACCTTCGCCCAGGCGCCCTCGAAGGCCGCACGGGCCGCGGCGACGGCGCGGTCGACGTCCTCGGGCCCGCCGTGCGCCACGGGCATGATCGGCTCGGCGGTCGCCGGGTCGATCGTCTCGAAGGTCTGGCCGGTGGCCGACTCGGCGCGCTCGCCGCCGATGTGGTGGTGCGCGGCGCCGCGCTCGAGGAACTCCCGGGCCGCGGGGGAGAGCGAGTCGGCCGTCGCGGTGGCCATCGGGGCGGAGCTTAGAGCCAACCCGGGAGTCCCGCCTTTGCCCGGGGCGGATCAGGTCCGAGCGCTCTTAGTATCCGGGCCTTGCGCCCGTTTCCCGCACCGGTCCTCGCCCTCGTGGGAGTCCTCGCGATCGCCGCCCTCGCCGGCTGCGGTGGAGATGACGAGACCACGACCGAGCCGACCGAGGCGACCGGAGCGACCTCGGGCGTCTACTCGAACCTGCACGATCCGGGCGCGGGCGCCGAGGGCGGCCCGACCGGCGCGCTCACGGCCGAGGGGATCGGCGACGTCGAGGTCGGCGCGGGGGAGGATGAGGTGCGCGAGGCGTTCGGCGAGCCCGTCGACGCGATCGACGTCGACCTCGGCGGCGGGGGCGGCGGACCCCCGCAGGTGAACTGGGTCTACCGGTTCACGGAGGGTGACGTGACGATCAAGTTCGACGCCGAGGACGACACCTTCGCCGCCTACGACGTCTACACGCCCGAGCTCGAGACGGGCGACGGGTTCAAGGTCGGCGACCCGATCGCAGACGTCGAGAAGCGCTACGGCGACGACCTCGCGAAGAGCCCGCTCGGCCTCGACACGCTCGTCCTCTCGAGCACGAGGCCGGGCACCGCGAAGTCGCCTGCGCTCGGCTTCGCCTACCAGGGCAAGAAGGTCACGGCGATCTCCGGCGGCGCCGTCGTCCAGCCCGCGGGCGAGTAGCGCGGTCGGCTAGGCGGCGTCCGCCATGCCGGCCGCCAGCTCGACGGCCTCGGCGGGGGCGAGGCCCTGCTCGACGACCAGCGAGCGCCACGTGGTGAGCGAGATCGCGTGCCCGATCGCGGCGGAGACCCGACGGCGCCGGGCCCCGCGCTCGGGCCGGCCGGCCAGCAGGATCTCGCGCGCCGCCTCGAAATAGGCCGCGGTCCTCTCCAGGGCGGGCTTCAGCGACTCCACCACCGGCGCGTCGCGGGCCGCGCGCTCGAGCATGTAGCCGGCACGCCCGTACCAACCGTAGAGCTCCCCGAGGGCCAGGTGCAGGCGCTCCCCCGGGTCGCGCACCTCGGTCCAGCCGGTGGGGTCGGGGGGCCGGTTGCGCGCGGCCCAGTGCGAGGTGCACGCCGCGAACAGGTCGGCCTCGGTCGGGAAGTGCCGGTAGACGGTCGCTCGCTGCACGCCGGCCCGCTCGGCGACGGCGCTCACGGTCGTCCGCGCCGGGCCGACCGAGCCGTGCAGCTCGATGGCGGCCTCGGTGATCCGCAGGCGCGTCTCCTCCTCCTGCGCGGCGCGCGCTCGCTTGCGGTAGGGGCGGGTCATCTGATACGTTCATTAAACACTACCGTTCAACGGAATTTGGGAGGCACGACAGATGGAGAGCACCGCCACGGCCATCACCCGATTCACCGGCGCGGAGGGCCCCCGCATAATCGGCCCGGACGACGGGGAGAAGGTCGACATCGGCGCGGTCTTCGGCGCCCGCTTCCTCGCCTGGACGGAGGAGACCGGCGGCGGTTTCTCGCTCGTCGAGCACCCGATCGCGCCCCGCGGGCTCGCGGCGCCGCTGCACCGCCACGCCAACGAGGACGAGTACAGCTTCGTGCTCGAGGGCCGGATGGGCGCGCAGCTGGGCGACGACGTCGTCGAGGCGGGCCCGGGCGACCTCGTCTTCAAGCCGCGCGGCCAGTGGCATTCGTTCTGGAACGCGGGCGACGAGCCCTGCCGGATCCTCGAGATCATCTCGCCGGGCGGGTTCGAGCGCTACTTCGCCGAGCTGCCGGAGGCGATCGCCGCGGCGGCGCCGAACGGTGCGGAGGCCGTCGGCGCCGCGATCGCCGAGGTGGCGACGCGCTACGGCCTGGAGCTCGACCCGGCGAGCATCGGCCCGCTCTGCGAGCGGCACGGCCTCGTGCCGCCCGCGTAACCCCGGCGGGCCAGACGGGTCAGGCGCCCGGCGGGCAGCAGGGACCGTTCGAGTCCGACGACGGCGTCGTGCACTCGACGATCGGCGCCGGCGTGGGCTCGGCGGCCGCATCCTCCGCCGCCGGGGCCTCGGCGCCCTCCTCGGCTACGGCGGGAGCCGCGGCCGCGGCGGCGTCCGGCTGGCACTGCGGCAGGGTCTGGGGCGGGGGCTCGCTGGGCGCGGGCTCGGCCGGTGCGGGCTCCGCGGGCTCAGCGGGGCTCGCGGCATCATCGCCCGCCTCGGCGTCCTCCGCGGGCGCAGCGCCGGCGGCTTCGGAGGTCGCCTCGCCGGAGTGTTCGCGCTCGTCGCTGTCGGCGCGCTCGCGCTCCAGCAGCTTCGGCTCCTCGTCCTCGTCCTCCGGGATGCCCCAGGCCGAGACCGTGACCGTGTAGTTCCCCGAGCCGACGTAAGGGACCGAGACCGAGGCGCTCCCGCCGCCCTCGCCGCTGCCCACCGTGCCGAGGTCCTGGACCGAGCCGTCGGCCCGGGTCACGCTCGCCGTGTAGTAGCCGGCGTCCTCGACGCCGGTGAAGCTGAAGTCGATCTGGCAGACGATCCCGCTCTCGCCCGCGACGCCGCAGCCGCCGAGGGAGGCGCTTACCGAGAGGCCGCTCGAGCCCGAGCCGACCACGCCGAAGGCGCGCAGCGGCACCACCGCGATCGCGGCGATCGCGGCGACGAGGAGGACGCGGCGGAGCACGCTCACGGCGCCTCGCCCTCCGCGGGGGTCGCGGCGCCCTCGGGCGCGGCGGCGTCGTCGCTGCCGGGGGCGGCGCCGGTCTCGATCTCGCCGCCGCCCTCGGGCTCGGGCACGAACGAGCCGTGGATCAGGTCGGCGCCCTCGCTCGCCTGCCGCGAGGCGCCGGGCTGGACGGTGGTCGCGAGGTAATAGCGATAGGGCCCGGCCGCGCGCAGGGTGACGTCGTAGGGGGCGGAGACGCCCGTGCCCTCGGGGGTGTCGGCGCGCAGCCGCACGACCGTGCCCGCCGCCGTGGGAGCCGGGATCCGCTCGAGCACCTCGGCGTTGCCGGTCAGCGAGCGAAGCTGCTCGAGCGAGCGGGTCTCGAACTCGGCGAAGCTCAGGTCGGGCGCGCGCTCGATCCAGAGGGTGGCGTCGGCGGTGCCGTCGGTCGAGGCGGCGGTGAACGCGGCGCCGCCCTCGGCGGGCGTCTGCTCCCAGCCCGGCGGCAGCGCCAGCGAGTAGCCCGGCTGGGTGACGAAGCGCGCCCCCGAGTCCGCGCCGTCGCCCGCGGCCGCGCCGCTCGCGGCCTCCCTGTCGCCCTGGGCGGAGGACGCCTCGGGCGCCGCGGGGGTCCCGGGCGCGCCAACGGTCACGGTCGGCGAGGGGTCCTCGCCGCCCTGGAGCAGGATCAGCCCCGCGACCACGGCCACCGCCGCGACCGGGATCCCGACCCATGTCCAGAGGCGGCTGGACGGCTGTGGCAGGCGAGCGCGCCGGGTGGGGGTGGCTGGGGGCGCGGCGTTGCCTGCGACTGGGGGCTCACCGCTGCTTGCGACTGTGGGGTCAGACCCCGCGTTCTCCTCTTCGATGGCGTCCGCGTCATAGGCCTGCCTGCACTCGTCGCAGACGACGCGGCGGACGGTGCGGGAGGGGAGGTAGCCGGGGAGGCGGATCCGGGTCTCGGCGCCGCAGGAGGCATGGGCGGCGCGGACGATCCGCACCGGGTCGCCCTCGGGCGGTTCGGGGAAGCCCCCATTCGACTCGAGAGAATTCATGTCTGGCACACGTCAATCGGCGCGACGCGCGTGAACTTGAGCGCGCCGCCCCTCGCCTGCGGGCGAGATTAGCCGTGTGTGGGTGCTCACGCCAGGATCCGGCGGGTCATGGGACAATTCCTGCCCGTCCACCGATTCGGGGATGCACAGTCGACGCATGGCTCTGACCGCGCTCACCTGGTTCTACTCCAAGCTCGGTCGCTTCTACCCGGCGACCTATCTCACCCTGGAGCTGCAGAGCGCCTTCTTCGTGACCGTGGGCACGCTCGCGCTGCTCTCGATCTACTACGACGCGCTCGCCGACGAGTACCTGCCGATCGGCGCCGTCGCGCTCGCGACGACCGCGCTCGCGGTCGTGCTCAACCTCTGGCGGACCTTCCCGCTGATCAAGCCGATCAACCACTGGATCAGGGGCGAGCGCGACGGCGAGTCCTCGGTGCGGGCCTGGTCGGCGGCGATCACGCTGCCGCTGAACCTGATCAAGCGCGATCTCTGGATCCCGATCTTCGTCGTCGTGATCCCGACCTCGGTCGCGGCCCTCCTCTTCACCGACCTGCCGTGGTACTCGTTCTTCCCGATCTTCAGCTCCGCGCTGATCGCGGTCGGGTACGGCGGGATCCTCCACTACCTGATGCTCGAGACCGGGATGCGGCCGGTCCTCGTCGACATCAACCACTCGCTCCCGCCGCGCCAGCATGCCGACACGAGGGCGATGCCGCTGCGCTGGAAGCTCCTGGCGACGATGCCGCTGATCAACGTCATCACCGCCTTCGTCGTCCAGGCGCTCTCGACCGACAACTCGACCCCGGCCCCCGAGGTCGACTTCATGATCGCCGTCGCCATCGCCACCGCGATCTCGCTCGAGCTCTCGGTGATGCTCTCGAAGTCCATCCTGCGGCCGATCGGCGACCTCCAGGACGCGACCCACCGCGTCGCCGAGGGCGATTACGACGTCAACGTCCCGGTCACGACCGGGGACGAGCTCGGCGAGCTCGCCGCCTCCTTCAACGAGATGGCCGCCGGCCTCGCCGAGCGCGAGAAGATCCGCGACGCCTTCGGCACCTACCTCGACCGCGAGGTCGCCGAGTACATCCTCTCCGAGGGCTTCGACGAGGAGGGGATGGCGACCGAGGTCTCGGTCCTGTTCGTCGACGTCGTCGACTTCACGAGCTTCGCCGCCCGCGCCGAGGCGCGCGACGTCGTCGCCTGCCTCAACGAGCTCTTCGAGATCGTCGTGCCGGTGATCGCCCGCTACGGCGGCCACGTCGACAAGTTCGAGGGCGACGGCCTGCTCGCCGTCTTCGGCGCGCCCGAGCGGATGCCCGACCACGCCGACCGCGCCCTCCGCGCCGCCCTCGAGATGACCCGCCGCGTGAACGGCGAGGCCGGGATCAAGGGCGACGGCGCCGGCGTCTCGCACGGCGAGATCGAGTTCCGGATCGGCGCCGGCGTCAACACCGGCGAGGTCGTCGCCGGCGCGATCGGCGGCGGCGGCCGGCTCAACTTCAGCGTGATCGGGGACCCCGTGAACGTCGCCGCGAGGGTCGAGGCGGTCACCCGCGAGACCGACGACGACGTCCTGATCACGGAGGCGTCGAAGGCCGCCCTCAGAAACGACTTCGAGCTGATCGAGCGGGGGCGGTTCGAGCTCAAGGGCATCGACGAGCCGGTCTCGCTCTTCGCTCCGGTCCCGGTCGCCGCGGGCGACGGGCGCCCCGCCCCCTCGCCCGTGCCGGGCACGCTCGCCGGCTCCGAGGAGGCGATCCTGCGCTCGCGCGGCTAGCCGGCCGCGCCGGCTCCCGCCGGGCCCGGCCGATCCTCGTCCGGCCCGCGATCGGTAGGCTCGGCTGAGATGACGACCGAGCAGCAGGCGGAGGCGGGCGCCGCGGCAGAAGCCGCCGAGAGCGCGGACGGCGGCGCCGTCCACGGTGGCCGGCTCGCCGCCCGCGCGCTTGCCTCGCGCGGGGTCTCGAAGCTCTTCACGCTCTCCGGCGGGCACCTCTTCTCGCTCTACGACGGCTGCAAGGAGGAGGGGATCGCCGTCGTCGACACCCGCCACGAGCAGGCCGCCGCCTGGGCCGCCGAGGGCTGGGCGAAGGCCACCCGCGAGCCCGGGGTCGCGGCGCTCACCGCGGGGCCCGGCGTCACCAACGGGATGAGCGCGATCGCCGGCGCGCGCTTCAACGGCTCGCCCCTGGTCGTCCTCGGCGGCCGCGCGCCGGAGATGCGCTGGGGCGCGGGCTCGCTCCAGGAGATCGACCACGTGCCGTTCGTCTCGCCGCTCGTGAAGGCGGCCACCACGGTGAAGGCCGCCGCCGACATCCCCGCCGCGACCGCGCGGGCGATCGACGAGGCCGCGACCCTGCCGACCGGCCCGACCTTCCTCGACTACCCGCTCGACGTGATCTTCATGGAGGCGGAGGCCGAGGTCCCGGCCCCCGCCGAGGCCGCGGCCGCCGAGCCCGCCGAGGGCGCCGAGGAGGTCGGTGCGCTCCTCGCCGGCGCCGAGCGCCCGGTGATCATGGCGGGCACCGGCCTCTACTGGGCCCGCGCCGAGGACGAGCTGCGCGCGCTCGCCGAGGCGCTCGGGATCCCCGTCTTCCTCAACGGCATGGGCCGCGGCTGCCTGCCCGCCGACCACGAGCTCTTCTTCTCGCGCGCCCGCGGCGCGGGCCTTAAGGGCGCGGACGTCGCCCTCGTGATCGGCGTCCCGCTCGACTTCCGGCTCGGCTTCGGCGGCTCCTTCGGCGAGGAGACGCGGATCGTCTCGGTCGACTCGGCGCCGTCGCGGCTCGAGTCCACGCGTTCGGCCGAGCCCGCGCTGGTCGGGGACATCGCCGCGACGCTCGCCGCGATCCGCGCGGCCGCCGGGACCGCAGGCGCCGACCGCACCGCGCGCTGGGTCACGGAGCTGCGCGAGACCGAGACCGAGAAGCGCGCCGGCGAGGAGGCGGACCTCGAGGACGACCGCGCCCCGCTTCACCCGATGCGCGTCTACAAGGAGCTCGCCGACGTGCTCGACCGCAACGCGATCGTGATCGGCGACGGCGGCGACTTCGTCTCGTACGCGGGCCGCGTCGTCGAGACCTACGAGCCCGGTTGCTGGATGGACCCCGGCCCGTACGGCTGCCTCGGCGCCGGCCCCGGTCAGGCGATCGGCGCCAAGCTCGCCCATCCGGACCGCCAGGTCGTCTGCCTGCTCGGCGACGGCGCCTTCGGGTTCTCCGGTCTCGAGTTCGACACGATGGTCCGCCACAACCTGCCGGTCGTCGGGGTGATGGGCAACAACGGGATCTGGGCGCTCGAGAAGCACCCCATGGAGTTCCTCTACGGCTACTCGATCGCCGCCGAGCTCCGGCCGGCGACGCGCTACGACGAGGTCGTCTCCGCGCTCGGCGGACACGGCGAGCTCGTCCACAACCCGGCCGAGCTGCGGCCGGCGCTCGAGCGCGCGTTCGCCTCCGGCAAGCCGGCGCTGGTCAACGTGCTCACCGATCCCAGCGTCGTCTATCCGCGCAAGGCGGTCCTGGCTTAACTAGCCGGAACCGTCGTCGGCGCGCGCGAGCTGCTCGAGCGCCCGGGCCGCGAGGTCGCGGAGTGGGACCCGGCCTTTCGTGACCACCTCGGCGTGGGCGCGCAGTCCGGCGAGCTCATCCGGCGAGAGGTCGAGCGCCGTGTAGACGAGGATCGAGCAGCCGCTTGGCGCCTCGGGCCCCTCCAGCCACCTGATCAGCTCGGCGGGTCCGGTGCCGGGAAGGTCGACGTCGAGCACGAGTAGCGCGGGGCTCTCGACCTCGAGCGCCTCCGCCGCCCCCTCGAGCGTCGTCACCGACACGGAGCGCACGCCATGGCGTGCGAGCGATGCGGCGAGGACCTCGGCGAGGTCGACGTCGTCCTCGAGGATGAGGACGCTGGCGTGCTCCTCCATGCCGGCGCCGTCCGGCTGGGCCTCCGGGGTCCGGGCGAGGGGGAGCTCGAACGCGAACGTGGTTCCCTCGTCCCCGGAGGACTCGATCCAGATCCGGCCCCCGTGCCGCTCGACGATCCGCCGCGCGATCGGCAGCCCGAGCCCCGTGCCGTCCTTGGCGCGGTCCGATCTCGAGTCGACCTGGACGAAGCGGCCGAAGATCGCCTCGTGCTGGTCGGGCGGGATCCCGGGCCCCTGATCGCGAATGAACACGCGAGCCAGCCCACCCGCGATCTCGCCGTCCACCCGGACCGTGGTGCCCTCGCCGGAGAACTTGATCGCGTTGCCGATCAGGTTGACCAGCGTCTGGGTGATCCGGTCGGGGTCGGCGAGCAGCCGCGCCTTAAGCGGGGTCACCTCGAGCGTCACCCCCGCCTCGGACGCCGAGGCCGCGAGCAGCTCCGAGGTCTGCGACATCAACTCGCCGAGGTCGGTGATCCGGACCTCCATCGGCGCCTTTCCGGACTCGATTCGCTCGGCGTCCAGCAGGTCGTTGATCAGCCGCACGAGCCGGTCGGCGTTCGAGATCGCGATCGCGAGCATCTGCTGGCCCTCCTCGGAGACCTCGCCCACCACCCCGCCTTCCATGAGGCCCAGCGATCCCCGGATCGAGGTCAGCGGCGTGCGCAGCTCGTGCGAGACGACGGAGACAAAGTCGTCTTTCGCCCGCTCCGCGGCGAGCCGATCGGAGATGTCGAGGAAGGTGTTGACGACCCCCGTCGTCTCCCCATCGACGACCATCGCGGTCGCCCGGTACTCGACCGGAAACGAGGTTCCGTCCTGCCGCCAGAAGACCTCGTCGGAGACGGTTCGCTGCACGCCGGTACGCAGCGTCTCGAACACCGGGCACTCCTCGATCGGGTAGTCGCTGCCGTCCGGGCGAGTGTGGTGGACGAGGTCGTGCATGCGCCGGCCGATCAGCTCGTCGACCTCGTAGCCGCAGAGCCTCGCCGCGGCGGGGTTCGCGAACGTGGCCCGGCCCTCGAGGTCGATCGCGACGATGCCCTCGGCTGCGGAGTCCATCACCGCGCGCATGTACTCCTCCGCTTCCGCTTCGTCGCGCGCGCGGCGCTCGGCCTCGGCAGCGCGCTCCCTGACCTCCGCGACGAGGTTCTGGGTGACGATGCCGATGAACGCCGCGAGCGCCGACGCGAGGATCGCGCGACGCCAATCCGACTCGGGGTACTCGGGCGCCCCGAAGACCAGGAGGGGGATGACGAATGTCGCGGCGACGCCGGCGACGATCAGCATCAGCTCCCGCCGGCTGCCGTAGAGCGACAGCCAGACGACGGGGATCAGCGCGAGGAGGCCGTAGCCCGAGACCGCGCCGCCCTCCGCGTGGCGCAATAGGGCCACGATGACCAGCCCGGCGAACGGCGGGATCACGGCCACCGGGCCCGGCAGGCGCGCCCAGGGGAGCGCGATGATGGCCACCGCCAGCACCACGGTGAGCACCGCGGCGACGATCACGAGCGACGTGTCGGCGGGGTAGGAGGTGAGCGGCACCGTCGCGAAGGCGAGCACGACGATGATCGCGAACGGCGCCGTTCGCTCGAGCACCAGCCGTCGCCCCCAGCGGCGCTCGCTCTCTGGTGGCACGGTCTAGGGCTCCCAGCCGAGGGCGTCGGCGACGTCGCCCGGAAGCTTCATCGGGTCGAAAGGCTTGGCCAGCACGCCGGCCGCGCCGAGCTCGCGATAGCGCTCGCGGTCGGCGGGTTGGAGCTTGGCGGTGAGGAAGAGGACGGGGATCTCCCGCGTCCCCTCGTCCGCCTTGAGCCGCTCGATCGTCGCCGCGCCGTCCATCCCCGGCATCATCGAATCGAGCAGGATCGCGTCGGGCCGCTCGCTCGCGGCGATCTCCAGGCCGCGCTCGCCGGAGGGAGCCTCGAGCACCTTGAAGCCGCCGACCCCCTCCAGGCTGATGCGGCCGACCGTGCGGATGTCTTCCTCGTCGTCGATGAGCAGCAGGGTCTTCATGGCCGCCAATCTACCCCCGGCCCCGGGTCGGCGCTCGCGTCCGTTGAGAACCCGGTGCGCCTCATCGCGCCCCACTCGGTCTGGCCACGTAGGTAGCTCCAGATCCCTCCGAGCCTCCAGAAAACCGTCAAC
>DASUSH010000104.1:0-16478 GCA_036375215.1 Solirubrobacterales bacterium
GACCTTGCGGTGCGGGAAGTCGACCAGGTCGCCTTCGAGACCGCGCAGGGCCGCGCGGACCTTGTTGTCGTCGACGAGCTCGGTGGGCACCTCGACCAGGACCTCGCCGCTGTCGAACAGGTTGGAGAGCCCGTGGGCCAGGCAGTGGGTCATCGCGGCGAGGGCGGCCGTGTCCTCGAGGCGCGTCTGCTGGTCGAATACGCGAGTCTCGACCGTGCCGAGGTTCGGGTGCGGGCGGACGTCCCACCAGAGGTAGGTGTAGTCGTCGATCGCTCCCGCCTCCATCATCAGCTCGACGCGCCGCGAGAAGATCTCCCAGGTGCCGTAGTGCGGCGGCACGCCGACCCGCGGGAAGGCGCGGAAGACCGCTGTCCGCGCCGACATCAGCCCGGTCATCTCGCCCCGCCAGTAGGGCGAGTTCGAGGAGAGCGCGAGCAGCAGCGGCAGGTAGCGGCGGATCCCGTCGGCGACGTAGATCGCCTTGTCGGGCCCGTCGATCGCGACGTGCACGTGGGTGCCGAAGATCAGCTCCTGGCGCGCGATCCAGCCGAGCTCGGCGGCGAGCTCGCGGTAGCGCTCGCGGTCGACGATCTTCTGCTCCTCGGCGAGCCCGAACGGGTGGGTGCCGGCGGCGCCGACGAGGTAGCCGTTCGCCTCGGCGATCTCGCTGACCGTGCGGCGCAGGTCGCGCAGCTGCGCGGTCGTCTCGGCGACGTTCCGGCACGGCGTCGTCGCGACCTCGAGCACCGACTGGAAGAGCTCGGGCTTCACGTGGCCCGTGACGTCGGCCGGGACGCCTGCGAGGATCGCCTCGATGCCCTGGCCGAGGTCGAGCGTCTCCGCGTCGACCAGCATCAGCTCCTCCTCGACGCCGATCGTGAACGGGGGCCCGACGAAGCGGTGCTCCAGCATCGGGCGGAGCCTAGTGAGCGCGGCGGCCGTTGGGCGAAGCGGCATTAGACTGGCCTGAAACCGCACAAGGAGGAATGGAAACCGTGGAAGTCTCAAGCGCAGCCGAACAGAAGTCGCTTCTCAGCGTCCTCCCCCCCGGCAAGCGAGCCCGCCTGCGCCGGCTTCTGTTCGAGTTCGGTCCCGGCCATGGCACGCTGATGCTGCTGCCGATCGACCAGGGGATCGAGCACGGCCCGCGCGACTTCTTCCCGAACCCGGCGTCGAAGGACCCCGAGTACCAGTTCCGGCTCGCGGCCGAGGCCGGCTACTCGGCGCTCGCCTGCCAGATCGGGATGGCGGAGAAGTACTACCCCGACTACGCCGGGCAGGTGCCGCTGATCCTGAAGGTGAACGGGAAGACCGACGTCCCGCCCTCGGACGAGGCGCTCTCGACGACGAACGCCTCGGTCGAGGACGCAGTCCGGCTCGGCGCCGACGCGGTCGGCTACACGCTCTACGTCGGCTCGCCCCGCCAGGGCGAGGACCTGCACCAGCTCCAGGGCGTGCGCGAGGACTGCGACCGCTACGGGATGCCGCTCGTCATCTGGGCCTACCCGCGCGGCTCGGCGATCGACAAGAAGGGCGGCCAGCTCTCCCCCTACGCGATCGACTACGCGGCGCGGATGGCGATGGAGATGGGCGCCGACGTGGTCAAGCTGAACATGCCGAAGCCCGATCCCGCGAAGGACAAGGACTCGCCGGCTCCCTACAACGAGCTCGAGTGGTCGGAGCCCGAGGCGATCCGCCACTGCGTCGAGTCGGCGGGCCGCTCGCTCGTCGTCCTCTCTGGCGGCTCCAGGGTCGACGACGACGTCGTCCTCGCCCACACCCGCGAGATCATGGAGGCGGGTGGCTCGGGCGTGATCTTCGGCCGCAACGTCTGGCAGCGCGAGTGGTCGGAGGCGCTGGAGATCATCGCCCAGATCAAGGAGACGCTGCTCAGCCACGTCACGCGGATCCCGTAGGGCCGCCGGCCCCCTCCGCAAGATCGGTTTCACCGGGGCGGATCCGACCGCCCCGGACCTCAATCTCGGTGGATGCGCATCGGACGCACCGGCCCCAGCCTGGGCGCGATCATCCTGCTCGCGATCGCGGTCGCGGCCCTGCTCGGGCTCGACCTGCCGGGCGGCGGTGACGAGGGCGGCGACCGCGCCGGCCGCCTCGGCCCCGAGGCCGAGGCCGAGGTGCTGCGGGTGATCGACGGCGACACGATCGAGGTCGACCTCGGCGGGGACGAGGAGGACGTGCGCTACATCGGCATCGACACGCCCGAGTCCGCGATCCCCGGCGAGCCGGTCGAGTGCTTCGGCAAGGAGGCGAGCGCGGCCAACGAGCGCCTCGTCGACGGCGAGACCGTGCGGCTCGTCTTCGACGCCGAGCGCCGCGACCGCTACGGGCGCCTGCTCGCCTACGTCTACGCCGGGGACACGTTCGTGAACGCGAGCCTCGTCGAGGACGGCTTCGCGACGACGCTCGAGATCGAGCCGAACACCGCGCGCGCCGGGCAGCTCGGGCGCCTCGAGACGGCGGCCGGGCGCGCGGGCGCCGGGCTCTGGGGCGCGTGTTGATTCATGTGCGAATGGTTACGGACCCGTAATCAACCGGCCATAACGGGTGTACCCTTTGCTAGGTTCCGGTCCGTAGGAGCAGCGGGGGTTTCGCTGGGAGGGACCGGGCAGACCGGGGATTCGCATCTATGGAATCAAGCGCCACAGCGACACGTCTTGACCAGGACCTCGACCAGTTCGAGGTCGCCTTCGAGCGCGAGGCCGCGCTCGAGCGCCGCCGCCGGCAACAGCTGCGCCAGCGGGCGGCGAACCGCTCCCGCGCCCGTCACATCCAGAAGACGGAGCGCGGCGGCAAGATCAGGTTCAGCGTTCTCTTCACGGCGCTGGCCGCGACGGTGATCGCGGTCGTCGTCGTGATGTTCGAGATCCTGGCCTGGGTGATCACCAGCACGGGCTGACCACCCGCAGGCCAGGGGGTCAAGCCTTGTCGGAGCTCGACGACATGTCGTCGAGCGCCTTGTTGACCCTCTCTCCGCTTCCGGCCGCGACTTTCGAGTTCTCGGCCTGGATGCTCAGATAGACCTCATTGCGGAACACCGGGACGTCGCGCGGCGCCGTGATCCCGATCCGGACCTTGTCGCCCGCGACCGCGAGCACGGAGACCTCGACGTCGTCGCCGATCATGATGCTCTGGTTGGTCTTGCGTGTCAGAACCAGCATCGCCCCTCGCTTCCGTACGAGTTTGGCGAACCCCCTAGGGCACACCCCATCACCGGCAGCGTACCCGAACGGCCGTCCCGCGGAGACGGTTGTAGTGTTCCCGGCTCCTTATGGCCAAGAAATCACTACGAGCACAACTGAACCAGATCCGCGCCTGGGTCCGCCAGGGCCGCACCGACGCCTGGATCGCGCACCAACTCGAGGTGCCGGCGTCCGAGCTTCGCGAGTTCCGCCGCCGCCACGAGCTGACGGCCGACGGCGACGACGACGCCGAGGTCGACCTGCGCGACGAGATCGAGGCGGAGATCGAGGCCGCGTCGCTGGACGAGGAGTCCGAGGAGGACGACGAGACCGACGACGAGACCGACGAGACCGATGAGACCGACGAATCCGACGAGGCCGGCGAGGCGGACGGAGGCGAGGAGAAGGGCGATGGCGACGAGGCTCCCGCGGGAGCCCCTCGGCGCCGGCGCCGACGGGGGCGCCGGGGCCGTGGAGGCCGCGGCGGCGGCCCGAAGAAGCTCGAGGCGACCTTCGACCACGGCGAGGAGGGCTACGGACTGTGGCTCGACCCCGCGGTCGCAGACGACTCGACCTACTCCGAGCACTGGGCGGGACACCGGGCGGTCGAGGTCGAGATCGAGCCCGACCGGATCACGATCCGCCGCGCTTAGGGGGTCAGACCCCCAAGCAGGACAGGCCTTCGACCTGTCCCTTTGGGGTCTTAGGGGGTCTGACCCCAAGCGGGACAGGCCTTCGACCTGTCCCTTTGGGGTCAGACCCCCGGCTAGCCCTGGCCCTTCCAGGCCTTGCCGGGGGCGCCCTGGAGGTCGGTGAGCACGGATTCGAGCGCCATCAGCTCGTCGCTGCGCACGCCCTCGTCGAGGAGGCGGCGCATGTGCGCGTCGCGCTGGGCGACCGTGCCCTCGGGGAAGAGGTAGTCGGCGATCACCGCGTCGCGCTCCTCGGGCGATCCCCAGCGACGCGCCGCCTTCTTGCCCTCGCGGATGGGCGTGCCCCCCTCGTCGGCCGCGCGGCGCAGGGCGCCGACGACGAGCGCCCCGCCGCCGCCGGCGCCGTTCGTGGCGAGGCCGCGGCTGGCGAGCCGTTCGGGGACCTGGGCGACCGGCTTGCCCTTGACGATCGCGATCCGCAGCGCGATCCGGTCGGTGTCGTCGAGCGCGGAGAGCGCCTTCGCGGCGTCGAACCTGCTCGTGCCGCGGGTGCGGGCGAACTGGTTGCGGACGATCTGGAGGAGGGGGGCCCAGTGGTGCCGGGGGACGATCCGAAGCGCCGGCAGCGCCAGCAGGTAGACCGCGAAGAGGACGATCCCGAGCGCGAGCTCGGCGTAGCCGTTGTCGGGGCCGAGGAGCTCGTAGCCGGCCGCGATCGCGGCGGCGAGGAGCGCGGCGGCCGCCAGCCTCAGGTACGGCAGCTCGATCGGCTCGAGGCCGAACTGCGACCGCGCGAGCATGAACAGGCAGGGGACGGCGAACGCGGCCAGCATCGCGATGGGCGCGCCCTCCACGCCGATCTCGGGGATCAGGACGATGGCGAGCCCGATGAACGTGAGGGCGGCGATGACCGCTCCCGCGATGAAGATGTTGCGCTTGTTCGGGATCGAGACCGCCTGTGAGATCGAGCGCATCACGCTGGTCCCCATGAGCGCCGCGGCCACCAGGGGCACGATCTCGGCGGCGTCGGCGTAGCCGCTCGGCGCGAGGTGGGCGAGCACCTGCGAGAGGAGCGTCACGGCGAGCAGGGCGACGATGCAGATCAGGAAGAAGTAGGTGAGCTGCTGGCCGCGGGCGACCGCGCGGCCGTACTCGTCCTGGACCGCCTTGAAGCTGAGCGACTTGCGCAGCGGCCGCATCGCGACCCGGAAGGCGCCGGGCAGAAGCGCGACGACGATCCCCGTGCGGTTGGCGAGCTGGTAGACGCCGAGGTCGGCGTCGGAGACGAACCGGGAGAGCAGGAAGACGTCGGCCTGGGAGATCGTGAACATCGAGAGCACGACCGGGATCCGGGGGGCGCCCTTCTTCCAGATCTCGACCGCCTCGAGGAAGCTCGGGCGCGGGTCGAAGCTGCCCCGCAGCAGGACCAGGCCGAACGCGACCGTGAGCGCGGTGCCGAGCGCGGTCCCGGCGATCGCGCCCTCGAGCCCCGCGCCCGAGGCGACGAAGGCGATGACGGCACCGAGGGTGAGGAGCGGGCGGGCGACCTCGACCGCGACGTGCGCCCCGGGACGCCGCTCCAGCCACAGCACCAGCGAGACCAGGCGGAAGATCGCGCTGAGGCCGCCGGTGACCGCGGCGAACGCGATCAGGTCGCGGTCGTGCTCGCCGCCGAGCAGGATGTCGCCGATCGGCTCGGCGAAGGCGATCACCAGCAGCGTGCCGACGACCGAGACCGTGACCGTCAGCCACAGCCCGGTGCCGAGGCTCCTGCGGTCGCCGCCGGTCGCGGCGGCCGACTCGTCGGCCTCGTCGTCGTCCTCGTCCTCGTCGTCCATGCCGAAGACGCGCTTGAACGTGCCCTGCTTGGTCGCCAGGTTGAAGAGCGTGTTGAGGAGGGCCGCCAGGAAGAGCAGGAGGCCGAAGCGGCCGAAGTCCGCCGGGCCGAGGAAGAACGCGACGACCGCGACGCTCGCGAAGGTGAGCAGGTTGCTCGTCGCGAGCAGCCCGCCCTGGATCCCCGAGTAGCGCAGGACCTTCGAGCCGAGGACCGCCCCGCTCGAAGGCTGCTTTCCGTCGGGGCTCAAGTCCAGATCGACCAGTTGGCGAATTCGCGGCCGGTGAACTCGCGCAGCTTGATCGCGTCTTCGCGCAGCACGTCGAGCACCTCGTCCGGCAGCTGCTCGCGCAGGTTCGGCCGCTCGATCGGCCGCGATAGGCGGAGCCCACCCTCGGCGTAGTTCCAGAAGACCTTGGGGATCTTCCTCCCCCAGTCGGTGCGGCTCCACTCCTGGACCTTCATCCCGGCCTTGCTCGCCCGCCGCTTCTTCGAGGTGCGGTGGCGGACCGCGTTGAAGGACTTGTGGTGGAAGTCGGGGTCGACGCCCACGAACTCGAACACCTCGCGGAGCTGGGCCTCGCGGCTGTCGCGCAGGTCGGACTGCTGGAAGACGAGGATCTGCGAGCGGTCGAAGTGCTCGAGGAACCGCTCGATCTGCATGAAGTAGCGGCTGCGCAGGACGTAGGTCGTGCTCGGGTGGGTGATCGTCTCGATCATGGTCCCGCGCTCGCGGCGCTTGGCGTAGTTGTGGACCCAGTGCGCCTCGATGCGGGCGACCGGGTCGCGCACCATGAAGATCAGCTTCGCGTCGGGCACGAGCTGCGCCATGCGCTCGGGGATGCCCTCGTGGTGGGGCCAGGTCGTGTAGTTCGGCGAGGACTCGAGCCGGACGGCCTTCCCGGGGTCGAAGTGGCTGCGATACCAGTCGACGCCCCGCTCCCAGTTGCTCGACTCGATGAAGAAGTTGAGCTCCTTGGGGCTCGAGGCGGAGATCTCGGGGTGAAATCCCATGTAGTAGTGCAGCGTGCTCGTGCCGCACTTCTGCGCGCCGATCACGATCGTGTTCGGCAGCGCGCCGCCCCCGCTCCCGGCAGGCGACTTTCGGGGGGTCTCGAGGGAGGCCTCCATCGCGTTCATGGTGCCGAGATCGTCGCCCAGGGGGCCCTGCTGCGGCCCGCCAGGATCGCCCTGATCCGGCGTTCGGCGAAACGAGGATAGGGCTCGTCGCTGATCGCGGCGGCACGCTCGGGCGAGGGCACGTACTCGAACGCGAAGCCCGCCCGCCGCAGCGCCGTGAAGTCGAGCGAGTCGGTGATCGCGAGCAGCCGGTGCGGCTCGACGCCCGCGTCGCGGGCGAGCGCGCGCAGCCGCGTGACCAGCTCGTCCGCGGGCAGCCCGATCGCGATCGCGGCGAGCTTCGCCGGCGGCGGCGGCGGGTCGGTGATCCGCGCCCGGGCGCGCCGGGCGACGACGAGCGGCAGCTTCAACCCGACCCGCCGGACGAGCTCGGCGGAGACCGAGAGCGACGGACCCAGACGTTGGCCGAATTTCGATGCCGTGGGCAACGTTTCGCGGCCAACGTCGGCCGAACCGTCCGCCGACCCCACCTTGGGTCCCGCCCCGGCGCCGGAACCATGGCCGCCCACGAGCCCCGCCAACCACGCGGCAGCGTCCCTCGCCCCGTCGGAAGGGGGCAGGGCCGCGAGGCTTCGCGCGACCGCCGCCCGCACCTCCGGGTCCACCAGCTCCCCGAGCCGCGCCTCGAGCGCCGGGTCGTCGGGCCCGGCAAGGCCCCTCCCCGCGCCCGAGTCCTGCGCCCAGCGAGCCCGCGCCGCCTGGTCGTCGATCTGGCGGGGCATCGGCACGAAGAGCGCCGGGACCCCGTGGGCGAGGAGCTCGTGGAAGGCGTTGTAGCCCGCCGCGGCGACGGCGAGGTCGAAGGCGCGGTAGAAGCGGCTCATCGGGTAGGTGCCGCGCAGGTGCACGACCTCGGCGGGCACACGCAGCTCCGGCGAGAGGCTCGACTCCAGCGCGGCCACCTGGAGCTCGGGGTGGGCGGCGAGGAGCTCGAGGCAGCGAGCGACGGCGCGGTCGAGCTCGGGGCCCTGCCCGAGCGCCACGAGCGCGTGCGGGCGCTCGGGGTCGAGGCCGAGGTCGGCGCACGCCTCCTCGCGGGAGAGGAGCTCGCCGGGGTCGAGGAAGACGATCGGGCCGACGCGCTCGGCCTCGGCGCGGCGGGCGACGGTGAGGCCGCGGTCCGCGGCCTCGGCGAGCTCGCCGGGCTCGAGCACCGCGTCGAACTCGCCCGACCAGTAGATCGCCTCGGCGCCGCCGCCCTCCCGCCACATCGGGCGCCGGCACCAGACCGTCCGCATCGGGCCGCCGCGGTGCGCGCGCAGGACCGCGACGAGCGCGTCGTAGGGGTGGGCGCCGTCGAAGACGAGCAGGTCGGGCTCGAGCTCGCCGACGAGCAGCTCGAGGCGGGCCCGCAGGCGGCGGTCCCAGCGCCGCGGCGATTCGGCGGCGGCCGCGGTGTGGGAGGGGAAGTACTCGACGTGGTAGCCGACCTCCTCGACCACGGGGGCCGCGGCCGACAGCGTCAGGAAGACCGGCTCGAGCTCGGGGCCGAGGCGGCGGGCGATCGCCATCCCGCGGGTGAGATGGCCGAGCCCGGTCCCGTTCGAGGTGACGAAGAGGAGGCGGCTCAAGCCGCTCCCCCACCGCCGTGCGCGACGTTTGCCTCGGCGAGCCCGGTCTGCTCGCTGCCCACCTGCCGGCCCTCGAAGCGGTAGATCTCGCGCAGGAGCGGCGCGCTCACGAGCCCGTCGGCCTCGAGCCGCTCGAGCGCGGCCTCGTACTCCGCGCGGACCTTTGCCTGCGCGTCCTCGGAGAGGCCGCGCCGCCAGCGCCCGACGTTGGCGCGCCCGGGGTTCACCTTGCGCTTGAACATCGTGTCGGCGGTCTTCTGCTTCTCGATCCCGAGGAAGCGGCGCATGAGCTTGTAGCCACGGCGGTTGGGCGGCACCTGCACGAGCCAGTCGAGGCTGAGCGTGAGGACGCGGTCGGACGGGAGCTCGGCGAGCGCGGCCTCGATCCGCCGCACCCGGCCCTCCCACCAGCGCACGCCCTGCACGCGCGTCCGCGGGTAGAGCAGGCCGCGGCCCTGCCGCACGCGCGAGGCGGAGGCGTCGCGGCCGTCGCGGACGACGTGGATGAAGAGCGCGTCGGGGAAGATCCTCGCGAGCGCCGGCGCCGCGACCGTGGTGGCGCAGCTCATCTCGACCAGCCCAGGCTTCTCAGCGCGGTGCGCGAGGGGGCGCAGGAGCGCCTCGAAGAGCTCGCGGCAGGCGGCCTCCGGCTCGGCGTCGAAGCGCTCGTCGAAGCGCGCGGCCGCGGCCTCGAACTCATCCTCGTCGACGAACTTGTGCAGGCCGCGGGGCTCGCGGCCGAGCGCGAGCCAGGGCAGGATGTCGGGCGGGCGGCCGCCGCTGCGGTAGCGCCGCCACCAGAACCCGCGCAGCCGGCGCAGGAACTGCTCCTTTCTCACCCGGCCCGCGAGCAGGTCGGGGAAGCCGCCGGGGTCGGCGTGGAAGCGGACCTCGATCGGGACGTTCTCGAACTCGGCGTGGCGCCCGATCAGCTTCGCGACCAGGTGCGTGCCGCTGCGGCCGGTGCCGCCGACGAAGACGAGGTCCGAGCGCGGCTGGCGCCGAACCTCCCGCGGACCTGTCCCTTTGGGGTCAGACCCCTCAGGTGGCAGGTCCTCAGCCGAAGCGTTCATACGCCCTCCTCAAAAGCGGCGCCGAAAGGTAGCCCTCGCCGGCGATGCGGTCGAGCGCCTGCTCGTAGGCGCTCGCGACCTCGGCCTGCTCGGGCTCGGAGAGGCCCTCGCGCCAGCGGTCGCGGTGGGCGTTCTCCGGCGTCATCTCGGTCTCGAAGAACTCGCGCATCGGCGGCTCGTCGGCGATCTCGAGGAACTCCAGGAGGCGGGCGTAGCTCGCCTCGCGCTCGCCGCCGACGAGCTCGTCGAGGCTGATCGTGAGGAGCTTCTCGGCGGGCACCGCACGCGCCCCGGCCTCGGCCTCGGCGAGCCTGCCGGCCCACCACTCGACCCCCTGGCGGGCGTCGCGCGGGTGCTCGCGCTTCTGGCGCTTCGCGACCTTCGAGGAGCCGGCGTCGCGGCCGTCGCGGACCGTGTGGACGATCTTCGCCTCACCGAAGAGGCCGACGAGCGTCGGCGCCTGGGCGACCGTGAAGCAGCTCATCTCGACGAGCCCCGGCTTGCCCGCCTCGTCGGCGAGGGGCATGAGGAGCTCGAGGAAGAGGGCGCGGCAGGCGGCGCGCGGGTCATCCTCGTAGGCCCCGTCGAAGGCGAGCACGGCGGCGTCGAAGCGCTCGCGCGGGACGACCTTGTGCAGGCCGCGGGTCTGTCGCCCGAGCGGCAGCTTCGGCAGCACCGCGGCGAGCGGCTCGCCGGCGCGGATGCGATACCACCAGAAGCGCTTCAGCTTGCGCAGGAACTGCTCCTTGGTGACCCGGCCCTCGAGCAGGTCGGGGAAGCCCTGCGGGTTCGTGTGGAAGCGGCATTCGATCGGCACGGAGTGGTAGCGCGAGTGGCGGTCGAGCAGGCTGGCGATCACGTGCGTCCCGCTGCGGCCGGTGCCGCCGACGAAAGTCAGCGGGCGCGCTCCGTTCGTCGCTGGGCGCTCGGCCATCACTTCTTCTCCTCGGTGTACCAGTCGACGTAGCGGCCGCAGCCCGAAGACAAGGGCGCGGTCGCGAGCGGGCCCGTCTCGCCGGCGGCGGGGCCGGGCGGGTCCTTCGCGTCGCCGTCGATCCTGACGACGGCGAGGTCGCCGAGCCAGGCCCGGCGCTCGGCGCCGACGAGGCGGCTGAGCGCGGGCGCCTCGTCGGCGCTCACCTCGAACTCGACGGTGCCGCCGCCGGCCTCGAGCGTGCCCGCCGGCCAGAACGGGCCCTTTCCGGGGGCGTTCGCGTAGAAGCCGTCGAGGGCCGCGGGCAGGTCGGTCTCGAGGTCACCGGCGCGCAGGCGCAGCGGCACCTCGCTCGAGTACTGGAGCGAGAGCGCCCAGCGGCCGGCGGGGAGGAGCAGCCCGAGCCGCGCGGACTCGCCCGCCTTGATCGCACCCGTCGGCCGCCACGGATCGTTGTCGGCGAGCACGGGGTCGGTGGACCAGAACCCGACGGACCCGCCCTTCGTGCCCGCCGCGTCGCAGAGCGGGCTGCCGTCGCCCGCGACCAGGCCGGGCTGCGGGTCCTCGTCGAGGACCTCGCGCGCCGGCGCCCTGCCGTTGCGCTTCCAGAGCACGAAGTTGTCGGTGCGGGCCACCGGCTTCCAGTTCTCCGGCGCCGAGCTGCCGTAGGCGGCGCCGGTCGTGACCGCGTATCCGAAGCGGTCGAGCACGTCGCTGTCGAGCGAGTCGAAGTCGATCGCCTCGCTCTGCCCCCACTCCTTGTTCTCCCGCCCCCGCAGGGCGTTCGGGACGTAGCCGCCCGGGCTCTGCACGCGCTCGGCTCCGCTCAGGCGGTAGGGCGCGAAGCGGTCGAGGCTGAGGAAGGCGACCTCCTTGCCGGCGACCTCGTCCTGGAGCTCGGCGAGCTCGTCGACGTGGGCGGGCGTGCCGACCGGCGTCGCCCGCAGGGCCAGCAGGGTCGAGAGCACCGCGAGCCCGGCGAAGAGGCCGCCGAGCGCGATCCGCCAGGCGGAGGGCCCGCGCGCCTCGCCGTCGAGCAGGCCGCGGACGACGAACAGCATCACGAGCGGCGAGGCGACGATCAGCGCCTTCGCCTCGACGTGGATCCCGGAGGTCGCGCGGGCGACGAGGAAGATCGCGAAGGCGGCGGCGACCACGGCGGGCACGGCGAGCTGGCGGCGGCGCAGCCACCAGATCGCCGCGATCGCGCCGCAGAGCAGGCCGAAGAGGATCGCGAACACGGCGCCGTCGACGGCGGAGGTGGCGACGCGGAAGTCACCGCGCGGCCAGACCCCGAGCACCTCCCAGGGCGGCAGGCGCCCGGCGAGCCTGCCCTGCGACTCCTGGACCTCGCGGATGCGGTCGGCGAAGCGCGAGATCGTGCCCGCCTCGACGGCGACGAGCACGACGACCACGACCGCGGCGACCGCGAGCAGCGGCCAGGCACGCTTCAGGCCGGCCCAGAGCGCCGCGAACGAGAACGGGAGCCGGCCGGCGACGAGCTCGACGACGAGCCAGACGGCGCCGCCGAGCGCGAACCAGGCGAGCCCCGGGACGGAGAAGGTGAGCACCGAGGCGACCGCGAGCAGCGCGATCGCGGCGACGAGCGCGCGATCGGGATGCGCATCGGGGACCGCCCCCCCTGTCCCCGCGGGATCTCGCGCCGGCGAGGGGACCGTCGCCTCCGTCCCCTCGCGCGAGAGGGCGGCGAGCGAGAGCGCGAAGCCGAGCACGAAGAGCGCGAGGGCGGTCTCCTTGAACGAGCTCTGGGCGAAGAAGGACGTCGCCAGGAACGGCATGCCGACCAGCGCGGCCGCGACCGTGCGGCGGACCGGCGGGAGGCCCCCGAGCAGGGCGAGCGCGGTGAGCGCGGTCAGGGCCGGGATCGCGAGCAGGAACCCGTTGAAGACCGCCTCGACGCTGATCCCGGTCGCCTCGGCGACGGTGGCGACGAGCGCGTGCGGGCCGACCGGGTAGCCCCAGCCGATCCCCTTCGGCTTCTCGCCGATCTCGTTCTGGAGCCAGTCGGCCCAGTAGAGGTGGACGGCGTGGTCGTTCGAGTAGATGCCCTCGCCGAGCACGCCCACGCGGTCGTTGAGCGCAAACGGGATCGCGGCGAGCAGCAGGACGATCACCGCGACCACCAGCGGGACGACCCACACGCGCGGCGGCGCCCAGCGGCGCGCGACGACGAACCCGGCGCCGAACAGGAGGAGCGCGGTGAGCGCGACGGCGACGATCGCCCCGCCCGGAAGGGAGATCGCGATGTGGCAGAAGACGATCAGCAGGGCGAGGCCGGCGGCGCACTCGATCCAGGTCCAGCTCTCCCGCCCGCAGAGCAGGAAGAGCGCCCGCCCGGCGAGGAGCGAGGCGGCGCAGATCAGGATCGCGGCGATGAAGATGCCGATCACGGGCGGATCAGGGTAGTTCCGGGGCCGGAAATCCCGGCGCGGCCGGGCGCCTCACCCGTCGCTCTCGGCGACACCCGTCGGGCGCTCGGCGGCCTCGTCCTCCGCCGGCCCGCAGCCCGACGGATCGAGCCCGCCGCCGAGCTCGAAGACCGTCACCGGGCCGTCCTTGGAGATCGCCTCGGCGGCCGGGTCGCGGCGGATCCACTCGCCCTCGCGCGAGGTCCGGTCGGCACCCGGGAAGCGGCGGTCGTAGGTCGTGACGACGTAGTCGTAGCCGCCCTCGTCGAGCGCCTCGCGGAAAGCCTCGCAGGTCTCGATCGGCAGCCAGGCACCCCGCGGCCCGGGCTCGCCCAGCCACTGCACCTCGTTCGAGAGGTCCTCGCCGTAGAACCCGTACTGGAAGAAGACGCCGCCGCGGCCGGCGGTGGCGATCCGGGCGTCGGAGACCGGGTTCGCCCAGGCGATCGCGCGGTCGAGGTGCAGGCCGTCGAGCACGTCGGCGTAGCGGCGCTCGAGGTAGCGGTCCTGCTCCGCGTAGCCGGCCACGACCGCGACCGCCGCGAGCACAGCGGCGGCCGCTGCCGCGAGCATCCGCGAGCGCCCGCTGCCGGCGAGCAGGCGGGCGGCGGCGAAGCCGGCGAGGACGAGGACCGCCGAGCCCACCGCCCAGGTCTCCTGGCCGAAGTCCCAGACCTCGAGCCGCCAGGTCTGGACCGCGAGGACGGCGAACAGGCCGCCGGCGACTGCGAGGCTCGCGCGGCGGCCGCGCAGCGGGGGCAGGAGCGGCACCAGGACGAGCCCGACCGCCAGGGCGGGCGCGATGTAGCGCAGGTTCCACACGAAGCCCTCGGGGTTGCCCTCGGGGCCCGACGCGGTGAGGGGGGTGAACGCGTAGGCGAGCAGCGTGAAGAGCGCGACGCCGCCCAGCGCCGGCAGGAGCGGCCCGCGCGCGCGCCCGCGCCCGCCCAGCACCAGCGCGGCAACCCCTGCCGCGGCGACCAGCGCGAGGACGAGCGGCCAGAGCGGCCCGACCGAATCCGCGAGGCCGGGCGCGAAGAAGTCGCCCCAGACATCGAAGTCGAACGCGTAGTGCGCGACCGAGAACGGCGGGCGCAGCTCGAGCGCGACGTCGGGGGCCGGCAGCGAGACCGGCCCGAGCTGGTCGATCCACGGCAGCGGGTTGCCGGAGTGGAAGAGGTTCCGCAGGTACCAGAAGCCCCCGCCCGCGATCACCGCGGTCACGAAGACCCCGCCGTCGCGCAGCCGGCGCCCGCGCCCGCCGAGCACCGCGACCGCGACGACGAGCGCCGCCACCGGCGCCAGCATCGTCAGCTTCGTCCCGATCGCGAGCCCGGCCGCGAGCCCGGCGAAGACGAGCACGGGCAGGCCCTTCGGAACGCGGTGGGCGAGGAAGGCGACCGCCGCCAGGAAGAAGGCGAGCCCGATGGCGTCGTTGCGGGCCTCGCCGGGCTGGAAGTCGATCATCATCTCGGCGCCGAAGACGATCGCCGCCGCGATCGTCGTCGCCGGGCCGAGGCCCCAGGGGCGGCCGATGCACCAGGCGGAGAGCAGGCCCAGGGCGAGGAAGCCGTGGTTCAGGAGCGGCGAGAGCCAGTCGCGGTCGAACGCGAGCATCGGCACCGCGTGCAGGAGCTCCGAGTGGGCCGGGTAGTACCAGTTGAGGAAGTACGGGTCGGTGAAGTGGAGGTCCGTGACCGAGCCCGTCTGGACGAAGACGGCCGACTGCGGCAGGTGGTACCACATCGAATCGACCCCGTCGATACCGCCGGCGTAGCTCGCCGCCAGGGGGACCGCCCAGGCGGCGGCCACGAGCGCGACCGCGACCGCGGCGAGGGCGTACGGGAGGAGGCCGGGCAGCGCGCCCTCCGGGGGGCGCGCGCCCTCCGCGGGATCGGCGGCGGGGGCGCGTCCCCGGATCGCCCAGGCGCCGGCGCCGACGGCGAGCGAGAGGACGATCAGCGGGACCCGCTCGAAGAGGCCCACGGTTCCCGCCAGCTCCGACGTCCACAAGAGCAGGGCGATCGCCGCGATCGCCTCGGCGAGCCGGGCCGGCGCGCCGGACCAGCCCGGCAGCAGGATGCGCCGCGCGACGACGGCGGCGTAGACGACCGGCAGCACGATCGCCGCCAGCACGGCGACGCCGCCGAGGTAGGCGCCGAGGCCGAGCGTGGCGTCGCTCACCCGCCGGCCTCCTCGAGGTCGCGCTCGCAGGCGCCGGGATCAAGCGGCCCGGTGAGCTCGAAGACGGCGGCGCGGCCCGCCCTCGCGAAGCGTTCGCCGAGGACCTCGGTCGCGTTCGGCGAGCCGGCGGTCCAGGCGAGCTCGGGGGGCTCGGCGGGGCCGTCCTCCTCGATTCGGTCGAGCGCGGTCACGACGTAGTCGTAGTCGCCGGCGTCGACGGCGGCGCGCCAGCTCTCGCAATCGGCGGCCGCGACGAAGCCGCCCTCGGGACGCTCCTCGCCGATGTGCTGGACGTGGTTGGAGAGGTCGTTCCCGTAGAGGGGGTACTGGCGGGTGGTGTTGGTGGCGATCCGCGCGTCGGTCGTGTCGGTGGCCCAGGCGAAGACGGCCTCGAGATCCGGGTTGGCGAGGTGGCCGGCCTCCTGGTAGCGGTTGTCGAAGTAGTACCGCTGGCCGAAGTAGCCGAACGCGAGCACTAGCCCCGCGAGCACGGCCGCGCCGAAGCCGATCGCGACGACCGAGCCGCGGAGCCGGCCGCGGATCTCGTCGGTGCGCTCGCGGGCGAGGCCGATCCAGACGAGGGCGAGGGCGAGCAACGCGGCGGCGAGCAGTGCGAGCCCGTCGCCCGCCAGCGGCAGGCCCTCGGTCCAGCGCGAGTAGTCCAGCGCAAGCGGCAGCGCGGCCACGCCGAGCGCGACCCCTCCGGCGACCTGGGCGCGCGGGGAGAACCGGGTGAGTGCGACCGGGAGCAGCCCGAGCGCCAGCGCGAGCCCGGGCGCCAGGTAGCGCAGGTTCGGCCCGAACCCGATTGGCTCACCCTCGGGCCCCGAGGCCGTCACCGGCGTCACCACGTAGACGAGCGCGGTCACGATCGCGACGACGCCGAGCATCCGGACGGCGCGGCTCGGGCCGCGAGCCACGGCGAGCACCGCGCCGAGCACGGCCAGCGCGAGGGCGAGCGGCCAGAAGAGGCCGAAGGCGTCGCGGAGCGCGGGCCCGAACCAGTCCGCCCAGACGCCGAAGTCGGCCAGGTAATGGGCGACCGAGAACGAGGGCCGGCCGCCGAGCGCCTGGTCGGGCCCGGGCAGGTCGAGCGGCCCGAGCGACATCACCTGGGGCAGCGGGCTGCCGACCTCGACGAGGTTGCGGCCGAACCAGAGCCCGCCGGTGAGGAGCAGCGGCACGACCCAGGCCGCCGCGGTCGCGAGCCGGCGGCCGCGCCGCGCGATCGCGACCACGCCGACGGTGAGGGCGGCGACCGGTCCGAGGCTCGTGAGCCGCGTGCCGAGGGCCATGCCCGCCGCGAGCGCCGCGCTCGCCACCGCCGCCGGGCGCTGGGCGAGGAGCGCGGCGGCGGCGAGGATCATCGCCAGCGCCATCGCGTCGTTGCGTGCGTCGCCCGCCTGGTCGGCGAGCACGCCGGCGTCCAGGACGAGGAAGGCGCCGAGCACCGAGAA
>DASUSH010000105.1:0-16755 GCA_036375215.1 Solirubrobacterales bacterium
CAACTGGCGGTAGCCGAAGGTTTCGAGGATCACCCAGGGGATCAACTGGAGGCGGTCGCGAAAGCGCGCATAGGGACGGCTCGAGAACTCCTCGAGCACCAGCGAGCAGATCGTGAGCATGAGCCCGTAGCCGTAAGCGAGGATGAGCAGGAGGATCGCGAACTCGAAGTTGACCGCGCCGAGAGCGAGCGCGACCGGCAGCGCGATCAGGCCGAACGCCTCGACCAGCGGCGCGAGCAGCTCGACGAACGTGAAGTACGGGAAGCTCACGGCGCCGAGCGCCCCGTAGCGCGGGTTGAGCAAGAGCCGCCGGTGGCGCCAGAGGCTGTCGGAGAGCCCGCGGTGCCAGCGGTTGCGCTGGCGGGCGAGGTCGCGCAGCCGCTCGGGAACCTCGGTCCACGCAACGGGATCGGGGACGAAGAGGACCTTGCCGGGAGCGCCGGTCTCCGCCGCGTTTCGGCGCAGCCGCACGATCAGCTCCATGTCCTCGCCGACGCTCTCGTGCAGCAGGCCGCCGACGGCGGCGACGCTGTCGCGCCGGAAGAGGCCGAACGCGCCCGAGATGATCAGGTTGCCGCCGAGCCGGTTCCATCCGAGCCGGCCGAAGAGGAACGCACGCACGTACTCGACCGCCTGCACGCCCGGCAGGAATCGGCGCGGCGCGCGCCGCTCGACGACGCGTCCCGCGCGCACGACGGACCCGTTCGCGACCCGGATCGTGCCGCCGCAGGCGGCGACGTCGTCCGACTCGATGTAGGGCTGGACGAGCCGCAGCAGGGCGTCGGGCTCGATCAGCGTATCGGCGTCGATGAAGCAGATCAGCTCGGCGCTCGAGGCGTTCAGGCCGGCGTTCATGGCGTCGGCCTTGCCGCCGTTCAGCTTGTCGACGACGACGAGCTGCTCGATCCGCCGCGAGCGGTGGATGCCGACGATCGGTGCGTGTTCGACCAGGGGCTCAGGGTCCGGATGGACGCCGTAGAGGTCGAACTCGCGCTCGAGCACCTCGAGCGTGGCGTCCGTGGACCCGTCGTTGACGACGACGACCTCGAGGTTCGGGTAGCGCAGCGTGAGCAGGGCCCGCAGGCTGTCGGCGATCGTCGCCTCCTCGTTGTAAGCGGGCGCGACCACGGCGAGCCGGGGCGCGTTCTGCGACCCGAGCAGCCGCCGGTAGCTTCGCTGCCAGCTGCGCAGCCGGTGGCGGTGAAGCGCGCCCGCGGCGCTGAACAGAAGCAGCGCGTAGAAGCTGTTGACGAGCACGAAGTACGCGGCGACCACGTACTCCGAGTACTCGAGGACGGCGCGGACGACCTCCGTCAAGCCGGTTGCTCCGCCTGCTCGGATGCACCGGCGGGGGGCAGCTCGAGCGCGCTGCGCGCGGTGTCGGTGGCGGGCCCCTCGCCCGCGCGACCCTCGCGCCGCAGCAGCAACTCCCCGGTCGGGCCCATCCGCCGCAGCGCCAGCGCGGCCGCGCGCCGGACGCGCCATTCGGGGTCGCCGAGCAGGCCGGCGACGCTGGCAGCCTGCTCCCACCGGCCCAGGTGCCCGAGCCCGGTGGCGGCCGCCGCGCGCGCTTCCGGGTCGCCATCGCCGAGCATGAGCACGAGGGATTCCACCGCCTCCGGCCCTCCGATCGCCGCGGCTAGGCTCGCCGCGCGCGCTCGCACGGCCGGATCCGGTGCGGTCATCAGGCCGATCGCGTCCGGAAGGAAGTCGGGGACCGCGAGCTCGCGCGCGGCCTCGAGCGCGCCCACGGCGGCGATCCCGTGGACCCGGCCGAGCGCCGTGTCGAGCTCGACGATCGCCCCGCGGCCGGCGTCGACGAGCGCCTCCCTGGCGGCGAACCGGCAGCGACGCTCGGGGTCCCCGAGCATCTTCGCGAGCCGCTTGATCCGGGCCGGGCTGGGGTGCCCACCGGCCCATTCGGCCGCCTGCGCGCGCACGTCGGCGTCGGCGTCATCGAGCAGCGCCTCTCCGGAGCGCTCCTCACCGGTGCCGAAGAGCGCGATCAGGCGTGCGGCACGCAGTCGCCGAGACCAGCGCCGGCTCGCCGCCCAGCTCTCGGCGTGGTCGAGCACCCCCCACTCACGGGCGATCGCGTCGAGGCGATCGCGCTGCTCGCCCGCGACCGTGCGCGCCATCTCGATCAGAGCGCTGATCGAGCTCAGGGCGCCGAGGCGATCGAGCTGGGCGAGGGCGGGGGCGGTCTCGCCGCCGTGAAGCGCGCCCGCGAGCGCGTGCAGGGCGGCCGGCCGGGCACGTGCCTCCCGCTGCGCCACGAGCGTCGCCCAGGCGGAATGGGCGAGCCAGACCACCGCGGCGAGCGCCGCCGAGGCGCCGAAGAGCGTTCCCACGGTTCGCAGCAGGGCCTCGTCGATCATCGTCCGAGTGCCGTCCTCAGGCGCTCGACGAGCACCGGCACGCTGAACGGCTTCGCGACGTAGTCGGTGGCGCCGAGCTCCAGCGCCTTCAAGGTCTCGTTCTCGCTGGCGCGTGCGGTGAGCATGATCACGCGGGTGTGCTCGAGGGCGCCGGCCGCCGCCATCAGGCGGAGCACGCTGAGCCCGTCGACCCCGGGAAGGTCCCAGTCGAGCAAGACGACGCGCGCGACCAGCGGCGGCGGGTCGGCGGCGAGTGCCGCAACCGCCTCGTCGCCGTCGGCGAACCGGCGCGATGTCACCCCGAGGTTCTCCAGGGCGAGTTGGAGGACGTCGACCACCGACTGGTCGTCCTCGACGATCGCGACGTCGACGCGCTCGCCCTCCGGCTCGCCGGCAGCGCCCGCGGCGACGAGCCGCGCTCCGCCGGCCCGCTGCGCCTCGGCGAGCGCCCGTTCCGCCGCCACGACCAGAGCCGGTATCTCGATCCGGTCCGGCGAGGCGCCGGCGACGCCGGCGCTGAGGGTCACCCCGGGCTCGCGCGCGTTCAGCCGGTCGAGGACCGCGGTGACCCGTCGCGCCGCGTCGGCGGCAGCGATCCCGTTGAATCCGATCAAGAAGGCGTCACTGTCCCACCGTCCCACCGCGTCGCTCGCCAGCTCGCCCCGAAGCCACTCGCCGACACGCCGCAGCGCCGCGTCCCCGGCGGCCAGCCCCGAGGCCGCGTTGATCGCGGCGAGCCGGTCCACGTCGAGCAGCGCGAGCGAGAACGGCTCGCCTGCCGAGCGGGCGAGCTCCGCGAGCCGCTCGAGCTCGGCGACGACGGCACGGCGTGTCGCGACCCCGGTCAGCTCGTCGCGCTCCGAGGCCTCGCGGTAGGCGCGGACGCGCGCGAGCCGGTTGCGGACCCGTCCAAGCAATTCCTCCTCGATGATCGGCTTGGAGAGGTAGTCGTCGGCACCCGCGGCGAAGGCGCCGCGGACGACCTCCGAATCGCGGTATGCGGTCAGGATCAGCAGGGGCAGCCACGCCCATCGCAGATCCGCTCGCAGTGCCTGGCAGAGCTCGATCCCGTTGACCTGCGGCATGTCGAGGTCGACGATCGCGAGGTCCGGCACGACCTCCTCCAGCTTGCGCCAGAACCGTTCAGCGCTGTCGGCCGTCTCGACCGTGAACCCGTTGCGCCCGAGGAGGGCCTCCAGGGCGGCGAGCACCGATTCATCGTCGTCCACCGCCAGCACGGTCGCGCCGGGCTCGCGCAGTCCATCCGCGAAGCGCTCGACGGCGTCGATCAGCGCGCGCGGCTCGAGGTCGCGATTGAGGAAGCCGCGGGCCCCGTGGCGGACCACCTCGACCCGGTCGAGGAGGCCGTCTCCGGCGGCGAGCACGAGCACTGGCGGCGCCGAGTCGCCGGCGCTGAGCTCGGAGAGGAAGCCGAGCCCCTCGGCGAGCGAGCCCGCGGAGGCGAGGTCGCAGAGGACGACGTCGGGCCGGCCGCGCTCGAGCCGGACGGTGCCCTCGTCGAGGCCGGCCAGCGCGGCGACGAGCTCGCGCTCCTCGATCGCATCGAAGAGGGCCTGTCCGAGCGCCGGATCGTCGCTGACCACGAGCAGGGAGATCGCGTCGCTCTCTGGCTCGCTGGCGACGGCCGGAGCCTCCGGAGCGGATTCGAGCTCCGCGCGCATGGCGAGCACGAGGCTCGCGACCTCGGGCGTCCTCGCGCTCCCGACGGGGCCGGCGGAGAGGAGGTCCTCGAGCTCGCCGGCGATCTCTCCGGCGCGGTGGAATCCGTACATGCCGAGCGAGCCGCGGAGCTTGTGCGCCGCTCCTCGCGCCTCCTCGCGGAGCTCGTCGTCGAGCTCGGCCGCGGACAGCGCCGCCGCCGCGTCCTCGACGATCGCGACCTTCGAGAGCGCCGAGGGTCGATTGAGCCGCCAGAGCTCCGCCAGCTCCCCGGCGATCCCCGCGTCCTCGGGTCGGTCTCCGTCCATGGTCCAATGCTTCCAGAACCACGGGAGGCCGTCGACTCGGCCCGGACGAGGCGCCCGCTGCGGGCCGCCCCGCCTCAGATCAGCAGCGAGAGCAGCCCCAGCAGGATCGCGACGGCGATCCCGATCGCGAGCACCGATCCCAGCGAGAGGGCTACGAGCGGCACGAGCAGCGCGAAGAAGGACGGGCGCTCTCCGTCCGGGCGTGCGGCGTCCTCACCCTCGGTGGACCAGCGCGTCTCGGCGACGGCGCGGGCTCCGCGCGGCCGGTGCCATTCGATCTCACCCGTTCCGTTCCCCGTGGTCCTTCGAACCATCGCTGAAGCCCCTTCTTCTCGCTTGGCGCTGCTCGACCGGCCTTCATCCCCGGTCCGGCGCGGCTCAAACGCGGGTTCGCCGCGCGCGGTGTGGGTAGGGGAAGGGCGTGGAGCGACAAAAGGTCACCCCCGAGAGCCTGCCGCCGCTCGAGCTGCGGCCGATGCGCGACCTCGATCTCGAGAAGGTCTCGGGCGGGCCTGATCACCTTTCCGCCGCCTCGGGGATCGTCCGGCGCGGCGTCTTCGCCTACGTGATCGGGGACGACCTGCTCGACCTGGGCATCTTCGACCTCTCGGGCGCCGGCCCCGGGCGGCTGCGGCAGGTGCTCTCCGGCGCCCGGCCCGCCGACGAGGACGAGGCGCACCGCACGAAGCCCGACCTCGAGGCGCTGACCGCGCTGCCGCCCTTCGGCAACAGCCCTTACGGCGCGCTCCTCGGCCTCGGCTCGGGATCGAAGGACAGCCGGGGCCGCGGCTTCCTGTGGCCGTTCGACGCCGACGGCTCGCTGCGCGATGACCCGCGCGAGGTCGACTTCGCGCCGCTCTACGCGAAGCTCCGCGATGAGCTCGGCGAGATCAACATCGAGGGCGCCTCGGTCTTCGGCGACCGGCTCTGGCTCTTTCACCGCGGCAACAAGGGCGATGCGCCGAACACCGTCGTCGAGCTCGCGCTCGACCCGCTCTTCGAATCGCTCGGGGGCGACCTCGTGGTCGACACCGAGGAACTGCTCGAGGTCCGCGCCTATGACCTCGGCGACCTCGGCGGCACCCCGCTCTGCTTCTCGGACGCCTCGCCGCTCTTCGACCGCCTCGTCGTGTTCACCGCGTCGGCGGAGGTCGACTCCGACGGCGCCGACGACGGCGAGGTGCGCGGCTCGGTCGTGGGCACGATCGACGCCGAGGGCGTCGTCCACCGCCTGCGCGAGATCGACCGCCGCTGGAAGGTCGAGGGCGTGCACGCCCAGGTCGACACCGGCGTCATCGACTTCGCCTTCGTCTGCGACCAGGACGACGACGCGATCCCCTCGCCGCTCCTGACCGCGACGATGCCGATCGAGCCGGGGTTCGAGACGCCGGTCTAGGCACCTCGGCCCGGGCGCTCGGCGAGGATCCGCTCGAGGCGCCGGATCTGGCGGGCGTTCTCCTCGATCCCGCGCTGGGCGAATCGTCGCAGCGCCTCCAGGTCCTCGACCGTGTAGCGCCCCGCCTCGCGCTCGGCGAAATCGAAGTAGCCGCCCCAGATCTCCATCGACCGCTCGAACGCAAGCGGGGTGAGCTCGGCGAGTACGCGCCTGCGGTCCTCGGGGTCGGAGGTCCTGCGGATGTAGCCGATGCGCTCCAGCCGATCGAGGACGGTCGTCGTCGCGGGGCGGGAGAGGCGGATCTCCTCGGCGAGCGCGCCGGCGGTCATCGGCCCGCGGCGCTGCAGGACGTCCATCGCCCGCATGTCGGTGCGGTTGATGCCGAGGATCTCGGCGGCGGCGTCGTCGAAGAGTTCCGAGCCGAGCTGCATCGCCCGGTAGCCCTCGACCGCCTCCTGCATCAGTTCTTGTTTGGAAAGTTTCGACATTCGAATGAATCTGCTAGAGTGCTTCCACTCTCGAATAGTTAAGCAGACGAAACAACAGGAGAAGGGAGGAAGCATGCAGGAGGCGATAGCCGCGAGCGACATCCACAAGCGCTACGACGAGACCGTCGCGCTCGACGGGCTCACGTTCGCGGTCGCCGAGGGATCGATCTTCGGCCTGCTCGGCCCGAACGGAGCCGGCAAGTCGACGACCGTGAAGGTGCTGACGACGCTCACCACCCCGGACTCCGGGGAGGCGGCGGTGGCCGGGCTCGACGTGCTGAACCAGGGAGCGGAGGTCCGGCGGAGGATCGGCGTGGTCGCCCAGGCCTCGTCGGTGGACGAGGAGGCGACCGGCCGCGAGAACCTGGTCCTGCAGGGCAGGCTCTACGGGATCCGCGGCCGCGAGCTCGACCGCAAGGTCGACGGCCTGCTCGAGCGCTTCGGTCTCGCCGACCACGGCGGCCGGATCGCGAAGGGCTACTCGGGCGGGATGAAGCGCCGCCTCGACATCGCGATGGGGCTGATCCACGACCCGAAGGTGCTGTTCCTCGACGAGCCGACGACCGGCCTCGACCCGGAGGTGAGGGCGCAGATGTGGGCCGAGATCCGCCGGCTGAATGCCGAGGACGGGCTCACGATCCTGCTCACGACGCACTACCTCGAGGAGGCCGACCAGCTCGCCGAGCGGCTCGCCTTCGTCGACCGCGGCAAGGTCGTGGTCGAGGGCCCGCCCGAGCAGCTCAAGGCCGAGCTTTCCGGCGACACGGTCGCGATCGAGATCGGCAAGTCGGTGAACGGGCGCGCCGTCGAGGCGCTCCGCGGCCTCGCCGAGGTGCGGGAGCTGCAGGCCCTCGAGCGCGCCGTGCACGCCCGTGTCGACGACGGGGCGGCCGCGCTTCCGGCCCTGCTCGCCGCGCTCAGCGCGGCCGAGGTCCCGGTCGCCGCGGCGACCGTGGCGCGGCCCTCGCTCGACGACGTCTACCTGCGCTACACCGGCCGCTCGTTCGAGCAGGCCGAGCAGGCGAAAGAGAAGAACGACGACGAAGGGAGCGACAGATGACCGCGACCGTGCTCAACTCATTCGACATGACCCAGCGCTGGATGCGGGCGCTGATCCGCCAGCCGTGGTGGATCGCGATCACGCTCGTCCAGCCGATCATCTGGCTCCTGCTCTTCGGCGCGCTGTTCAAGGCCGTGACCGAGATCCCCGGCTTCGAGGCGGCGTCCTACAACGACTTCCTCGCCCCCGGGGTGATCGTGATGGCGTCGGTGTTCGCCGCCGGCTGGAACGGGATGGGAACGCTGGAGGACCTCCAGCGCGGCGTCATGGACCGGTTCCTCGTGACCCCGGTGAGCCGCTCCCCGCTGATCATCGGCCCGATCGCCCAGGTGTCGATCGTGATCGTGATCCAGTCGCTGATCATGGTCGGGATCTCGCTCGCGGTCGGGGCGGAGTTCCCCGGCGGAGTGCACGGGATCGCGGCGCTCTTCCTGGCGACCGTGCTGCTGGCGGCGACGCTGGCGGCGTTCTCGCAGGCGATCGCGCTGGTGACGCGCCAGGAGGAGACCCTGATCGGGATCGTCCAGTTCGTCGTCCTGCCGCTCACGTTCCTCTCGGCCTGCTTCATGCAGCTCGACCTGGCGCCCGGGTGGATCCAGGACCTGGCGAAGTTCAACCCGGTCAACTGGACGGTCGAGGCGGGCCGCGACGCGACCTCCGCGGCCGCCGACTGGGGCTTCATCTTCGAGCGCATCGGGCTGCTCGCGATCCTCGCGGCATTCTCGATCTGGGTCGCGACGCGGGCCTTCCGCTCCTACCAGCGCTCGGTCTGAGCGGCCGGGCCAGGATGGGTTGCATCGCGGCGGATCCATGTCAGGATCAGCCGCGATGCGCTCCCTGATCGTCTTCGAGTCGGTCTAGCTTTCCGGCCTTGGTGAAGGCTCGAGCACTCTGGGGCAACGTCGCGCTGATCCTCGCGGTCGCGGTCGCGCTCGGCGGCTCCGCCGTCGCCGGCGGCGGCAAGGAGGAGGGCCGGATCGGTCCCGAGACCGGGATCCAGCCGTCGGGCCGCCAGCTCGACCCGGTCGGCAAGCTCACCGAGATCGGCGCGTTGCCGGGCGGCGCCGTGCTCACGCCCGACGGGCGCTTCGCCCTCACCGCCTCCGCGGGGCGGGGGGTGAACGACGTGCAGATCGTCCGCGTCCTGCCGAAGCCGTGCCCTCCGAAGACGACGCGCGAGCGCTGCCGCAAGCGCAAGCGCCGCCAGGCCGGCAAGGTCGTGCAGAAGATCCGGATGCCCGGGCTCTCGGGCGGGATCGCGGTCGCCCCCGACGGGCGCACCGCCTACGTCTCCGGCGTCGCCGAGTCGGGCGACCCGGACAACGAGGTCGGCGACGACGTGCCGGGCCGGGAGGGGGACGTGATCCACGTCCTCGCGCTCGCGCGCTCGGGCAAGGCCGGCCGCGCCGGGGTGATCGAGGTGCCCCCGCCGGACGGGACGCCGCCGCCCCAGAGCTTCCCGCCGACGGAGACGAGCGCGGTCTCGTGGCCGCGCGACATCGCCGTCTCGCCCGACGGCGAGACCCTCCTGGTGGCCCTCAACCTCGCCCATCAGGCCGCGATCGTCGACACGGCCTCCAAGGAGGTCCGCTTCGTCGAGACCGGGCGCTACCCCTACGGCGCCGCGATCACGTCCGACGGCAGGACCGGGCTCGTCTCGAACGAGGCCGACGGCACCGTCTCCGTGATCGACCTCGGCAGCGGCGAGGAGACGAAGGAGATCACGGTCGGCCCGCACCTCTCCCACCCGGAGGGGATCGCGATCGACCCGAAGCGGCCCTACGCGTACGTCGCGGTCACCCACCAGGACCTGATCGCGGTGATCGACACCGACGCGATGGAGGTCGAGCGCACGCTCTCGGTCGAGCGGCCGCAGGGGATCGGGACGGCGCCGGTCGCGGTCAGCGTCACCGCCGACGGCTGCCGGCTGCTCTCCGCGAACTCGGGCGAGGACGCCGTCGCCGTGTTCGCGCTCTCCGCGGCGAAGCGCTGCGATCCCGGGCGGAAGCGGGGGGCCGGCGGCGGGCGCGCTGCGCTCGCCAACCGCATCCTCGACCACGAGACGCGCGACTCGGTCGAGCAGTCCGAGAACGAGGCCGAGGAGACGGCCGAGTTGTTCGGCGAGGACGCCGAGGAGGCGGCGGAGGAGCGGGTCGCGAAGGATCCGGTCGAGCGGCGCTCGAGGCGCTGGTCGCTGGTCGGCCGCGTCCCCGTCGCGTCCTATCCGACCGCGGCGCTCGCGACGCCGCAGCCGCCGGGCAAGCGCAAGCTGGTCTGGGTCGCGGCCAAGGGCCTCGGCGTCGGCCCGAACGACGCCGAGCCCGGCGAGGTGCTGCCGGAGGATCCCGGCTCGGCGACCGGTGGCGCCGACGCGGCCTACTACTTCAAGTACCTGCCCGAGCTGGTCCGCGGCATGTCGGGGATCACCCGGTTCCCGAGCGACCAGCGGCTCGGCGAGCTGAGCCCGAAGGCCTCGCGCCAGATCCGGCCCTCGAACGACGAGCCCGCTCCGCCGGATACGCCGCTCACCGCCGGCGGCCCGATCGACCACGTCTTCTACGTGGTCCGCGAGAACCGCACCTACGACCAGATCCTCGGTGACGATCCGCGCGGCGACGGCGACCCCAAGCTGAACCTGTTCGGCCCCGACGTGACCCCGAACGCGCACGCGCTGGCCGAGCGCTTCCCGCTGCTCGACCACGTCTACGCCAACTCCGAGGCCTCGATCGACGGCCATTTCTGGACCTCGGCGGCATCGGTCTCCGACTACGTGACCAAGAACTGGCATCAGAACTACGCGGGCCGCGGCCGCCCCTACGACTTCGGCGTCTACTCGGTCACCTGGCCGGCGACCGGGTTCCTCTTCGACCAGGCCGAGGACCAGGGCATCAGTTGGTTCAACTTCGGCGAGGCGATCGCGGGGACCGTGCCGCTCGCCGACGCCGACCGCCGCTCCGACGAGACCGCCCGGGTGGTGGCGAAGTTCGCCAAGTCCGACCTCGGCCCGGTGCCGGGCGATCTCGGGGCGCTGGCCGGTGGCCAGTGTTTCGCGAACGACGCGTCCTCCGGCGGCACGGACGTGATCAACCGGCAGGAGGTCTTCGACTCGACGAAGCCGGATGGCGCCCCGGCGACCGCCTCGAGCCGCTTCGAGTGCTTCCGCAGCCGCTTCAACCAGTGGGTCGCGCAGGGCTCGGTCCCGGCGTTCACCTACGTCACCCTCCCCAACGACCACACGAACGGGACCACGCCGGGATCCCGCACCCCGCGGGCGATGATCGCCGAGAACGACCTCGCGCTCGGCGAGCTCGTCGACCTGATCTCGCACTCGCCGATCTGGGACCGATCGCTGATCCTGGTCATCGAGGACGACTCCCAGGATGGCGCCGACCACGTCGACGCGCACCGGATACCCGCCTTCGCGATCAGCCCCTACGCGCGCCGCGGCGCGGTCGTGCACACGCGCTACGACTTCCTCTCCTTCATCCGCACGCTCGAGCTCGTCGTCGGGATGGAGCCGCTGAACCTCTTCGACGCGACCGCGGTGCCGATGTACGACGCCTTCGACGCCGACCCCGCCGACCAAAGCGAGCCGTACGACGCGCTCACCCCGTCGGTCGACCTGCTCGAGCGCAACACCGCCTCGTCGCCGAATGCGCGCCTTTCCAATCGCCTGCCGCTTGAGTTCACCGACCGCACGCCGCAGCGGATCCTCGATCGCATCCTCTGGCAGTCGGTGCACGGCGAGGACGCGGAGCCGCCGCCCGCCGGCCCGAACGCGGCCGGCATCGACGAGGAGCGCTGGCGCCGCCACGGCGCGGTCAGCGACGAGGAGGCGCTGGAGGCCGCGCTCGAGACGCTCGGCCTCGACGAGGAGGCGGTTGAGGGCGAGCCGGGCGGGTAGGGCTGCGGCCGGGGCCGCTTCCCGTCAGCTCAATCGTTCCGTGGATCGGTCGACTCGACGATGTGCGAGACGTCGTCGGCCTTCTCGACCACGTTCCAGCCGTCGTGGGTGTCGATCACGGTCTCGACGTCGGGAACCTCGTGGCCCGGGACGACCACGAACCACTTCGAGTCCGAGCGCACGTACTCGTACTGCGAGAAGCTCAGCTCGATCTTCTCCGTGCAGGCGGGGTCGGCGCACTCGCACAGGTAGCGCTCGCGCTCGCCGTTCGAGTGGCGCTCCTCCCACTGCGCCATCCGCTCGTTTCCGACCCTGAAGATCGATTCGTTGCGGGCGATCCTCTCCTCCCTGCGAATTTCCATCCCGTTGATCTTACGGCGGCTCGGGGGTTACCCCCGCAACCGCCGGCGCCCGCGGCGGAGGAGCCGCGGGCGCCGGATTTTTCGGGCATTGAGGAGGGATACGTCAGGGGAATCGTCAACCGGCAACCTCAGCGCGACGTAAACCGCGCACGGCGAAGACGGCGAGCAGGGCGGCGAGCCCGATCGCGACGGCGAACGCGAAGAGGACCTTCTCCGGGTCGGAGATGATCAGGCCGCGGCCGGCCTCGAGGAGCGGCGTCACCGGGTTCACCGAGGCGACCGCCTCGACCCAGCCGGAGAGGAGCTCGATCGGGACGAAGACGGGCGCGGTCATCAGGGCGATGAAGACCGGCACCTGCATGAGCGGCCCGGCCTGCAGCGAGCGGAAGCGCAGCGCGACACCGGCGGAGAGCATCAGCCCGGCGGTGCCGAAGACGAAGGCGAGGCCGATCAGGCCGGTGAGCTCGACCGCGTCGGCCGCGACCGGCATCCCGACCGCGAGCGCGATCGCGAACAGCATCGCGAACGTGAACGCGGCGCGGGTGAGGGCGACGATCGCGTAGCCGGCGATCATCGCGGTGCGGTCGCGCGAGGCGAGCAGCAGCCGCCGGCCGAAGCCCGACTCGAAGTCGGCCGCGATCGCGAAGCCGGTGAAGACGCCGCCGAAGGCGGCCGACTGGAGCAGGACGAAGACGAACTGGAAGTTGTCGTAGTCCGGGTAGCCGAAGTTCGGCGCGTCGGCGATCGCCGAGAGCCCGCCCGCGAATGCCGTGAAGAAGAAGATCGGCATCAGGAGCGGCGGCAGGAAGAGCGCCGGGTTGCGGACCAGGTTGTGGAGCTGGCGCCAGGCGATCGCGAGCGCCGTGCCCCGGTAGCGGGTCGCGCGGCTCACGTGCGCACCATCCTTCCCTTGAGCGCGATCGACGCCGCCGCGAGCGCGGCGACGAGCAGGACCGCGGCGAGCCCGAAGCCGAGCGCGAGCGCCTCGGCGTCCCAGCCGTCGATGAAGAGGCTGCGCATGCCCTCGATCATGTAGCTGACCGGGTTCCAATTGGTGATCGCCTGGAACCAGTCGTTGGCGATCAGGTCGCGGGGGAGCGACGCCGAGCTCAGGAAGAGCAGGATGAAGAAGAGCGGGAACATCCCCTGGACCGCCTCGCCGGAGCCGCTGCGCAGGGCGACGAGCAGGCCGAGCGCGCCGAAGGCGAGCGAGATCAGGACGCTGAGCGCCACGAGGACGAGGACGCCGAGCGGCCCGGACTCCATCTCGGACCCGGCGAGCAGGCCGATCGAGAGGTAGACGGTGGCCTGCACGAGGCCGAGCACCACGACGCCCGCGAGCTGGCCGGCGAGCATCGCCCAGCCGCGCAGCGGGGTGAGCTGGAGGCGGTTGAAGAACCCCCGCTGCACGTCCTCGGCGAGCGACTGGCCGGCGCCCAGGGTCGCGAACATCGCCCCCTGCATGAAGGCGAAGGCGAGCGCGAAGGTGATGTAGGAATCGGTCGGGAAGCCCGGGATCTCCGTCGCCGCCTCGAGCCCGGAGGCGTTCACGGCGAGCAGGATCAGCGGGAACAGCAGGCTCGGGACGATCAGCGCCGGCTGGCGCACGACCCGCATGACCGAGCGGCCGGCGAGGTGACGGACCTGGGTGAGGCTCGCGCCCATCGGCTCAGCCCGCCTCCGCCAGGACGGCCTCACGGTGACCGTCCCCATCGTTCCCACCGTCCTCACCGTCCCCGTCGCCGGCGCCCTCGAGGCGGCGGCCGGTCTTCGCGAGGAAGACGTCGTCGAGACTCGGCGCGTGCAGGTCGAGCTGGCCGATCCGGATGCCCTCGGCGTCGAGCGCGCGCACGATCGCGGCGAGCTCGTCGACGCCGTCGCGCAGCCGAACCGCGGAGGCGCCCGGCGCCGCCTGGGTCGGCGCGCCGAAGCGCCCGAGCACGCCGGCGAGCCGCTCGCGGTCGGCCGGCTCGGCCGGGGCGGCCTCGACCGTCGGCCGGCCGATCTCCGCCTTCAGCGCCTCCGGGGTGCCCTCGGCGACGAGCCGGCCGCGGTCGATGATCCCGACCCGGTCGGCGAGGTTGTCGGCCTCCTCGAGGTACTGGGTGGTGAGGAAGACGGTGACGCCCTGCTCGGCGGCCAGGTTCGCGACCTGCTCCCACAGGGCGGTGCGGCTCTGGACGTCGAGCCCGGTCGTGGGCTCGTCGAGGAAGAGGAGGCGCGGCGCGTGGACCAGCGCGAGCGCGAGGTCGAGGCGGCGCTTCATCCCGCCCGAGTAGCCGGCGACGCGGCGGTCGGCGGCGTCGGCGAGCCCGACCCGGTCGATCAGCTCGTCGCCGCGGCGCCGGGCCTCGGCCTTGGCGATCCCGTGCATCCCGGCCTGGAGGCGCATGTGCTCGCGCGCGCTCAGCAGCGGGTCGAGCGCGGCCTCCTGCAGCGCGACGCCGATCGCGTCGCGCACCGCGGGGCCCTCCTTGACGATGTCGTGCCCGGCGACGGTCGCGCTGCCGGCGGTGGGCGGGAGGAGGGTGGTGAGCATGTGGACGGTCGTCGACTTGCCGGCGCCGTTCGGCCCGAGGAAGCCGTAGATCTCCCCGGGGGCGACGCTCAGGTCGACCCCGTCGACGGCCCGCGGGCCCTTCTTGAACTCGCGGACGAGGCCGCTCACCTCGATCCCGTTGTCGCCGCCGCCCCGGACGCGGCCGTTGCGGCCGGTGCCGGCCGCTGCGCTCGGCGCGCCGTCGCCGTCGCCGAAGTCGAGGCTCCGGCTGACGACACCGGTATCGTTGGCCGAAATCAGCATTGGCCCTCCTCGATGGTTGAAGTCATCAATCATTGATGCGGGCAGAGTATCATCATCTTCAAATGACTGCTTCCCCACCCGCTCCCCGGCTCCCCACCGACCACGGCCTCGACGCCTACGCCGAGGGCACGGCCGGCGAGGCGTGGGTGCTGGTCGCCAAGCTCATGTTCGTCCACGGCAAGCCGCGCTTCCCGATGATCGCCGGCGAGCTCGGCCTCTCGCCGCCGCAGGCGATGCTGCTCCGGCTGATCGCCGAGCCGCAGCCGATGAGCAGCCTCGCCGACACGATGCACTGCGACAACTCGAACCTCACGGGCCTCGCCGACCGGCTCGAGGAGCGGGGCCTCGCCGAGCGCCGCCCCGACCCGCGCGACCGCCGGGTGAAGCTGCTCGCCTCGACCGAGGCGGGCGCGAAGCTCAGCGAGGAGCTCAGCCGGCGCATGGCCGAGCCGCCCGAGGCGATCCTGCGGCTCTCGGAGGCCGACCAGGAGACCCTGGTCGAGATCCTCCGCAAGACGGTCTAGCGGCTAGCCGGCCGGGGCCGGGTTCGCCGCCCGCTCGAGCGCGGCGCCGTGGAGGATGTCGTGCTCGGAGACCACGATCTCCTCGAGGCCGAAGGCGCGCATGACCTGGACCAGGATCACGACCCCGGCGACGATCGTCGGCGCGCGCTCCGGCTGCAGGCCGGGCAGGCGGAAGCGCTCAGCCATCGGGACCGACGCCAGCTTCGAGAGCGCGCGCTGGATCGACGTCATCGTCAGCTTGTGGCCGTGGACCAGGGTCGAGTCGTAGGGGACGATCCCCAGCTCGATCGCCGCCAACGAGGTCGGCGTGCCGGCGACCGCGATGCCGACGTCGGGGTGGGGAGGAGGGTTGGCGGAGATCTCGTCGACGATCGTCGCGCGGACCTCGTCGGCGAGCTCCTCGAGCTCCCCGGGCTGGGGCGGGTCGTGGGAGAGGTGGCGCTCGGTCTGGCGGACGACGCCGGCCTGCAGCGAGGTCCAGAACTCGACCTCGCCGTCGCAGCCGGCGACGAGCTCGGTCGAGCCGCCGCCGATGTCGGCGACGAGGATGCAGGCGTCGCGGTCGGGCCGGCCGGCGGTCGCGCCCGCGAAGGTGAGGCGCGCCTCGGTCTCGCCGTCGATCACCTGCGGGGAGAGCGGCGAGAAGCGCTCGCGCAGCTCGGCCAGGAACGCCTCGCCGTTGGAGGCGTCGCGAACCGCGCTCGTCGCGATCGCGACCACGTGGTCGGGCACGAGCGGGTGGATCGTCGCGATGTAGTCGGCGACGGCAGCGCAGACCGTCTCGATCCCCTCGTCGGAGAGCTTCCCGGTGAGGTCGACCCCGCGCCCGAGCCGCGTCACCCGGGTCTCACGCGCGAGCTCGATGACCTCACCCTCGGCGCTCACGTCCGCGACCATCAGCCGGGTCGAGTTCGTGCCCAGATCGATCACGGCGACCCGTGGCCCACGGGCCCCCGAGGGGGCGCCTGGGCCTTCCGTGGCTCGCCGCCCGAACTCCACCACCGCACCGTAGCGGAGCGGGCACCGGCCGTCGCCGCCGCCCGCCTAGGCCCGCCCGCGGTGCGCGGTCAGCGCTCGATGCGCTTGAACTCGACGGTCCAGTTGAGGCGCGGGGTCTGCTGCGTACCCCCCTCGGGCCCCCCGTCCCGGCAGTCATACACGCTCCACGAAGGCGAAAACCGGCGCTAGAATCGGCGGTCCACCGACGCGGGGTGGAGCAGTCAGGTAGCTCGCCGGGCTCATAACCCGGAGGTCGTGGGTTCAAATCCCACCCCCGCTACTACGAAAGGCCCCGGGAACGGGGCCTTTCGGCTGTCAGGGCATCTTGCCCCGGCATGTGGGCGGGGCATCAATCGGGCATCAATCCCACTCCTTTAGAAGGGAGTTCCAGCGGTCTCGACGGACGACGACGCAAGGCGTTCCGCCGCTACCCATGCGGGGGGTTCGGCCCACTGGCCGCACGGACAAGCGAAGCCGGTCCGAGCCGAAGGCCGACGTTGTCGGGCCGGGGCGGACGGCACCGCTCCGACTGAGCTGCGGCTGGGTTATCGCATAGAGTCGGAGGATCCCAGCAGATTGCCGGGCAACCCAACGGATTGGAGACAGCTCATGGCGCCACGGATCGGACCCCTGAGCGTTGCTGGACGGTTACGCGGCGCCACCCTCTTAATCGTCGCAGCGTCCTTCCTGGTCTTGCCGGCGGGAGCACCGGCCGCCGTCGTCGGCGGCGTCGGCACGATCTACATGACCGATCAGGAGTCCGATGGAGGCTCGGGAACCCTCTTCAGCGTCGACGGAACCAACGGCGATCGCGAAGTCGTGTCGGAGAACGGAAATCCGGGCGGCCAGCCCG
>DASUSH010000106.1:0-57918 GCA_036375215.1 Solirubrobacterales bacterium
ACGGTGCGTCCCGCGGTCGCCATCGTCGCCCGCATCGCCTCGAGCCCGGGCCCGCTCTTCGCGATCTCCTCGCGGTACCGGGAGACGATGAACAGGCTGTAGTCGATGGCGAGGCCGAGTCCGAGGCCGGTGACGAGGTTGAGGGCGAAGATCGAGACCGAGGTGAGCTCGGCGGCGGCGGTCAGGGTAAGGAAGGTGCCGACGATCGCGAGCCCGCCGACGAGGAGCGGCAGGAGCGCGGCGACGAGGCTGCGGAAGAAGAGGAGCGAGAGCAGGAAGAGGATCGGGAAGGCGTAGAGCTCGGCGGTGCGCAGGTCGTCCTCGACCTGCTCGTTCACCTGGATCTGCGCGAGGGCGCCGCCGCCGACGGTGACGCCGCGCTCGCCGGCGAGCCGGTGGGCGATCGCGTCGGCCGCCTCCTGCTCGGCGTCGTCCTCGGTCGGCTTCAGGGCGACGGCGAGGTACGTGGAATCGCCCTTGCGGGAGACGAACGCCTCGGAGCCGCTCTCGGCGAACCCGGTGACGGCCTTCACGTCCTCCTCTGCCCCGACCTCCCTCGCGATCCGCTCGACCCGGGCGGCGCCGGCCCGCGACCGGACGTCGACGCCGTCGATCAGGACGATCACGCCGTTGGATCGGTAGCCGGCCGCCTCGAGGCGCTCGTCGGCGCGGACGGTCTCGGTGTCGGGGTCGTCGGCGCCGTAGGGGTCGAGCCGGTCGGCGACGCCGGAGCCGAGCGCGCCGGCGACGCCGAAGAAGACGACGCTCAGGACAACGACCCAGACGCGGCGGCGCTGCGCGAGTCCGGCGAGGCGATCGAACATCAGGAGTTCTCCTTTCGGTTCTTGCGGAGCTCGCGTGCGGCGTCCTCGCAGTAACGGGCGCCCGACTCGTTCTGGTGGATCCCGTAGCGCAGGACGGCGAGCTTGTAGGGGTTGCCGACCGCGACGACCATCGGCTCGAGCTCGCGGAGCCGCTCGGCGGTCTCGGTGTGCTCGGCGGCGCGGGCGGACAGGGCGCCGGCGCCCGAGTCGACGGCAGCGTCGCCGCCGGCCGAGGCGCTGAAGAAGAGCTTGAGGAGCTTCTCGTCCCGGTACTCGGCCACCGCCGCGGGCTCGGCGAGCCAGGCGCGTAGCGCGTCGCGGCCCGCGGGCGTCAGGCGGTGCACGGTGCGCTTGCGCGCCCCGGCGTCGTCGCGCTCGGACTCGACCAGGCCGGCCTTGCGCAGGCGCCGGAGCTCGGGGTAGATCTGGCCGTAGCTGGCGGCCCAGAAGAACCGCGTCGAGTTGTCGACGGTCTGCTTGATCTCGTAGCCGGAGCGCGGCTCGGCGTCGAGCAGGCCGAGGATCACATAGGCGGTGTTGGACAGTGAGGGCGAGGCCATGGGCCGGAGTATATATCGCTGGGATATATCTACGTGTGAGGTCGATCACACGCCCGACCCGAACGGCGGCCGCGCGCGGTCTAGAGCACCTGGGCGTCGAGGAAGCCGGCGAAGAGCACCGCGAACCCGCCGATCTCGCCGACGATCAGCGCGACCATGAACGCGTGGGTGCCGCGGACCGGGTCGGCGAACTGGTTCACGGTGTCGCGCTTCCAGCCGTGGTAGCTGTAGCCGGCGATCGCGGCGGCGAAGAAGAAGACGAGCGCGCCGGCGGCGATCAGGTTCACGGTCTCCGCGAAGCCGCTGAGCTCGACGAAGGCCGCGATCATGAGGGTGGCGAAGCTGTAGAGGAGCGCCGCCCGGTGAGCGGTGTCGACGTACGGGTGTGCGAGGTGATCCTCCGCGGTCGCCATCTGGCGGTACTTCCAGACGCCGAGCGCGAGCGCCCACAGGAAGATCAGGCCGCAGGCGACGAGGACCGCCTTGGTATCGCCGCCGAGCTCCATCCCGGCGAGCCTACTCCGGCTCGGGGTCGGGGTCGGGGTCCGGCTCCTCGCCGATCAGGCCGAGCGCGCGCTTGAGCTCGAGCACGCGGCCGACCGCCTGGTCGATCCGCTCGGCGGGGATCTCGCCCGACCCGACGGCGCCGAGGAGCGCCTCGCGGACTCCCTCGGCCTCGTCGGGCGATTCGACCAGCAGCATGTCGGCGCCCGCGTTCACGGCCACGATCGCCGCCGGGCGGGTACCGGTCGTCGCCCGCACCGCGCCCGTGCCGAGGTCGTCGGTGATCGCGACCCCGGTGAAGCCGAGCTGGTCGCGGAGCAGGCCGGTCGCGACCTCCGGCGAGAGCGAGCCGGGGGTGACCGGGTCGTAGGCGGCGTAGAAGGCATGCGAGAGCATCACCGCCGGCACGCCCTCGGCGATCGCGGCCTGGAACGGGGCGAGGTCGCGCGAGGCGAGCGTCGCCGCGTCGAGGCTGACCGTCGCCGGGCCCTCGTCGGTCGAGCTCGAGGCGGCGCCGAGGCCGGGGAAGTGACGGGCGACGCAGGCGATCTCGGCCTCGGCGCAGCCGCGCACCGCCGCCGCCGTCAGCTGCGCGGTGACGTTCGCGTCGTCGGAGAAGGCGCGGTCGGCGATCGGGCTGTCGAGCGTCGCGACGTCGGCGATCGGCGCCAGGTTCATGTCGAAGCCGGCGTCGCGCAGCGCCTCGCCGGTCTCGCGCCCCCACTCGAGGGCGAGCTCGGGGTCGCCGAGGTCGCCGACGTCGAGCTCGCGGCTCTCCGGCGGCAGGTCGGCGAGCGCCCGGTACTCGCCACCCTCCTGCGGCGTCGCCACGAGGGGTGGCACCTCGCCGCCCGCCGCCGCCGCGGAGCGCAGCTCGTCGACGAGCGCGGCGCCCTGCGTGGCGTCCAGCCAGTTCGAGGCGCGCACGACGACGCCGCCGAGCTGGCGCCCGCTCAGGGTCTCCATGACCGGCGAGGCCGAGTCGGTCCCCTCGAAGCCGACGAGCATGATCCCGTCGACCTTCTGCTCGGGGGTGAGGCCGGCGACGAGCGCGCGGACCCCCGCCGGGACATCCTCGCCGCCCGCGGCTCGTTGGTGGTCGGCCTCCGGTCCCTCGTCTCGGACCAGGAGCAGATAGACCGCGGCGGTTGCGATGACCGCGGCCCCGATCGCGATCCCGCGCCGCACGGTCCCCCTCATCGGCCGCTGACCTTAGATGGTCTGGTCGTATCCTCCGCCGCTCGATGGACGATCTCGTCGTGATGAAGTTCGGCGGCACCTCCGTCGCCGGCCCCGAGGACATCAAGCGCGCCGCGCGGCGGATCGTCGCGGCGCGCGAGGGCGGCAGCCCGGTCGTCGCGGTGCTCTCCGCGCGCGGCAAGACCACCGACGAGCTCGACCGGATGGCGCACGAGGTCTCCGACGTCCCCGACCCGCGGGAGATGGACATGCTGCTCTCGGTGGGCGAGCGGATCTCTTGCGCGCTCTGCGCGATGGCGATCAACGACCTCGGCCACGGCGCGGTCTCCCTGACCGGCTCCCAGGCGGGGATCGTCACCGACTCGTCGCATACGAAGGCACGAATCCTGGACGTCCGCGCGGACCGCATCCGCGACGCGCTCGGGGCGGACCGGATCGTGCTGGTCGCCGGCTTCCAGGGGGTGTCGGGCGACAGCCGCGACGTCACCACGCTCGGGCGCGGGGGCTCGGACACGACCGCGGTCGCGCTCGCGGCCGCGCTCGGCGCGCCGGTCTGCGAGATCTACACGGACGTCGCCGGGGTCTTCAGCGCCGACCCGCGGATCGTCCCGGACGCCCGCAAGCTCTCGGTCGTCTCCTTCGAGGAGATGCTCGAGATGTCGGCCTCGGGGGCGGGCGTGCTGCAGCTGCGCTCGGTCGAGTACGCCCGCAACCACGGCGTCCGCATCCACTGCCGAAGCTCGTTCGAGGACGGCCCCGGTACCCTCGTCGCGGGTGAGGACGTGACGATGGAGAGGCCCCTGGTGACCGCGGTCACGCACTCGAGTGCGGAGGCCCGGGTGACCCTGACGGGCGTGCGCGACGAGCCCGGGATCGCGGGCCAGATCTTCACCGCGCTCGCCGCGGCGAACGTCAACGTCGACATGATCATCCAGAACGAGCCGGTCTCCGACGACCAGAAGGCCGATCTCTCGTTCACCGTGCCGCTCTCCGAGCTCGGCGCGGCGACGCAGGCCATCGAGTCGCTCGGTGCCGGCGACGGCATCGAGACCGACGACGCGATCGGCAAGGTCTCGATCGTCGGTGCGGGGATGCGCAGCCATCCGGGCGTCGCCGCCAAGGTCTTCTCGACGCTCGGCGAGAGCGGCATCAACATCGAGATGATCTCCACCTCGCCGATCAAGATCTCCTGCGTGATCGCCGCCGGGCAGGTCGAGGCGGCGGTCCAGGCCCTGCACTCCGCCTTCGAGCTGGGCGCGGACGCGATCCGGCCCGAGGACCCGGCGGGCGACCACCGCCCGACGATCGCGCCGTCCTGAGCGCCTCGCCGGCCGGCCAGACGCTGCTCTCCGCCGTCGGCGGACGGCTCGGGATCGCCGAGACGACGGTCCCGTTCGTCGTCTTCGCCGCGATCTGGGCCGCGACCGATCGCGAGGTCGGCCCGGCCGCCGCCGTCGCGGTCGGCGTCGCCTTCGCCTTCGCGCTCGCCCGGATCGCGCGCGGCGCCACGCCCCAGTTCGCGCTCTCGGGCGCGCTCGGCGTCGGGATCGCGGCCGTGGTCGCCGCGACCACGGGGCGAGCCGAGGACTTCTTCCTGCCGGGGCTCCTGCTGAACGCCGCCTCGGTGACCGCCTTCCTCGTCTCGATCCTCGCCGGGCGACCGCTGCTCGGCTACATCGCCGCGCCGATGCTGAAGGAGCATGGCGACTGGCATCGCGACCCCGGGGTCCGCGCCCTCTACACGCGGGCGAGCTGGATCTGGGTCGGCGTCTTCTCGTTCCGCCTCGCGGTCCAGCTCCCGCTCTACCTGACCGGCGCCGTCGGGCCGCTCGCGCTGGCCCGCGTGATCGCCGGGCCGCCGCTCTTCGCGCTCGGTCTGTGGCTGTCGTACCTCGTGCTGCGGCCCCGCTTCGACCGGCTCCACGTGCCTCTTCGCAATACTGAGGGCGATGAGTGACGGTTACCGAGTGGGAGTGGTCGGCGCCACGGGCGCCGTGGGCTCGACGATCCTCGAGGTCCTCGCCGAGCGCGGCTTCCCGGTCGGCGAGCTCGTGCCGTTCAGCTCCGAGCGCTCCGCCGGCAAGCGGCTGCCGTTCGGCGGCGGCGAGGTCGAGTGCCGTCCGCTCTCCGCCGAGGCGATCGAAGGGCTCGAGATCGTGCTCTCCTCGGCGGGCGGCGCGGTCAGCGCCGAGTGGGCGCCGCGCTTCGTCGAGGCCGGGGCCGTCGTCGTCGACAACACGAGCTTCTGGCGCATGCACGACGAGGTCCCCCTGGTCGTCTCCGAGGTCAACCCGGACGCGGCGGCCGAGCACCGCGGCATCATCGCCAACCCGAACTGCACGACGATGCAGATGGTCGTCGCCCTCGCCCCGATCTGGCGCGAGGCCGGGATCGAGCGCCTGGTCGTCTCCACCTACCAGTCGGTCTCGGGAACGGGGCGTAACGCGGTCGAGGAGCTCGTGTCCCAGTCGCGGGCGCTCCTCGACGGCGAGGAGGCGCGCGCCGAGGTCTACCCCCACCCGATCGCATTCAACGTCCTGCCCCAGGTCGAGACCTTCAAGGACGGGGACGACTACACCACCGAGGAGCGCAAGGTGATGGCCGAGACGCGCAAGATCCTCGGTACCGGTGCCGAGCTGCGGATCTCCGCGACCTGCGCCCGAGTGCCCGTGATTACCGGCCACTCCGAGTCCGTGAACGTGCAGACGCGCGACCCGCTCTCGCCGGAGGAGTGCCGCGAGCTGCTCGCCTCCGCGCCCGGCGTCGTCGTCATGGACGACCCCGGTGAGGGGATCTACCCGCTACCGACCGCGGTCGCCGGCCGCGACGAAGTGCTGGTCGGCCGGATCCGCCGCGATCCCTCGCACGAGAACTGCCTGAACCTCTGGGTCGTCGGCGACAACCTGCGCAAGGGCGCCGCGACGAACGCCGTCCAGGTCGCCGAGCTCCTCCACGAGCGCGGCCTGGTCGGGATCCCCGAAGGGGCGGCGGCTCCCGCCGCCTAGCCGGTTGCTCGCGGCGATCGCCGCGGCGGTGGTCGTCTGCGCCGCCGCGCTGGTTATCGGCCAGCCCATGCACGCGACCGCGGGGTGGCGGGGCTGGTCGCCGCTGGCTGCGGGGGTGGGGTTCGGGGCGCTGCTGGTGCTCTGCGGGCTGGGGGGGCGGGTGGTCGTGCTTCTCTTGGCGGTCCTGGCGGCGGTGGTCTGGCTCGTGGCCGCGGGGCACGTGGGGGGGAAGGATCGGGACCGCGAGGCCGATCCAGGTCGTCCGGGCGAGGCGGATGGCGAGAAATCGCCACCTGTCGGCGATAGGGCGCCATGGGTGGCCCTCGGGGCCGGGCTGATCGCCGCGTTCGGCGCGTTCCTGCCCTTCCTCGTGAACGACCGGATCGGCGTGCTCGGGGCGGGGCTCTTAAACGACGACATGGCCAACCACCTGCTGATGGCGGACTGGGCCCAGAACGGGACCGAGCCGCGCCCGGAGCTGATCGACGACGGCTACCCGCTCGGGCCGCACTCGCTCGCGGCGACGCTCGCCGACCTGCTCGGCACGGGGCTCGTCGAGGCCTTCGCCGGGATCACCCTGGCGATCGCGGCGCTGGCGGCGATCACGGCGCTCGCCGCGCTCGACAAGCTGCCGCCGCTGCGCCGCACCGTCGCCGGGGCGCTCGCCGCGCTGCCCTATCTGGGCGCGGCCTACCTCGCGCAGGGGGCCTTCAAGGAGCCGATCCAGGCGCTGCTGCTGGTCGCGTTCGCGCTCCTGCTGGCTCGCGGCCGGACGGTCAGGGCGGCGGTGCCGCTCGGGGTGATCGTCGCGGCGACGATCTTCAACTACTCGTTCCCGGGCCTCTTCTGGCTCGCCGGCGCGGCCGCGGTCTACCTGGCCGTCCTCCACGTGCCTTCTCCCGCGGCGATGCTCGCGGCCCTCAGGCGCGCCGCGATCCCGATCGCGCTCACGGTCGCCGTGGCCGCCCTCCTCACGATCCCCGAGTGGGGGCGGATCGTCACCTTCACCGGCTTCGGCGCCTTCGACCCGGCGGGGGAGCAGACCGGGCTCGGCAACCTGCGCCAGGCGCTCTCGCCGCTTGAAGCCCTTGGTGTGTGGCCGAGCGGTGAGTTCCGGCTCTCTCCGGCGGACGCAAGCCTGCCCGCCGCCGCCTTCTACCTGGCGGGCCTGCTCGGGGCGGTCGCGGTCGGGATCGGGGTCGCGGCCGCGATCAGGCGGCGCCGCGAGGACGCCGACGGCGTCGCGATCCTCGCCGCCTTCGGCTCCGCGGCCGTCATCTACCTGGGCGCCGCGATCGCGGGCACTCCCTACACGAGCGCGAAGGCGCTCGCGATCGCCGCGGCCCCCGCGATGCTCCTCCCGCTGCGGGCGTTGCTGGCGCGCGGCGCGATCTCGGGCCTCCTCGCGCGCCGCCCGCGCCTCCTCGCCCCCGCGGCGACCGCGTTCGCGCTCGTCTTCGTGCTCGCCGCCGGCGTCTCGAGCTTCCTCGCCCTCCGCCAGGCGCCGGTCTCGGTCGCGGCGCACCCCGGCGAGCTCGCGGGGATCCGGCCGCTCGTCGCCGGCGAGCCCGTGCTCTTCCTCGGCCGCGACGACTTCATTGCCTGGCACCTGCGCGGCGCGCCCGTCTCGACCCACATCAAGAACTTCTTCAGCACCGGCGAGGTGCCCGCCCGCGTCGACCCCGAGGACGGCGAGAAGTTCGACTTCGACGCGGTGTCCGCCGCCACACTCGACGGCTTCGACTGGGTACTGACGAGCTCGACCGCCTACGCGAGCGAGCCGCCCGACAACTTCGAGCTCGCTCGGCGGACGCCGTCGTACGCGCTCTGGGAGCGGACCGGGCCGACCGTGGAGCGCGCGATCCTCGGCGAAGGCGCCGCGCCCGGGGCGGAGCCGGACTGCGCGGACCCGCCGGAAGCCTCGGCCGCGGGGGTCTGGCCGGTGCCCCCGGTCGAGGGCTCCGAGGAGGATTGGCGCCCCTCGGCGACGATCGCGCCCGGCGAGACCGCGACCCGGTCGCTCGAGCTCGGCCGCGGGAGCTGGGAGATCTCGCTCGCCTACGACAGCCCGCGGCCGGTGACCCTCGAGGTCTCGGGGCCGGCGCTCAGCCGGCGCATCCTCACGCTGCCCGCGAACCTCGACTTCCGCGGCCCGACGCCGCCGTTCCCCGCGGCCGAGGAGCTGGAGCTGCACCACCGCGGCGCCTACGAGGTCCAGGCCTCGCTTGCCGAGGCGCCGCTCGCCGGCCGCCTGCTGGGGGCCGAGGGCGAGGCCCACCTGCGTGGCCTCTACGCCGTCGACACGGGCAGACCCGTGGCGAGCGAGCGCGGCAGGCCGCCCTGCGGCGCGTACGTGGACTGGCTCCTGCGCCCCTGATCCCCCGTGAGCCCCCGACTCGGCCCGCCCTGAAAGGCTTGAGGCGTGAACGACGGCGAGCTGATCCTGGCTGCGGGCGCGCTGCTGGCGGCGGGCCTTGCCGCCGCCCTGCTCGCCTCGCGCCTGCGCGTGCCAAGCCTGATCCTCTTCCTCGGCGTCGGCATGCTGATCGGCTCCGACGGGACCGGCTGGATCGAGTTCAACGACTACGAGCTGGCGCGCACCGTCGGCATCGTCGCCCTCGCCCTGATCCTCTTCGAGGGCGGGCTGACTTCCGGGCTGATCGAGATCCGGCCGGTGCTCGGCTCGGCGCTCAGCCTGGCGGTCTTCGGCACGATCGCGACGGCGGTGATCGCGGGCTTCGTCGCCGCGTGGCTGTTCGACCTCTCGACCCTCGAGGGCATGCTGCTCGGCTCGATCATCGCGACCACCGACGGCGCCGCGATCTTCGCGCTCCTGCGCGGCTCGACGCTGAAACGCAAGCTGGGTCGGACGCTCGAGGGCGAGGCGGGGATGAACGACCCGGTCGCGATCCTGCTCGTGCTCGGCTTCATCGAATGGATCGAGGACCCCCAGTTCGGGATCGAGGGCATGGTCTTCCTGTTCGTCGAGGAGCTCGGGATCGGCCTCGCGGTCGGCGTCGCGCTCGGCTGGGTCTCGGTGTACGCGTTCCAGAAGATCAGGCTCGACACCGCCGGCCTGTTCCCGGTTGCGTCCCTGACCGTCGCGGCGCTCGCCTTCGGGCTCGCCGAGGTGATCGGCGGCTCGGGGTTCCTCGCGGTCTACTTCGCCGGCCTCGCGCTCGGCGGCTCAGCGATCCCCGCGAAGCGCACGATCACGACGTTCCACCAGGGCCTCGCGTGGGTGGCCCAGGTGGCGCTCTTCCTCGTCCTCGGGCTGCTCGTCTTCCCGAGCCGGCTCGGCGACGTCGCGCTCGAGGGCACGATCCTCGCGCTCGTCGTCGTCCTCGTCGCCAGGCCGGCCGGGGTATTCCTCGCGACGGCGGCCTTCCCATACAGCTCCTCGGAGCGCCTGGTGCTCTCGTGGGCCGGCCTTCGCGGCGCCCTCCCGGTGGTGCTCGCGACCTTCCCGGTGATCGCCGGCATCGCCGGCAGCAGCGAGTTCTTCGACATCGTCTTCTTCGCGGTCCTGCTCTCGACCCTGCTCCAGGGATCGACGTTCGAGCGGCTCGCGAAGAGGCTGCGGGCGACCGCCAACGAGCCGGCGCTGCCGCAGCCGCTCGCCGAGCGCGGGGTGATCCGCCGGCTGGGGGCGGAGGTGCTCGAGCACGAGGTCGGCCCGAACGATGCGATCGTCGGCGCCCGCGTCTCCGACCTCGGCCTGCCGCGCGAGGCACTGGTCAACGTGATCGTCCGCGGTGAGGAGGCGATCCCGCCGCGCGGCTCGACCCGCCTGCACGCCGGCGACAGTCTCCACCTCCTGATCCGCCAGGAGACCGCGCCCGAGGTGTTCGGCCTGATCGAGCGCTGGAACACGGGGCCGGTCGGCCCCGAGGCCCGCCCGCCGCGGCGGATCCAGGGCCGCCCGCCGGTGTTCTCGGTGCGCCCGTGGCGTGAGTCCGACGGCGACCCGGCGCGACCCCGCGAGGTGGAGGGGGAGCCGGTCACCGAGTACCTGCGCGAGCGCCGCGACGTCCCGGGCGCGCTGGTCGTCCTCGCCGACGGCCGCTACGCGGTCACGGGCCCGATCGTGGCGGTCGGCGGCCGCGAGGACCTGACCGCGTGGGCCCGGCGGCGGCTCACCACGGCCGACAGCGACGAGCGCGCCTGGCTGCAGGGCGTGATCGGCGCCCTCGGCGCCGAGGGCCTCTGACCGGCGCTAGAGCACCTCGTCCGGCACGTCGTGGCTGCCGCTCGCCCGGCTCACGAAGCGCGCGACGAGCGCGTGGAAGAAGTCCTGGCGGGTGACGATGGCATGGACCCGGCCCTCGGTCGCGATCGGGATCACGAGCACGCGGTGGTGGAGGAAGAGCTCGGCGAGCTGGGTGTCCGAGTAGTCGTCCTCGACCAGGACCGAGTCCTTGGTCAGATAATCGCGGATCGACTCGGCGGCGCACTCGAGCCTACGGTCGATCGCGTCGTCCATGTTCCGCGAGATCATCGCCGAGGAGGAGAGCTCGGCGACGTAGCCCGGGAAGAGCGCAGCCATGAACTCGCGCTCGCCGAAGATCCCGGCGAACTTGCCGTTCGCGTCGACAGCGGGCAGCGCGGGCAGGCCGGTTTCCACGACCCGCCGGGCGGCCCTGCCGACGGTCTCATCGGCGCCGAGCGGCTCGACCTCGCGCAGCGCCTCCTTGACGATCGAATCGGGCATCGGGGTTCCTCCCTCAGTTGAGCGCGACGTAGCGAACGAGCACGTAGGCGGTCGCCATCAGAATCGAAACTACCGTCACGGGCACCCCGACCTTGAGGAAGGTGACGAAACCGATCGGCTTGCCGGCGCGATCGGCGAGGCCGGCGGCGGCCACGTTGGCGCCGGCGGCGATGATCGTGGCGTTGCCGCCGAAGCAGGCGCCGAGCGAGAGCGCCCACCAGTAGGCGTCGTCGCCAGAGGTCCCCTGCAGCTCCTGGACGACTGGGATCATCGCCGTCGTGAACGGGATGTTGTCGACGATGGCGGAGCCGATCGCGCCGATCCAGAGCGTGCCCATCAGCTCCGCGGTGCGATCGCCGCCGGTCAGGTCCTCGACCGCGGTCGCAACCTCGGCGATCGCGCCGGTCTCCTCGAGCGCACCGACCATGACGAAGAGGGCGACGAAGAAGAACAGGGTCGGCCACTCGATCTTCGCCAGCGCCTCCTGGAGGTCGATCGTGGTCACGAGCAGCGCGACCGCGGCACCGGTGAGCGCGACCGTGGCCGGCTCGATGTGGAGCGCCTGGTGGGCGAAGAAGGCGAGGATCGTGATGATCAGGATCGGGACCGTGCGCCGCAGCTCCGCGGGATCGCGGATCGCGGCCTGCGCGTCGAGGTCCATGACGTAGTGCCGGTTCTTGTCCTTGACCTGCAGCCGGGGGCGGTACCAGACGTAGAGCAGGGCGGTCACGACCAGGAACGTGAGGAGCGCGATCGGCGCCAGGTTGACGATGAAGCTGTTGAAGCTGAGGTCGGTGGCGCCGGCGATGATGATGTTCGGGGGATCGCCGATCAGGGTCGCGGTGCCGCCGATGTTGGAGGCGATCACCTCGATCACGATCAGCGGGATCGGGTCGATGTCCAGCGCGTCGGCAAGCAGGAACGTGACCGGGACGATCAGCAGGATCGTCGTCAGGTTGTCGAGGAAGGCGGAGAGGATCGCGGTCGTCCCGGCGAGCGCCACCACCACCGCCAGCGAGCGTCCCCGCGAGATTTGCCCGGCGCGGATCGCGATCCAGTCGTAAACCCCGGTCTGCTGGGTCAGGTAGACCAAAATCATCATCCCGGCGAGCAGGCCGATCGTGTTGAAGTCGACCGACTCGATCGCCTTCTCCTGGGTGAAGTCGCCGACGAAGAGGACGACGATCGCGGCGCCGAGCAGGGCGACCTTGGTCCGATGCACGCGCTCGGAGGCGATTAGGGCGAGCCCGACGAGGAATGTGGCGATTGCGATGGCCACTACGGTCGCGGGAAGGCCTGGATGTCGGGGTGCGAAAGCATGGTTCGGCTCAACTTGCCGACCAGCCTTCCCGGCGCACCGCGGAGGAAGATAGCGGTTGGCGGGTCACCGGCCGCCGGCCGCCGAGCGCCGGAGTGCCGGCGGCGCGGCGACCGTGGTGAGCACCGACATCCCGACGATCGCCGCGAACAGCTCGGCGTCGATCACGCCGGATGCCGCGCCGATCCCGGCGATGATGATGCCGACCTCGCCTCGCGGGACCATCCCGATCGCGACGATCCGCCGCTCGCTCGCCGGCAGCCCGCGGGCTCCGGCGCCGGCCGCGACCAGCTTGCCGGCGACGGCGACGACCGTGATCAGGACGAGGACGCCGACCGCGCCCGCGAGCGCGTCCAGATCGAGCCCGATGCCGATCGAGGCGAAGAAGAAGGGAGGGAAGAACGCGTAGAGGGGCGCGACCTCGTCCTCGATCGGGTGCTGGTCGCGGGTCTCGGCGACGATCATCCCGGCGAGGAAGGCGCCGATCACGGCCGCCAGGCCGATCTCGGCGGCGAACGCGGCCAGGGCGAGGCAGAGGATCACCGCCGGCAGGAGCGGCGAGTCGGCGAACCGCGGGGCCTGCAGCAGGCCCGGCCGGGCCCGGAGCAGGCGGGTCCCGCCGAGCGCGACGAAGATCACGAAGGCCGCCGCCAGCCCGATCGACGCGGCGATCGCGGCGGCATCGACGCCGCCCTCGGCCGCGATCCCGGTGGCGATCGCGACCAGGACCAGCGCCAGGACGTCGTCGATCACGGCCGCACCGAGGATCGTCCGCGCCGCCCGCGTCCGCAGCAACCCGAGCTGGTCGAGGACGGCCGAGGTGATGCCGACGCTCGTCGCGGAGAGCGCGGCGCCCAGGAAGAGCGCGGTCTCGGTCGGCTCGCCGAGGGCGATCCCCGTCGCGAAGCCGGCGGCGAAGGGAACCGCGACGCCGAGCACGCCGACCGCGGTGGACGTCCGGCCCACGGCCCGCAGTTCCTCGATCCGGGTCTCGAGGCCCACCCAGAAGAGGACGAAGACGACGCCGAGCTCGGCGAAGACCTCGAGCACCTCGCTCGGCTCGACCAGACCGAGCACCGCCGGGCCGATCGCGAGCCCGGCCAGGATCTCGCCGACGATCGCCGGCTGCCCGAGCCGCTTGAAGATCTCGTCGCCGAGCTTCGCGGCGACGAGCACGACGAGCAGGTCGACGAGGAAGCCGGCGACCGGGGTCGCCGCCGCGAGCGGCACCTCGGTCAGGCGATCACCGCGTGCGCGCTTAGGCCGGAGAGCCGGCGCCGAGCCGGCCTTCGACCCACTCGGTCGAGGCGATGTGCTTCGGCATCCCGAGCTGCTTGGGGTCGAAGCCGAGCGCTAGCCCGACGAGCTGCGGCAGGTGCAGGACGGCGAGCCCGAGGTCGCGGTTGACCACCTTCGCCGCCTCGGGCTGCTGCATGTCGAGGTTCAGGTGGCACAGCGGGCAGGGGGTGACGAGGCAGTCCGCGCCGGCGTCGATCGCGTCCCCGACGTGGGTGCCGGCCTGGCGCAGCGAGGTCTCCCGGTTCATCGTGATGATCGGGAACCCGCAGCACTTGCGGGCGCCGTCGTACTCGACGACCTCGCCGCCGAGGGCCTCGATCACCTGCTCGAGGTAGAGATCGCGCTCCGGGTGCTCCTCGTAGCCGAGGCGGTGCTTGGGGCGGACGATGTAGCAGCCGTAGAACGGGCCGACGCGCAGGCCGGAGAGCGGCCGCTTCACCTGCGCCTTGAGGGCGTCGAGACCGATGTCCTCGACCAGGATCCAGAGGAAGTTCTTGTTGGTCCAGCCGTCCTTGCCCTTGACGTACTCGAGCCCGTCGCCGGCGAGCGTCTCGTTGATGTGGGCCCGGTAGGCGGAGTCGGCGTCGAGGCGCTGCTGGCATTCCGATTGGGCTCCCTGGCAGGTCGAGCAGATGTTCATCATCGCCAGGTCGGTCTTCTGCGACAGCGCGAAAGTGCGGGCGTTCAGCGTGTCGGCGAGCTCCTGGTTGTGCTCGGCGATGACGCCGGCGCCGCAGCAGTTCGCCCGGTCGAGCGTGACGAGCTCGATCCCGAGCGGGTCGGCGATGAGCGCCATCGAGCCGTGCAGCTCGGGCGTGAAGCCGCGAGAGACGCAGCCGGGCCAGTACGCGAGCTTCAAGACTTCTCCTCCTCGTCGGAATCCTCGGCGCTTTCGTCCTCCGCCTGGGTCTCCTCCTCGGCGCGCGCGTCGGCGTCGGCCTGGGTGTCGCCGCCGCTCGCCTCGCCGGAGGCTGCGGTCGTGCCGCCCTCGGTGACCTTGTCCATGTGCTGGCGGCCGCCGCCGGTGTACGAGGCGGTCTCGTCGGTGGCGTGGGCGCCTTCCTCGGTGAGCTCCTCGGCGGTCTCCTCGTCGGGCTCGGGCTCGATCTCCTCCTCGCCGGTGATGTAGAGGTTGAGCTCGGTCGCGTGCTCCTCGGCGTGCGAGTAGATCCGCTTGACCTGGTCCTGGCCGCCGTCGGGGAGCTTCGGGTGGACCCCCGGGATCAGCTTCGAGAGCGAGCGCATCTTGCCGGTGCGGATGCCGCGGACCGCGGTCGGCAGCGAGCCGAGCAGGCCTTTGATCGCTCCCTTCGAGGGCTTCAGCTTGCCCTTGACGCCGGCCGCGTAAGACTCCTGCAGGAGCAGCGACTCGTCGAGCGTGCCCTTCTTCTCGATGATCTTGGTGAAGGCGATCTCGTGGCGGTGGCCGTTGTTGACGTCGTCGATGCCCTCGTCGTCGCCGGCGCGGCGGCGCAGGCGCATGATCTGATCCATCGGCGCGACGCCCTTCGGGCAGGCGTCGACGCAGCTGAAGCAGTGTGTGCAGTCGTAGATGCCGTGCGGGTCCTGGGCGAGGTCGTAGAGGCGCTCGCGGGTCTGCCCGTCGCGCGGGTCGCCGACGAAGCGATAGGCCTTGGCGAGGGCGGCGGGGCCGACGAACTCGGGGTCGGCCTCCATCGAGAGGCAGGAGGAGACGCATGCGCCGCACTGGATGCAGGCCATCGACTGGGTGATGTCGATCATGGACTCCGGCGGGACGACGTACTCGCGCTCGGGCGGGTCGCCCTCCGGCAGGAGCCACGGGGTGACCCGGCGGATCTTCTCCCAGTGGGTCGACTCCATGTCGACGATCAGGTCCTTGATCACCGGCATGTTCCCCATCGGCTCGACCACGACCGGCTCGGAGCCGCCGTTCAGGCGATTCGCCGCCTCCTGGGCCTCCCCGATCTGGGTCAGGCAGGCGAGCGTCGACTGGCCGTTGATCTTGACGCCGCAGGAGCCGCAGATCGCCGCCCGGCAGGAGCAGCGGACCGAGAGCGAGCCGTCGTCGCGGTCGCGGGCCTGCAGGAGGCCGTCGAGGACGGAGAGGGTCGGGTCGAGCTCGACCTCGAAGTCCTGCCAGTAGGGGCCCGTTCCCTCCTCGGGCTTGTAGCGGCGGACTCGGATCGTGTACTCAGACATCTGATTTCACCCTACCGATCCGGATCAGTAGGTCCGCTCCTGCGGTTCCCACTGGGTCATCGTCACGTCGGTGTAGCTGATCTCGGGACCGTCCCCGTTCATCGAGAGGTCGATGTGCTTGATCCACTCCTCGTCGTTTCGCTCGGGGTGGTCGGTGCGGTACTGGGCGCCGCGGCTCTCGGTGCGGTGAAGCGCGGCGACGGCGCAGGCCTCGGCGTTGTCGAGCATGAAGCCGAGCTCGATCGCGCCGAGCACGTCCTGGTTGAAGACCGTTCCGCGGTCGTCGACGTAGGCGGTCTCGGCCTCCTCCTTCAGGCGCTTCACGACCTCGATCGCCTGCTCGATTCCCTCGGCGTCGCGGAAGACGGCGACGTAGCGGTCGAGCGTGTCGCCGAGCTCCTGGCGGATCTCGGAGACGCGCCTGCCGGAGCCGCGCTCGCGGCCGACGATGTCGGAGATCTGGGCCTCCTCTTCGGCGAGCGCCGCCTTCGGCACCCGCGCGTAGTCGTTGCGCTTGGCGCGCTCGGCGGCGTGCTGGCCGGAGCGGCGGCCGAAGATCAGCGTGTCGAGGAGCGAGTTGGCGCCGAGCCGGTTGCCGCCGTGGACGGAGACGCAGGCGACCTCGCCGGCGGCGTAGAGGCCGGGGATGTCGGTGGCGCCGTCGTTGTCGGTCGCGACGCCGCCCATCGTGTAGTGGTTGCCGGGCTTGATCCGGATCGGCTCGCGGGTGATGTCGACCCCGGCGAAGTCGCGGCCGACGAGGACGATCTCGCGCAGGGCCTCGTGGATGCGCTTGCGGGGGACGACCGTGATGTCGAGGGCGACCGTGCCGTCCTCGAAGCCGCGGCCCTCGTTGATCTCGGTCTGCTCGGCGCGGGAGACGACGTCGCGCGAGGCGAGCTCCATCTTGTTCGGCGCGTAGGTCTCCATGAAGCGCTCGCCCTTGGCGTTCAGCAGGTGGGCGCCCTCCCCGCGCGCGCCCTCGGTGATCAGGAAGCCCTTCTTCGCGAGCGTGGTGGGGTGGTACTGGACCATCTCCATGTCGCGGAGCTTGGCGCCGGCGCGGTAGGCCATCGCGATGCCGTCGCCGGTGCAGATCAGGGCGTTGGTGGTGGGCCGGAACATCTGCCCGTTGCCGCCCGTGGCGAGGATCACGTTCTTCGCCTCGAAGAGCTCCATCGAGCCGTCCTTGATGTTGCGCGTGACCGCGCCCACGCAGTTGCCCTGGGCATCGAGCGCCAGCGAGGTCGTGAACCACTCCTCGTAGCGGTCGACGACGTCGGCGTACTTCATCAGCTGCTCGTAGAGCACGTGCATGATCGCCTGGCCGGTGATGTCGGCGACGTAGTAGGTGCGCGCCTGCGAGGCGCCGCCGAAGGCTCGGGTGCCGAGCTTGCCCTCCTCGTTGCGGTGGAAAGTCACGCCGAGGTGCTCGAGGTGGAGGATCTCCTCCGGCGCCTCGCGGCACATGATCTCGATCGCGTCCTGGTCGCCGAGGTAGTCGGAGCCCTTGACGGTGTCGAAGGCGTGGGACTCCCAGGAGTCGTCGGGGTTGAGGGCGGCGTTGATCCCGCCCTGGGCCGCGTTCGAGTGCGAGCGGACGGGGTGGACCTTGCTGATGATCCCGACCGAGACCCCCTCCTCGGCGGCGGCAAGCGCGGCCCGCTGGCCCGCCAGCCCCGCTCCTATGACGAGCACATCGTGCCGTGGCATCGAGCCGCGATCCTATAACGGCGGGCTCCGCGGGGTCCCTCGAGGCCGCTTGCGGCTACTGCGGGCGCAGCGAGCGGCCGACGGCGTCGACCGTGAGGACGCCGCGCAGGTGGCCCTCGGCGTCGACCGCGACGAGCCCGCCGAGCCTGCGCAGGTTCTCGTTGCCGAGCACGGCCTCGAGCGGGGCGTCGTCGCGGACGGCAAGCCCCCCGTCGGCGTCCGCGGTCACGAACTCGGCGACCCGCGCCGCGTCGCGGCGGCCCTCAGGGACGGCGTCGGCGGCGCCGCGCTGCAGCAGGCCCCGGAAGCGCTGCGAGGGGTCGACGACCGGGAACCAGGGCCAGCGGTAGCGCAGGAAGAACTCGTCGAGGGCGCGCTCGACCGAGAGGTCGTCGGGGATCGCGATCGGCTCGGCGTCCATCACGTCGGCGACCCGGAGGTGCTCGATCCGCGCGGTGATCTCGGTCTGCACGGTCGCCGAGCGCGCGGAGGAGCCGATGATGAAGCCGATCAGCGCGAGCCAGATGCCGTTGATCACCTGGCCCTCCATGGTCAGCGCGACGAACAGGCCGAAGCCGATGAAGAGGTAGGAGAAGCCCTGGCCGACGGTGGCGGCGAACCTCGTGCCCCGGTTGCGGCTGCCGCTCCACCGCCAGGCGATCGCGCGGACGACGCGGCCGCCGTCGAGCGGGAACGCCGGGATCAGGTTGAAGAAGAGGACGAGGACGTTGATGCTCGCGATCCAGGCGAGCAGGGCGAGGGGGCCGGAGGCGTCGGGCGAGGGCTCGCCGCGCATCGCCTCCCAGAACTCCTCGCCGCCCGCGGCGAACCCGATCGCGCCGCAGGCGATCGCGATCAGGAGCGTGACGGCCGGGCCGGCCAGAGCGATCCTCAGCTCGACCCCGGGCGAGTCCGAGTCGCGCTTGAGCCTCGCTAGCCCGCCGAACATCCACAGCGTGATGTCGGCGATCTGGATGTCGTTGCGGATCGCGACGAACGCGTGCCCGAGCTCGTGGAGCAGGATCGATCCGAAGAAGAGGATCGCGCTGATCACGGCGAGCACGTAGGGCTCGGAGTCCGAGCTCGACACGCCGAGGACGTCGCGGAACTCGCCGGTCAGGAAGACGATGACCAGCAGCAGGACGATGAACCACGAGTAGTCGGCGCTGATCCGGATGCCTCGGACGTGGAACAGGGTCACGCCCCCGCGCGCCGTCATGGGGTCATGTTAGGCGGGGCCGGTCCCGCTATAGGTGCGGGTTGCCGCCGCCCCCGCCCTGGCCGGGGGCGTTGGCGCTGTTTCCGGGCGCGGCGCCGCTCTGCCCGGGGGCGCCCGCGCTGTTCCCGGGGGAGATGCCACTCTGGCCGGGCGCCGTGCCGCTCTGCCCCGGGGTGGAGCCGCTCAGGCCCGGTGCGGACCCGCTCTGGCCCGGAGGGGCGCCGCCGCTCTGGCCCGGCGCCGATCCGCTCTGGCCCGGGGCCGATCCGCTCTGGCCCGGGGCGCTGCCGCTGTTGCCGGGCGAACCGCCGACGGGCCCGCCACCCTCGCCGCCGCTCGATCCAACCCCGCTCGAGTCGCCGCCGCCCGCGGACCCGCCGCCCGCGCCCGCCGCGCCGGCGGCGTTGCCCGCCGAGCCGCCCGGCCCGTCCTGGTTCCCGCCGGCCGCGCCCGCGGCGCCGCTCGCGCTCGCCCGGCCGCCGTCGCCGCGGCGGTCCGCCGCGGCCCCTGCGCTGTCGCCCTGTCCCGAACCCCGCGTGCCCTTGCTCGCGTCACCGGTACCCGCAACGTCGTCGTCGGAAGTCGTGCTCTCGCCCGCCGCGCCGGCGGCGGCGCCGGCCTCGGTCGCGCTCGCCGCGTCGGCGCCGGGCCCGTCGGCGGCCGAGTCCGCCGATCGCTCAGGCCCGATACCCGGGATCGGGCTCGGGATCCAGCCGCGCTCGGCGGCGAAGGCGCCGCCGCCGCCGATCGCGAGCATCGCGAAGAGGAGCGCCAGTCGCGGTGGCAGGGTCCGGCGCCGGCTGCGCCTCGCGCGCCTGACGGACGCGTCGAGCGCCTCGACGACGTCCGGGTCGAACTGCGAGCCCGCGCAACGCTGCATCTCCTTGAGGGCGGCCGGGGTGGAGCGGCCCTTGCGGTAGGGGCGGTCGGAGCGGATCGCGTGGAAGGCGTCGGCGCAGAGGATGATCCGGCTGCCGAGCGGGATGTCATCGCCCTCGAGGCCGTCCGGGTAGCCGCTCCCGTCGAAATGCTCGTGCGAATGGCGGACGAGGCGGGCGGCCGGCTCGAGCTCCGGGACGGACTTCAGGATCCGCTCGCCGGTGATCGTGTGCTCCTTGATGAGCTTCCACTCCGAGTCGTCCAGCGGGCCCTTCTTCTCGAGGACCTCGGGCGGGATCGCGACCTTGCCGACGTCGTGAAGGCGGGCGGCGAGCAGGATGTCCTCGCGCTCGTGGCCGTTCACCGAGAGCCGCCTGCAGATCTCGACGACGACGAGCTCGACGTCGTCGGAGTGCTCGCTGGTCGTCGGGTCGGCGGCCTCGAGCATCGCCGCCGCGATCTGGGAGCCGGCGTCACGCCCGCTCGTCGGCCGGGTCTCGGCGGATTCCGCCGGCACGGTCTCGGCGGGCTTCGGCCCGTCGAACCTGGCGCCCCGCTTACCGTTGCCGTTCGCGCTCGGGCGCGACCCGCCCTTGGATGCGGCCGGTCCTCTGCTCTTTACCTTCTCTGCGGTTGGGGCCATGCCGGTGTGGGTGGCGGCGTGCTCTTCGGTCATCGGCGGGACGGCAGGATTTCTTTAGCCCGGGTTCCACGCGCGCGGGCGCGGCCCGCGAGACTCGATAGCTTTGCCGCGCTTTGAGCTCCGCCACAGCCGGCCGAGACCTCTCGATCGCGACGCCCCCCAGCGCGGGGCGGATGCGCGCGCTGCTCGACGATCTCTGCTCGTTCGAGCGCGAGACCGCGACGGAGGGCGAGCGGCGCGCCGCGGATTGGGTTGCCGAGCGGCTCCGCGAGCACGGGCTCGAGCCTCGGCTCGAGACCGAGCGCATCCACAGCACCTACTGGTGGCCGCTCGGGATCGCCTCGGCGGCCGGCGTCGCGGCCGGGATCGCCGCGCGCCGCGGCCGGCGCGGGCTGGGCGCCGCGCTCGGCCTGCTCGGGGCCGCGGCCGCCGCCGACGACATGCCGGGCGACGGGCGCCGGCGACTGCGCTCGCTCCTGCCGGCGCGGACCGCGACCCAGCTGGTCGCCGAGGCAGGCCCCGCCGACGCCGAGCGCACCGTCGTGGTCTCCGCCCACCACGACGCCGCCCACACCGGGGTGATCTTCCACCCGGCGATCCCGGAGCTCGCCGACCGCGCCGGCTTGATCGAGCGCAGTGACACCAGCCCGCCGCTGATCGCGATCGGCGTCGGCGCGCCGCTCGCCGCCGGCCTGGGCGCGCTCGCGGGCTCGCGAGCGCTCGCCGGCGCCGGGGCGTTCTTGAGCGCCGGCTTCGGGGCCGCGATGGCCAACCTGGGGATGAGCAGCGTGGTCCCGGGCGCGAACGACAACGGCACCGGGGTGCTCGCCCTGATCGCGCTGGCGGAGGCGCTCGCGCGGCGGCCGACCGAGAGCGTGCGGGTGATCCTGCTCTCGACCTCGGAGGAGGCGACCTGCGAGGGGATGGAGGCGTTCGCCCGTCGCCACTTCGGCGAGCTGTCCCCGGAGAGCACCTTCTTCCTGAGCGTCGACACGGTCGGCTCGCCGCACCTGTGCGTGCTGCGCGGGGAGGGGATGCTGCGCATGAAGGAGTACCCGGCGGAGTCGCTCGCGCTCGTCGACGGGCTCGCCGAGGACCTCGGCATCCACCTCTTCCCGAACCTGCGGCTGCGCAACGCGACGGATGGCGTGATCCCGCTTTTCGCCGGTTACCAATGCGCCTCGCTCGCCTCCTGCACCGACCTCAAGCAGCCCTCGAACTACCACTGGCGGACCGACGTGCCGGAGAACGTCGACTTCGGCTCGGTGGCCGACGCGATCCGGCTCTCGGAGGCGGTCGTGAGGCGCCTCGACGAGGAGTGGCTCTGACCCCGGCCCGGTGGGCGCTCCTGATCGTCGGGGTGCTGCTCACCCTCGGCGGCCTCGGGGTCGGGCTGCCACAACTGCTCTCCGGTGACCACGAGGAGTACGGGCGGGTGGACATCCCGGGGAAGGGGACGGTCGACCTCCCGGCCGGCGAGGTCGTCGTCTTCTACGAGGACGGCAGCTCCCCTGCCGACGGGTTCTTCCCCGAGCCCGACGTGAAGTGGCGGATCGCCCCGACCGGCGGCGGCAAGCCACTGCGGCTCGACTCCGACGGCGGCCGCGAGTCGAACGTCCGCGGCGACAAATCGTGGACCGACATCGAGGGGCTCGACATCGAGGACGCCGGCGAGTACGACGTCGAGGTCGCCGCGGTCGCGGGCGGCCCTGACCCCGCGCTCACCTTCGGCACCTCGGGGGTGACCACGTCGGCGCTCCTGTTCGTGATCGTCGGCGCCGGGCTCGGCACGACCCTGATCGTCGGCGCGCTTGCGATCGGGCGCCGTTGAAAGTTAGGATTCGCCCATCGTGCTGAAGCGGAGCCTGATCGTCGTCGCCCTGGCCCTCGCTGTCACCGCCTTCGCGACGGTCGGCATGGCCGGCGCCACCAAGGCGCCGAAGGCGCCGAAGCTCTGCAACCAGCCACGGGTCGAGCCGAACAAGATCGTGATCGCCTGCGCCGACTTCGGCCTCCTCGTCGAGGAGATCGATTGGCGCTACTGGGGCGCGAACAAGGCGAAGGGGTCGGGAGTGCTCGTCGACGCCGGCGGCGGCAGCTACCTCGTCAACGTGACCCTGCAGAAGGTTCGCGCGCGGAACTGCGACGGATACCACGGGAAGGTCTTCAAGACGATGAAGCTGAACTTCCCGGGCGCGCTCCCGCCGTACGCGGCGAGCGTCCAGAAGAACCGCCTCTTCTGCATCGACAAGTAGCCGCCGCTCTGCGCGCGCTCTCGATCGTCCACCAGCCCGACGCAGGCCCCGGCGTCTTCGCCGAGGCGATCCGCGCCGCGGGCGGCGAGCTCGACACCTGGAGCATCTCGGCGGACGCCGACCCGCCCGCCGACCCCGCCGGCTACGACGCCGTGCTCACCTACGGCGGCGCGATGCACGCCGACCAGGAGGACGAGCACCCCTGGCTCGCCGCCGAGAAGCGCCTGCTCGCCGACCTGCTCGAGCGGGGCGTGCCGCTCTTCGGCGTCTGCCTCGGCGCGCAACTGCTCGGCGAGGCCGCCGGCGTCCCGGCGCGCCGCTCGACCGTCCCCGAGATCGGCTGGTTCGAGGTCGAGGTCACGGCCGCCGGTCGCCGCGACCCCGTGATGGGCCCCCTCGCCCCGAGCTTCGAGGCTTTCGGCTGGCACAGCTACGAGTGCCCGCTCCCCCCGGGGGCGGTTCCCCTCGCCGGCAGCGAGACCTGCCTCCAGGCCTTCCGCATCGGCGCGACCGCCTGGGGCATCCAGTTCCACGCCGAGGTCTCCGCCGCCGACGCCGAGAGCTGGATCCGCCACTACGACACCGACCCGGACGCCGTCGCCGCCGGCATCGACCCGCAGACCCTCTGGTCCGAGACCCGACCCCGCCTCGAGCGCTGGAACCGGCTCGGCCGCGACATCGCGAGCCGCTTCCTCGCCACCCTCCAGGGGTCAGACCCCAAAGGGACAGGTCGGCCTGCCACCTGAGGGGTCTGACCCCAAAGGGACAGGTCGGGGGGCGCGGGTGGCACTCGCGGGCTTATTTGACCTGGATGCCCAGGAAGCCGCGAGAAGAGGAGGCCGGCGCGGTCCAGCACGTCTACGCGCGCGGAAACAACAAGCAGCGGATCTTTCTCCGGGACGGCGACCGCGCCAAGTACCTGGGGCTGCTGGGTGATGTGGTCGAGCGGTCGCGGTGGCGTTGCCTCTCCTACTGCCTGATGGACAACCACGTCCACCTGATGCTCGAGACGACGCTGCCCAACCTCGGCGAGGGGATGCAGTGGCTCCACGGCCACTACGGCACCTGGCTGAACGAGATCCACGCCCGCGTCGGGCATGTCTTCCAGGGCCGGTTCGGCGCGGTCAGGATGAAGTCGGAGGGACAACTTTGGGCCGCGGCCGCCTACATCGCCCGCAACCCCGTCGACGCCGGCTTGTGCGAGCTGCCCGAAGAGTGGGCCTGGAGTAGCCACCGCTTCGTGCTCGAGGGCGACGGCCCGTCGTGGCTGGACGTCGATCGGCTGCTCTGGCACTTCTCGGGCGTCGGCGCCGATCCCCGAAGCGTCTACGGACGTGTCACCGGAGGGGTCTGACCCCAAAGGGACAGGTCGGCCTGCCACCTGAGGGGTCTGACCCCGAAGGGACGGGTCGGTTATTGCGGGGTGACGTAGGCGCCCGAGAGGCCGCCGTCGACCAGGAAGGTCGAGGCGGTCACGTAAGAGCTGTCGTCGGAGGCCAGGAAGAGGGCCCCCTGGGCGATCTCGCGGGGGTGGGCGAAGCGGCCGATCGGGACGTGGATCAGGCGGCGGGCGGCCTTCTCGGGGTCCTTCGAGAAGAGCTCCTCGAGGAGCGGGGTGGAGACCGGGCCGGGGCAGAGGGCGTTCACGCGGATGCCGCGGCGGGCGAACTCGACCCCGAGCTCGCGGGAGAGGGCGAGGACGCCGCCCTTCGCGGCCGTGTACGAGATCTCCGAGGTCGCCGAGCCCATCACGGCAACGAACGACGCGGTGTTGATCACCGAGCCGCCGCCCGACTCGAGGAGGTGGGGGATGCCGTACTTGCAGCAGAGGAAGACCGACTTCAGGTCGACGTCCTGGACGCGCTGCCAGGCCTCGAGGTCGGTCTCGAGCACCGACTGGTCGCGCTCGTGGACGATCGCGGCGTTGTTGAAGAGGACGTCGATGCGGCCAAACTCGCGGTGGGCGCGGTCGTACACCTCGCGGACCTGGTCGGCGTCGGCGACGTCGCAGGCGAGCGCGAGCTCGGCCTTCGAGTCGTCGGCGAGGTCGACCCCGACCACGTGCGCTCCCTCGTCCGCGAACAGGCGCGCGGTCTCGGCGCCGATCCCGCTCGCGGCACCGGTGATCACGCAGACCTTGCCCTCCAGCCGTCCCGGCATCAGTCCTCCTGGGTCGCGTAGTAGACGTTCTTCACCTCGGTGTAGTGCTCGAGCGCGTGCGGGCCCAGCTCGCGGCCGACGCCCGACTGCTTGAAGCCGCCGAACGGAGTCGAGACGCGGACCGACGTGTTCGAGTTGATCGAGATCACGCCGGTCTCGATCGCCCTCGACACGCGCAGGGCGCGGGCGCCGTTCTCGGTCCAGATCGAGCCCGAGAGGCCGTACTCGGTGTCGTTCGCGATCGCGATCGCCTCCGCCTCGCCCTCGAACGGGATCACCGAGGCGATCGGGCCGAAGATCTCCTCACGCGCCGAGCGGTCGTCGTTGGAGACCGGGCAGAGGACGGTGGGCGGGAACCAGAAGCCCGGTCCGTCGGGCGCGGAGCCGCGGATGGCGACCGGCGCCTCGCCGTCCAGGAAGGAGCCGACGGTCTCGCGCTGGTCGGCGGAGATCAGCGGCCCCATCTCGGTCGCCTCGTCGAGGGGGTCGCCGACGCGGATCCGCCCGACCGCGGACTCGAGCTCGCCCATGAAGCGGTCGAGCACCGAGCGCTCGACCAGGATCCGCGAGCGCGAGCAGCAGTCCTGGCCCGCGTTCCCGAAGACCGCCATCGGCGCGGCCGCGGCCGCGCGCTCGACGTCGGCGTCGGCGAAGACCACGTTCGCCGATTTGCCGCCGAGCTCGAGCGTCACCCGCTTGATCGTCTGCGCCGCGCCCGCGGCGATCCCGCGCCCGACCGCGGTCGAGCCGGTGAAGGCGATCTTGGCGACGTCGGGGTGCTCGACGAGCCGCTGCCCGCACACGCTGCCCGGCCCGGCGACGACGTTCACGACGCCATCCGGGATCCCGGCCTCCGCCGCGATCCGCTCCATCCGCAGCGAGGTGAGCGGCGTGAGCTCGGCCGGCTTCAGCACCACCGTGTTGCCGGCGGCGAGCGCCGGCGCCAGCTTCCAGGAGGCGATCGTGAGCGGGAAGTTCCAGGGCGTGATCAGCCCGATCACGCCCAGCGGCTCGCGGAAGGTCATGTCGACCCCGCCGGCGACCGGGATCGTGTCGCCGGTGAGCCGCTGCGGCGCCGCGGCGTAGTAGCGGAACGTGTCCACGACCATCCCGATCTCACCGCGGGCGTCCGAGATCGGCTTGCCCGCGTTGCGCGCCTCGAGCGTCGCCAGCGCGTCCCTCGCCCCGTCGAGCGCGTCGGCGAGCCCGTGCAGAAGCGAGCCGCGCTCCTCGGGATCGATGGCGCGCCAGCCGGGGAACGCCTCCTTGGCGCGGGCGACCGCGTCGTCCACGTCCTCGGCGCCGGCGCGCGGCACCTCCTCGAGCACCTCGGCCGTCGCCGGCTCCAGCACCGCGATCTTCTCGCCGCCGCTCACGCCGCCACTCCCGCGGCGCGCCGCGCCGCCTCGGCGAGCGCCTCGATCACCGCGCTCGGCGACTCCTCCTCCGCGTGCCAGAGCACCCCGAGCGCGAACGCGAGCCCGGGGTCCTCGATCGCCTCCGCGAGCCCGTCGCCGACCGAACGCCCCGTGATCGCGAGCCCGTCGCCGAGCTCGCCGATGCCCTGGTGGTGGTGCGAGCGCACCGCCACCCGCTCGACGCCCGCGGCCCGCGCCGCGAGCGAGCCGGGCTCGAGCTCGACCTCGTGGCTCGTGAACTCACCGGGGTTGCGCAGATGCGCCTCCTTCGTCTCGATCTCCTGGACCAGGGTGCCGCCGCGGGCGACGTTCAGCATCTCCATCCCGCGGCAGATTCCCAGAATGGGGAGGTCGCGTTCGAGCGCCGCCCGCGTCAGCGCGAGCTCGAAGCTGTCCCGCCCCGGCCGCACGCCGGTCGTCTCCTCGCGCTCGGGCTCGCCGTACAGGGTCGGGCTGATGTCGCCGCCGCCGGCGACGAGCAGGCCGTCGAGCAGGTCGAGCGCCTGCTCGGGGGCGCGCGCGATCGCGTCGTCGGCGGGGAGGACCAGGGCCTGCGCCCCCGCCCCGGAGAGCGCCGCCGAGTAGCTGCGCGGCGAGAGGTTCGCCTCGGCTTCCCAGACGGTCCAGCGCGCGACCTCGAGCGCGGCCGAGATGCCGATCACCGGCCGGCGAGCCGGGCTCGGCGCCCCGCTCACAGCCGCTCGAAGCCCCGGAAGCGCTCCCAGTCGGTGACCGTTGCCTCGATCGCCTCGAGCTCGACCCGGGCGCGGTTCAGGTAATGGTCGACGACTTCCTGCCCGAACGCCTCCCGCGCGACGTCGCTCTCCGCGAACAGCTCGCGCGCCGCGTACATGTTCCGCGGCACGTGCGGCTTGTCCGACTCATAGGCGTTGCCCTCGAACGGGGCCTCGAGCGAGAGCTCGTTTTCGATGCCGTGCAGTCCCGACGCGATCATCGCCGCGATCGCCAGGTACGGGTTGACGTCGGCTCCGGGGAGCCGGTTCTCGAAGCGCAGCGCCGCCCCGTGCCCGACGACGCGCACCGAGCAGGTGCGGTTGTCCTCGCCCCAGGCGACCGCGGTGGGTGCGAACGAGCCCGGGGCGAAGCGCTTGTAGGAGTTGACCTGGGGGGCGAAGAACAGCGTCATGTCGCGCATGCAGGCGAGCTGCCCGGCGAGGAAGTGGTCGAAGAGCTTGCGGTCGCCCTGAAAGACGTTCCGGTCGTCGGAGTCGACGAGCGAGCAGTGGACGTGGCACGAGTTGCCCTCGCGCTCGTCGAACTTGGCGATGAAGGTGATCGCGTAGCCCTCCTGCGCGGCGATCTCCTTCGCCCCGTTCTTGTAGATCACGTGCTGATCGGCGGTGGTGAGTGCCTCGTCGTAGCGGAAGTTGATCTCGTGCTGGCCGAAGTTGCACTCGCCCTTCGAGTTCTCGACCCGCATCTCGGCGTCCCCCATCGAGTTGCGGATCCGGCGGATCAGGGGCTCGACGCGCGCGGTGCCCAGCATCGAGTAGTCGACGTTGTAGAGATTGGCCGGCTCGAGGTCACGGTAGGCCTTGCGCCACGCCTCCTCGTAGGTGTCGCGGAAGACGATGAACTCGAGCTCGGTCCCGGCGAGCGCGCGCCAGCCGCGCTCGGCCAGCCGGTCGAGCTGGCGGCGCAGGATCTGCCGGGGCGAGGCCGGCACCGGCGAGCCGTCGTGCCACTCGATGTCCGCCATCAGCTGCACGGTCGCCTCCTGCCACGGCACCGGCCGCAGCGTGTCGAGGTCCGGGGTCATCGCGAAGTCGCCGTAGCCGCGCGACCACGAGGACATCTCGTAGCCCTCGACCGTCTCCATGTCGACGTCGACCGCGAGCAGGTAGTTGCAGCCCTCGGCGCCGTGGTCGGCGACGTCGTCGAGGAAGTGCCGCGCGGTCAGCCGCTTGCCCTGCAGCCGCCCTTCCATGTCCGCGATCGTGAGCAGGACGGTGTCGACAGTGCCGTCCGCGACCGCCTTCTCGAGCTCCTTGAGCGTCACCGCACGAGGTTATCCCCAACGAACGGCGAGCAAACGGGAGCGCCCCGCGTCAACCGCCGCCCGCGGGCTTCGTCTCCTCGCTGATCCCGGCGCCCTCGTCGAACTCGACCTCGCGGATCGGCCCGGTGAAGGAGTGCCGCGCCGAGATCAGCCACCAGAGGCCGACCGCGACGATCACGACCAGCACCGTCACCGGCGCGTAGTTGGCGAACTTCGCGTCCCAGTCGTCGTGCCACGGGACGCCGGCGGGCGACTGCGGCAGGCTGAAGACGATCACGCAGATGATCACCCAGAGCACCGCGGCGGGGTTGATCCACTTGTATTTCTTCCCCAGCGTCCACGGGCCCGGCTTGAAGCGGTCGCCCATCCGCCAGCGCAGGAACGTCGGGATCACGTAGGCGATGTAGAGGCCGATGACCGCGATCGAGACGACCGCCGCGAAGGCGTAGGTGAAGTTGTTCTCGTCGCCCACGAGCGCCGGCAGCGTGATCAGCAGCGCCGCGGTGGCCATGAACAGGACCGCGAACATCGGGATCCGGTGGTGGTTCAGCCGGGTCCAGATCCGGTGCCCGGGCACCGCGCGGTCGCGGGAGAACGCGTAACACATCCGCGATGCGCTGGTCAGGCAGGCCATCCCACAGAAGAGCTGGCCGATTGTCGCGATCATGATCACCATCTTCGCCGCCCACGGGTCGAGGGCGTTGTTGAAGATCGCGAGCGAGGAGCCGAGGCCGAAGCCGTTCTCGGGGTCGTTGACGAAGCCGGCGTCGGCGGCGGCGAAGGTGATCGCGAGCAGGACGAGCCAGCCGATCACGCCGGCCCAGAAGACCGACCGCCAGACCCCCTTCGCGGCGCCGATCGCGGCGCCCTTCGTCTCCTCGGAGACGTGGGCCGAGGCGTCGTAGCCGGTCTGCGTGTACATCGTCAGCAGGAAGCCGAGCGGGAGCACGTAGAACCAGAAGAACCCGCCGGACGTCAGGCCATCGTTGAACCCGGAGTTGTTGATCGTCTCGGTGAAGACGAAGTCCGCGCTCGCATGGTCGTCGGGGACGATGATCAGGATCGCGATGATCACCGCGACCCCGAGCACGTGCCAGCCGACCGAGACGTTGTTGAACATCGCGACCAGCGGCGAGGAGTAGATGTTGATCAGCGAGTGGATCGCGAGGAAGAAGGCGAAGAGGGCGAAGGTCTCGAGCAGCACGTGGGCGTCGTCGCCGAAGTTGATGAAGCCGAGGTCGAGCCCGTACAGGGCGAGCAGCACGTAGGCGAACTGCGCCGAGGCGTAGACCACCGAGGCGGTGACGCCGACCAGCCCGATCAGGTTGAACCAGCCGGTGAACCAGCCCCAGGTCTTGCCGCCGAGGTCCGAGGCCCAGTAGTAGATGCCGCCGGCGGTCGGGTACTTCGAGACGAGCTCGGACATCGAGACCGCGACGAGCAGGATCAGCCCGCAGATGATCGGCCAGCCCCACGAGATCGCGATCGGGCCGCCGTTGTTCCAGGCGATGAAGTACGTCGTGAAGCAGCCCGCGAGGACCGAGATGATCGTGAACGAGATCGCGAAGTTGGAGAACCCGCTCCAGGCGCGATCGAGCGACTGCTTGTAGCCGAGACTCGCTAGCTGCTTCTCGTCGTCGGCGGTGGCGTCGCCCTTCAGGTCGGCGGCTCTACCGGTTGCTTCCATCTGTGGACCATCCTCCTCCCGCCTCCCCTGGCGGGGCTCGTCCTGCTCTTGAGCCGCGACCCTACGGCGCGCTCAGCGCGCCGTCAATGCGCCGCAAGGGACCACCCAGACCGCGGCGATTGTCCGCTGCGGCTCAGATCGCCGGCGTGTGGCGCTCGATGATGCGCTCGAAGTCGACGCCGGCGGGCAGCGTCCCGAAGGCCCGGCCCCAGTCGCCGCCGAGCCGCGAGGCGCAGAACGCGTCGGCGACCGCCGGGTCGGCGTGGCGGACGACGAGCGAGCCCTGCAGCGCCAGCGCCATCCGCTCGACCAGGCTCCGGGCGCGCGTCTCGATCGCCTCGAGGTCGCCGAGCTCGGCGCGGAGGCGGTCGGCGTGCTCGTCGAGGCGGCGGTCCGCGCCGCGGGCCTCGTCGACCTCGGCGAAGAACGCCTCCAGCGCCCGCGGGCTGCGCGCCATCGCGCGCAGGACGTCGAGGCACTGGACGTTGCCCGACCCCTCCCAGATCGAGTTCAGCGGCGCCTCGCGGTAGAGCCGCGGCATCCCCGACTCCTCCACGTAGCCGTTGCCGCCGAGGCACTCGAGCGCCTCGGCCGCGTGCACCGGGCCGCGCTTGGTGTGCCAGTACTTGAGCACCGCGTTCGAGATCCGCTTGAGCTGCTCGGCCTCCTCGTCGCCCGCGCTCGCCTCGTCGTAGGCGCGGGCGAGGCGCATGGCCGCGATCGTCGCCGCCTCCGCCTCGACCGCGAGGTCGGCGAGCACGTTCTGCATCAGCGGCTGCTCGTTCAGCACCTTGCCGAACGCCGAGCGGTGGGCGGTGTGCCAGGTCGCGCCCGCGACGCCGGCGCGGAAGCCCGCGGCGCCGCCGAGCGAGCAGTCGAGGCGCGTGTGGTTGACCATCTCGATGATCGTCGCCACCCCGCGGCCCTCCTCGCCGACGAGCCGTCCCCAGGCGCCCCGGAACTCGACCTCCGACGACGCGTTCGAGCGGTTGCCGAGCTTGTCCTTGAGCCGCTGGATCTGAATCGCGTTGCGCTCGCCGTCCGGGGTGAAGCGCGGCATGAAGAAGCACGAGATCCCGGCTTCGGCCTGGGCGAGGACGAGGAAGGCGTCGCACATCGGCGCCGACATGAACCACTTGTGGCCCGAGATCTCGTACTCGGTGCCGGGCCCGCCGCCGTTCAGGGGCCGCGCCGTGGTCAGGTTGGCGCGCACGTCGGAGCCGCCCTGCTTCTCGGTCATGCCCATCCCGCAGAGCGCCCCCTTCTTGTCCGGGGCCGGGACCATGCGCTCGTCGTAGGAGAGGGCGAGGAAGCGCGGCTCCCATTCGGCGGCGATCTCGGGCTGCTTGCGGAGCGCGGGGATCGCCGAGTACGTCATCGAGATCGGGCAGCCGACCCCGGCCTCGACCTGGCCGAGCAGCATGAAGAGCGCGCCACGGGCGACGTGGGCACCGGGCTGCGGCTCGCGCCACGGCAGCGCGTGCAGGCCGTGCTCTACGCCGAGCCCGAGCAGCTCGTGCCAGGCGGGGTGGAACTCGACCTCGTCGATGCGGTTGCCGAACCGGTCGTGGGTGCGCAGCTTCGGCGGGTACTCGTTCGCCTCGGCGCCCGCGCGGATCACGGCCGGGCGGCCGCAGATCGCCCCGAGCTCTCGGGCCCGCTCCTCGGCCCTCTCGCCGCCCTCGCGGCGCAGCGCCTCGACCAGCACCTCGTCCGAGGTGAAGACGTTGTGGCCCTCGAGCGGCGAGGCCTGGTTTGTGACCTCGTGGGTGGCGCGGCCGGCGGACATCTCAAGCGTGGACAAGGCTGGGCTCCTTTGCTCCGGTGACTGAGCGTACGCAGAAGTCGGTGATCGCGGCGACGACGCCGCCGGCGTCGCGATCGGCGGCGGTGGGGGAGAGCGGGCCGACGAGCGCCTCGCCGATCGCGCCGACGAGCGCGGCGCCGGCGAGCCCGGGGTCCTGGGCGGGCAGCTCCCCGGCCTCGATTCCGGCGGCGATCATGCCCGCGAAGACGTCGCGGTAGGCGCGGCGGAAGGCGAGGCGCTCGGCCTCGACGCCGGGGTCGAAGGGCTCGGCGAGCAGCGCGTAGGCGAGCCGCCGGCCGCGCAGGGCGCGCCGGGCGAACGCCTCGACGGCCGCGGCGATCCGCTCGGCGGCGTCGCCGGAAGTGGACTCGGCGACGGCGGCGAGCGCGTCGACCTCGCGCTGGGAGGCCTCGCGGAAGACCTCGGCGAAGAGGCCTGCCTTCGACGGGAAGTGGCGGTAGACGGTGCCGGTGGCGACGCCGGCGGCGCTCGCCACCGCCGAGACCTGCGCCTCCGCGTAGCCGCCGCGGGCGATCAGCTCACGCGCGGACGCGACGATCCGCGCCCGGACCTCCGCCTTGCGGGCCTCGGTGCGCTCGGTCGAACGGTATGCCACATAAGAAGTGAACCAGGATTCACTTCTTGTGTCAAGGCGCTCGCCTAGGTGGGGCCGGGGGCGGCGTCCTCGCCCGAGACCGGCGCTTCGACCTTGCCTCCGGGCATCCCGATCAGGGCGATCACGAAGGCGACCGCCATCGCCCCCGCCATCGCGTAGAAGACCGTCCGGCTCGACATCGCGTAGTCGATCTGGATCGCGTCGAAGACCTCCTTCGCCTTCGAGCCCGCGTGCTCGGCGAGGCTCGAGGAGTCGCCGCCGCCGGCGCCGGCGACCGCCGCGGCGATCTCGTCCGCCTTCTCGGTGGGGATCCCCTCCGAGCCCAGCGTCGTCTCGAGGTTGGAGCGGTTCTGGACGATCAGGACCGAGCCGAGCACGGCGAGCCCGAGGCTCGACCCGAAGTTCCGCACGGTCTGCGTGATCCCGGTGACCTCGCCGTAGCTCGCCCGCGGGGCGCGGTTGATCGCGTCGGTGTTGGCCGGCCCCAGGACGAGGCCGACCCCGGCGCCGGCGATCACGATGAAGTACCACTGGTCGTTGAAGTCGAGGTCGGTGAGGCTGTGGCCCCAGAGGAAGAGGCCGACCGCGGTGACCGCGCAGCCGAGCACGACCGCGGGACGGGCGCCGACGCTGTCGAGGATGCGGCCGCCGAACTGCGAGGCGACGGCGAAGCCCGCGAAGAAGGTGAGCAGGTAGAGCCCCGCGTTGGAGGCGTCGTAGCCGAGCGAGATCTGCGAGTAGGTGCTGCCGAAGAAGAACAGCGGCACGAACGGGATCATCAGGATGAAGAGGATCACGTTGTCGACGAAGAACGCGCGGCTCTGGAAGATCCGCATGTTGAGCAGCGGGTGCTCGACCCGCCGCTCGAAGGCGACGAATGCGGCCAGGATCAGGAGGCCGGCGACGACGCAGCCGATCGTGCGGGCGTCCCCCCAGCCCCAGGTCCCCGCCTGCTGCAGACCCAGGACCGCGAGCGCCATGCCGGCCGTGACGAGGACCGCGCCGCGGTAATCGATCGGCGCCGGGCGCTTCTCGTTCTCGGGCTTCGAGATCGTGATCAGCGTCAGGGCGATGATCGCGATCGGGATGTTGACCCAGAAGATCGCGCGCCAGTCGATCTCGGTGAGGTAGCCGCCCGCGATCGGGCCCACCGAGGTGAGGCCGCCGGTGATCGCGAAGAAGATCGCCATCGCCTTGCCGCGCTCTGAGACCGGGAAGGACGCGATCACGATCGCGAGCGCCGCCGGCATCATCACCGCCGCGCCGGCGCCCTGGATCACCCGGAAGACGATGATCCAGGCCTCGGCCTCGCCGCCGTCGCCGGGTGTCGCGCCGCAGAGCGCCGAGGCGGTCGCGAAGATGATCACGCCGATGATCACCATCCGGCGGTGGCCGAGGATGTCGGCGATCCGCCCGCCGAAGGCGAAGAGCGCGGACAGCGACAGCAGGTAGCCGTTGATCACCCACTGCAGCCCCGTGGACGTGAGCCCGAGGTCCTCCTGCAGCTCGGGGATCGCGATCGCGACGATCGTCTGGTCGATGAACATCATCGCGACCGCGAAGATCATCGCGGCGAGGATCAGGTTCTTGCTCTTGCCTTCGGCCATCGGCGCGGGACCCTACTCAGCCTGCTCGATCGCCGTCCAGCGCTCTGGGTCATCCCCCTGACGTCGGGCCCTGCCGGTCGCCTCGAGATGGCGCAGGTAGCAGAGCGTCTCCATCAGCCACCAGTTGCCGGTGCGCTCGTCGAGCGCCTGCCCGTGGACGTGCGGCTGGACCTCGAGCGCGGTCAGCTCCTCGCCCTCGATCGCGGCGAGCGCGTTCGCGACCCGCTCGCCGACGAGCTCGCGGTTGGCGTTCACGTGGGCGCGGACATCGGTGAAGGTGCGGCCGTGGCCGGGCAGGCACAGCCGGGCGTCGAGCTCGTCGACGGCCTCCAGCGAGCTGAGGAACTCGCCCGCCGGGTCGGGCGTGTAGCCGTAGTCGTAGAAGAGCGAGACCCGGCCGAGCAGGTGGTCGCCGGAGATCAGCAGGCGGCGCTCGGGCTGGAACAGGCAGACGTGCGAGGGCGCGTGCCCCGGGGTCTCGATCGCCCGCCAGGACCCGAGGTCGGTCTCGACCACGACCCCGTTCGTGAGCTCGCGGTCGGGCGGGACGATCCCGGCGACGCCGAAGTCCTGGCCCTTGCGCGACTCGCGGTATGCGGCGAGCGCGGCCTCGGGCACCCCGCTCTGGCGGGCGACCTCGAGGCGCGCCTCGAGCCAAGCGTCGGGGTCGGAGGCGGCGCGGGTCATGTGCTCGTGGTCCGGGTGCATCCAGAGCTCGCAGCCGGTGCGCTCGACGATCGTCGCCGCCTGCCCGTAGTGGTCGGAGTGCGCGTGGGTGCAGACCAGGAGACGGACGCCGTCGAGCTCGAGCCCGACCATCTCGAGGGCGCGCTCGAGCTGCTTCATCGAGCCCGGCTCGTGGATGCCGGTGTCGAAGAGGACGAAGCCGTCGCCGGACGCGACGGCCCAGGCGTTGCCGTGCGGCACGCCGGGCCACGGCAGCGGCAGCCGCAGGCGGTACACACCCGGGAGGGTCCGCTCGCCGCGGCCGAGCTCACGCTTTCGGTCCGGGCCGGGCACGGCCGCAGCCTACGGGGCGGCTAGCCGCAGTCGTAGAGCTCGATCGCGATCGAGCCCCCGATGCCCGACCCGGCTCCGCGCGTGGCGTCCTCGTCCTCCGGCGTAGGGGTGACGGTGGCCTCGACGAGGTCGCCGTCCACCTCGGGCTCACCGACCGCGGCGTCACCGGCACCCGTCGTCAAGAGCGGGACCTCGTCGGCCACGCGGTCCGCCTGGGCCCCGTCGTCGATCCGCAGGACCACCGCGACCTCGGGCTCGCCGATCTCGCGACCCGCCGCCCAGCCGGTGATGCAGCCCTCGTCCGGTGTCACCCCACTGGCCTCCTCGTCGCCGGCCACGGCCCGCTCGGCCTGCTCGGCGGTCGAGGCGACGACGATCCGCCCGTCGCCGGCGTCGCCTACGAACGGGAGCACCGGCTCGGGACCGGCGGATTCGCCGACGAGGACGTCCCCGTTGCGCTCGAAGCCCCCTTCCTCGAGCTCCTGCGCGATCTCGTCGAAGGACTGGTCGCTCTGCAGCAGCGTGACGGATCCGTCGTCGCCCACTCCCGCCGCCGCGGCGCTCACCTGCGAGTGGTCGATCGCCTCGCCGACCGCGTCAAGTTCGAAGTACTTCACCCGCGAGTCCTGAACGTGGGGAAGCGTCGGGCTTGCGGCAGAGACGAACTCGGCGAGCGGGTCGCCTTCCTCGCGGTTCCTCAGCGCGTCCCAGTCGGCGGGGTCGGCGTCGTCCGGGAGGCCGAGCTCCTCGCGGGCGGCCTCGAGGTCGAGGTAGAGGCCCTGCTTTGGGTCGCCCGGCAGGCGGCCGCGAGCTCCGCTGCAGCGGCGAGGCACACCAAAGCCACGCCCCTCCCGATGAACATCGTTCCGAGCCTACCCCGATAGCATCGCGCGCCGCATGGCGAAGATCGAAGTCCGCAAGCCGATCGTCGAGCTCGACGGCGACGAGATGACCCGGATCATCTGGGCCTTCATCAAGGACAAGCTGATCCTGCCCTACCTCGACGTCGAGCTCATCTATTTCGACCTCGGGATCGAGAGCCGCGACGAGACCGAGGACCAGATCACGGTCGACGCCGCGAACGCGATCAAGGAGCACGGCGTCGGCGTCAAGTGCGCCACGATCACCCCGGACGAGGCCCGGGTCAAGGAGTTCGGCCTCAAAGAGATGTACCGCTCCCCGAACGGGACGATCCGCAACATCCTCGGCGGCGTCATCTTCCGCGAGCCCATCGTGATCTCGAACATCCCGCGGCTGGTGCCCGGGTGGACGAAGCCGATCATCATCGGTCGCCACGCCTTCGGCGACCAGTATCGCGCCACCGACACCCTGATCCCCGGCGCGGGCAAGCTGATGCTCTCCTTCCACCCGTCCGGCGACGGCGACCCGATCGAGCTCGAGGTCTACGACTTCCCGGAGGGCGGCGGCGTCGCGATGGCGATGTACAACCTCGACGACTCGATCCGCGACTTCGCCCGCGCCTCGTTCCGCTACGCCCTCGATCGCGAGTACCCGGTCTACATGTCGACCAAGAACACGATCATGAAGACCTACGACGGGCGCTTCAAGGACCTCTTCCAGGAGATCTTCGACGCCGAGTTCTCCGACGATTTCGAGGCGAAGGGCCTCACGTACGAGCACCGCCTGATCGACGACATGGTCGCCGCGGCGCTGAAGTGGGAGGGCGGCTACGTCTGGGCCTGCAAGAACTACGACGGCGACGTGCAGTCCGACACCGTCGCCCAGGGCTTCGGCTCGCTCGGGCTGATGACGAGCGTGCTGATGACCCCCGACGGCAAGACCGTCGAGGCCGAGGCCGCGCATGGAACCGTCACCCGCCACTTCCGCCGCCACCAGAAGGGGGAGGCGACCTCGACAAACCCGATCGCCTCGATCTTCGCCTGGACCCGGGCGCTTGCGGCGCGCGGGCGGATGGACGAGACCCCCGAGGTCATCGAGTTCGCCGAGACCCTCGAGCGCGTGTGTGTCGAGACCGTGGAGAGCGGGAAGATGACCAAGGACCTGGCGCTCCTCGTCGGCGACGATCAGGAGTTCCAGACGACCGAGGAGTTCCTCGCCTCGATCGACGAGAACCTGCAGGGCGCGGTCGGCTAGCGCCCCCACCAACCCGAAGGAGACCTGGAAACAGTGAGCACCCCCGTGAACGTCACCGTCACCGGCGCGGCCGGCCAGATCGGCTACGCGCTTCTCTTCCGGATCGCGGCCGGCGAGATGCTCGGCAAGGAGACACAGGTGAAGCTGCGCCTGCTCGAGATCCCCGACGCGCTCGCGGCCGCCGAGGGCACCGCGATGGAGCTCCAGGACTGCGCCTTCCCGCTGCTCGCCGGGATCGACATCACGGCCGATCCGAAGGAGGCCTTCGACGGCTGCAACGTCGGCCTGCTCGTCGGCGCCCGGCCGCGCAGCAAGGGCATGGAGCGCGCCGACCTGCTCGAGGCGAACGGCGGCATCTTCAAGCCGCAGGGCGAGGCGATCAACGCGGGCGCCGCGGACGACATCCGCATCCTCGTCGTCGGCAACCCCGCCAACACCAACTGCCTGATCGCGAACGCGAACGCCCCCGACGTCCCCGACGAGCGGTTCACAGCGATGATGCGCCTCGACCACAACCGCGCGATCGCGCAGCTCGGCTCGAAGCTCGAGGTGCCGCTGCCCGAGATCAAGAAGATGACGACCTGGGGCAACCACTCGCCGACCCAGTACCCGGACCTCGTCAACTGCGAGGTCGGCGGCAAGAAGGCCTGGGACGAGGTCGACGACGAGGAGTGGATCGCGGACGAGTTCATCCCAACGGTCGCCAAGCGCGGCGCCGCGATCATCGAGGCGCGCGGCGCCTCGAGCGCGGCCTCGGCCGCGAACGCCGCGATCGGCCACGTCCGCGACTGGACGCTCGGCACCCCCGAGGACGACTGGGTCTCGATGGCCGTCGTCTCCGACGGCTCCTACGGCGTGCCCGAGGGCCTGGTCTCCGGGTTCCCGTGCACCTGCTCGGAAGGGAGCTGGACGATCGTCGAGGGCCTCGAGATCGACGAGTTCTCGCGCGAGCGGATCGACGCCAGCACCGCCGAGCTCGGCGAGGAGCGCGAGGCCGTCCGCGACCTCGGGCTGGTCGGGTAGACCTGCCACCCGAGGGGTCTGACCCCAAAGGGTCAGGCCGACCTGCCACCCGAGGGGTCTGACCCCAAAGGGTCAGGTCGGGGTCAGCCGGCGGGGTGGTACCCGCGGCCCTCCTTGCGGACGAGTCCCTCCGTCTCGAGCTCGCCCATCACGCGGTACATGTAATTCGGCGCGATCTTCATCTCCTTGGCGATCTGGCCGGCGGAGATTCCCGGGTTGGCGGCGACCATCTTCACCGCCTGGTCGCGGCGGGTGCCCCCGCGACGGCGGCGGCGGCGACGCCCGCCGGCGGAGGTGGCGGCGCGATTGCGCGAGCCGCGGGGCCGGCCCGGGCCGCGGCGGCCGCCACCGAGGTCGGAGAGCGCCTTCCGCACCTGGGCGCGCTCGTCGTCGAGCTCGCGCAGGCGGTCCTGAAGCAGGTTGCGGACCTGGTCGATCGTGTCACTTCCCTGGGATGCCATGGAAGTAACAGTAACTGTTAGCGCGCGCTGCGATTGCGAGGCAGCGTGCGGAACACCACGTCCCAGATCGGGCTGGAAACACCGAACCCGTAACGGTGATCCTGGAAGTGGTGGCGCATGTGCTGTTCGCGAAGCCGCTTGCCGAGGTCTGACTTCGGCACGTAATGGTGAAGGTAATAGTGGGTGTAGTCGTAGGCGAGATAACCGATCAGGAACCCGGCGAACAGCGGGAACGCGGTCGGCAGGCCGAAGGCGAGGTAGAAGAGGCCGAAGAAGAGCGCCGCCAGCGGGATGCTCGCGCCCGGCGGCATCACCAGCCGGAGCTTGTCGTTCGGGTGGTCGTGGTGGACGCCGTGGATGATGAAGTGCATCCGGCGGCCGAAGGCGTTGTCGGGCTCCCAGTGGAAGAACGTGCGGTGCAGCCAGTACTCGGAGAAGGTCCAGATCGCGAACCCGGCGAGCACCAGCAGCACGATCTCGAGCGCGCCCTGGCCGTCGCGGGCGCCGAGCCAGACGAGCGCGGCGATCACCGGCACGTAGATGATCGCGGGCACCGACGGGTGGATCCTCGAGAAGAAGTCGAGGAAGCGGTTCGCGAAGAGGGGCGGGGAAGCCGAGAGGCGGGCTGTGCGCTCGTGTGCCATCGGCCTCGATTCTAGCGTCGGGACGAGCCCGGCGAACCCTGCCCCGCCGCTCGCCGCAAAACGGGCGGTTATTCGACTTGACTTTTCAGAACATGCCGATTTGCAGGCAAGAACCGATGTAACGGAATTGTTGCGATTTGCGGAATCGGGCCTGGTCAGGCCGACCGAGTGGTGGCATGATCGTTGCCCGATGGCGACGACGACGAAGACCAAGGCGAAGCCCCGCCGCAAGCGCAAGGCCGGTTGCGAGAGCTGCTTCTTCGGCTGCCACGGGCTCTGCGCGCTCGACCTCGGCGGGCCGTGCGCGACCTTCCGCCCCGACACCCCGGACGGCCTGCTGCCGCCGCGCCAGCCCGCCCTCCTCATCCGCGAGTCCGAGGACACGGTCCTCGCCGCGCACTGATCCAGCCGGTTTTCCCCGCACCCGCGCTCTAGGCTCTCGCCCATGCGGGTCACCGTGCTGGGCAAGTCGCCCTCGTGGCAGGACGCCGGCGGCGCGTGTAGCGGCTACCTGATCGAGCACCACGACGTCGCGCTCCTGCTCGACTGCGGCAACGGCGTGTTCTCCAAGCTGCGCCTGCACCGCGACTACATCGACGTCGACGCGGTCCTGATCTCCCACATGCACGCCGACCACTTCCTCGACCTGGTCCCCTACGCCTACGCGCTCACCTACGCGCCCCGCCAGCAGCCGGTCCCGGTCGAGCGCTGGCCCGGGACCGACGACCCGGCGCGGCCCGAGCTCCATCTCCCCACCGGCGGGGCCCGGACGCTGCGCGGGATCGTCGGGTCCTGGGGGCCGCCGGACCTGATCGACAACGCCTTCGAGGTCGCCGAGTACGACGTGCGATCGACCGTCCGGGTCGGCGAGCTCGAGGCCCGCTTCCATCAGGTGCCGCACTTCACGGAGACCTTCGCGGTCAACCTGACCGCGGCCGACGGCGCCGGTCGCCTCACCTTCGGCGCGGACTGCCGACCCGGCCCCGAGATCATCGAGGCGGCCCGCGACACCGACCTGCTGATCGTCGAGGCGACGCTGCCGAGGCCGGAGCGCGAGGGCGAGCGCGGCCACCTGACCCCCTACGAGGCCGGCGAGCACGCGCGCCTCGCCGGCGCCAAACGGGTCGTCCTCACCCATATCTCCGACGAGCTCGACGCCGGGTGGGCGCGCGAGCAGGGGACCGAGGGCTTCGGCGCCCCGGTCGAGGTCGCCAGCGAGGGCGACGTCTACGAGCTCTGAGGCGCCGTCGCGGCCGCTCGGGCCCTGCCGCCCTTGACGGCGGGTATTTTCTACCCATGTCCCGGCAGCGCGACCTCTTCGTCAACTTCGATCGTGTCCGGCGCGAGATGGACGAGCTCTTCGGCGACGTGTGGGGGCGGACCGGCCTCACGGCGCGCCGGGAGAGCGGCTTCTCCCCGCCGCTCGACGTCTACTACTGCAACGTCGAAGCCGGCTCCGAGGGCGAGCCGAAGGCGATCGTCAAGGTCGACGTCTCCGGGGTCGAGCTCGCCAAGATCAGCCTCGAGGTCTCGGGGCGGCGCCTCCTGATCGCCGGGGAGCGGCCGGTGCAGGAGACCGAGGGCCGCGTCTACGAGCAGCTCGAGATCGCGCGGGGGCCGTTCCGCCGCGCGGTCGAGCTCAGCGCCGACGTCGACGCCGAGCGCGCCGCCGCGACCTACGAGGACGGGATCCTGCGGATCGAGCTGCCGCTGGTCAGCGAGGCGGCGCGCTCGCGCACCGTCCCGATCGAGCGCGGCGAGCAGGGGTGAGGCGCTGATGCCGGCGGAGCGCGACCAGGGCGAACCGCTCGCCGCCGGCGGCCCCCACGGCGCGCTCGACGAGGACGCCGCCGCCATCCAGATCATCGAGTCCGACGACGTCGAGGACGCGATCCGCGAGAGCCAGGGCCGGCCGCTGCCCGCGGCGCTGCCGGTGCTGCCGCTGCGCGACATGGTCACCTATCCCGACACGCTGACGCCGCTCGCGGTCGGGCAGGAGCGCTCGATCAAGCTCGTGAACGACGTCCTCTCCGGCGAGCGGACCCTGGTGATGGCCACCTCGCGCGACCCGGGCCTCGACGAGCCCGGCCCGGGCGAGCTCTACGACGTCGGCGTCGCCGGCGTCGTCGCCCGCATGCTCAAGGTGCCCGACGGCAGCGTCCGCATCCTCGTCCAGGGAACCGAGCGGGTCCAGCTCGGCGAGTTCATCGCCGAGGAGCCCTACCTCGTCGCGCGGATCGAGGAGCTGCCGGACCGAATCGAGGAGTCCCAGGAGCTCGAGGCGCTCACCCGCAACGTCCAGCGCACCTTCAGCGAGATCATCGAGCAGATCCCGTACCTGCCCGAGGAGCTCCAGCTCGCGGTCACCAACATCGAGGACCCCTCGGCGCTCTGCCACCTGATCGCGGGATCGCTGCGGATCTCGACCGCCGAGAAGCAGCGACTGCTCGAGGAGGTCGACGTCGGCAAGCGCCTGCGCAGCCTCTCCGAGATCCTCGCCCGCGAGCTCGAGGTGATCCAGCTCGGCTCCAAGATCCAGTCGCAGGTCCAGTCCGAGATCGAGAAGGGGCAGCGCGAGTACTACCTGCGCGAGCAGCTCAAGGCGATCCAGGACGAGCTCGGCGAGGGCGACGAGCGCCAGGCGGAGATCAACGAGCTGCGCGAGCGGATCGAGGCGGCGGGCCTCACCGAGGGCGCGCGCAAGCAGGCCGAGCGCGAGCTCGGCCGGCTCGAGAAGCTGCCCCCGGCGGCCGCGGAGTACGGCGTCATCCGGACCTACCTCGAGTGGCTCACCGAGCTGCCCTGGTCGACGGAGACCGAGGACAACCTCGACATCGCCCACGCCCGCGAGGTGCTCGACGCCGACCACTACGACCTCGAGCAGATCAAGGAGCGGATCATCGAGTACCTGGCGGTCCGCAAGCTGAAGCCGGACTCGCCGGGCCCGATCCTCTGCTTCGTCGGGCCCCCGGGGGTCGGCAAGACCAGCCTCGGGCAGTCGATCTCGCGCGCGCTCGGGCGCGAGTTCGAGCGGATCTCGGTCGGCGGCGTCCGCGACGAGTCGGAGATCCGCGGCCACCGCCGCACCTACATCGGCGCGATGCCCGGCACGATCATCCGCGCCCTGCGCGACGCTGGCTCGCGCAACCCCGTCTTCATGATCGACGAGATCGACAAGATGGGGACCGACTTCCGCGGCGACCCGGCGAGCGCGATGCTCGAGGTCCTCGACCCGTCGCAGAACCACTCCTTCCGCGACCACTACCTCGACCTGCCCTTCGACCTCTCCGACGTGATGTTCATCACGACGGCGAACATGCTCGAGCCGATCCCCGGGCCGCTACGCGACCGCATGGAGTTGATCCAGCTCTCGGGCTACACGCTCGACGAGAAGCTCCACATCGCCAAGCGCTACCTGGTGCCGCGCCAGGTCGACGCCAACGGCCTGCGGCCCGCGCAGATCGAGTTCACCGACCCGGGCATCCGCGCGATCATCGAGGAGTACACGCGCGAGGCCGGCGTGCGCGGGCTTGAGCGCGAGCTCGGCACCGTCTGCCGCAAGGTCGCTCGGGAGATCGCCGAGGGCAAGGCGCCGAAGCGCAAGACGCGGATCTCCGCCAAGCGCGCCCGCGAGCTCCTCGGCCGGCGCAAGTACTTCGCCGAGGCCCGGCGCCGGACCCGCGAGCCCGGCGTGGCGACCGGCCTCGCCTGGACACCGACCGGGGGAGAGGTCCTGTTCATCGAGGCGACGGCGATGCCGGGCAGCGGCAAGCTCACGATCACCGGCCAGCTCGGCGACGTCATGCGCGAGTCGGCGCAGGCGGCCGTCTCCTACGTCCGCGGCCGGATCGGCGAGATCGCGCCCGACCGGCCCGACGGCTGGTTCGCCGAGAACGACATCCACGTCCACGTCCCCGCCGGCGCCGTTCCGAAGGACGGGCCGTCGGCCGGGGTCGCGATGGTGGTCGCGATCTCCTCGCTCGCCCGCGGCAGGCGGGTCGACCCGAACGTCGCGATGACCGGCGAGATCACCCTCACCGGCCAGGTGCTGCCGGTCGGCGGGCTCAAGGAGAAGGCGCTCGCGGCGCAGCGGGCCGGGATCAAGCGGGTGATCGTCCCCGCCCGCAACGAGGGCGACATCGGCGAGATCCCGAAGCACGAGCTCGGCGAGCTCGAGTTCACCTACGTCGAGCACGTCCGCGATGCGCTCGACGGGGCGCTCGGCTGAGAAGCGCGGCGACCAACCGGTTTCCGCTGCAGCGTGGGCGGTTATATGCTCCGCAAGGAGGCTTTCGAAATTGCGAAGGAGAGGTTGATGGCATCGAAGAAGGGAAAGGCCGCGAAGACCGCGGGAGCTGTCGGCGGCGCGGCCACGGCGGTTCGCTCGAGCCCGTACGTCCAGCGCCTGATCGAGGACGAAGAGCTGCGTGACTCGATCCAGGCCGCGTTCGAAGCGGCCCGGGACGCTTACGCGCGCATGGCCAACGGCAAGGGCCCGGCCAAGTCGCTGATGGACGACAAGAAGGTCCACAAGGACCTCCAGGAGGCGGCCGAGAACCTGAAGGACGCCTCGGACCGGCTGCGCGGCAAGAAGCAGCGCAAGGGCCTCTCGCTCGGGCGCCTGCTGCTGCTCGGCCTGGTCGGTGCGATCGTCGTGCTCGTGCTCTCCGAGGACGCCCGCAAGGCGCTGATGGACAAGCTCTTCGGCGCCGAGGAGGAGTTCGAGTACACCTCGACCACCACGAGCGCGCCGGCGGGCGCCGCCGCGCCGACGACCAACGCCTCCTAGCGACCCGACCTCTCCGCGCATAGCCCGGCGCCGGCGGCCGTGAGCGGCGGCCATGACTACGTCGTAGTCGGCGCCGGGTCGGCGGGCTGCGTGCTCGCCAACCGCCTCTCCGAGGACCCGGCCACGCGGGTGCTGCTGCTCGAGGCGGGCGGTCGCGGCCGCCATCCGAACATCCGCATCCCGGCGGCGTTCTCGAAGCAGTTCCGCACGAAGCTCGACTGGGCGTTCGACTCCGAGCCCGAGCCCGGCTGCGAGGACCGCTCGCTGTTCATCCCGCGCGGCAAGTCGCTCGGTGGCTCGAGCTCGATGAACGCGATGGTCTACATGCGCGGCCGCCCGATCGACTTCGACGCCTGGCGCGACGCCGGCTGCGAGGGCTGGGGCTGGGAGGACGTCCTGCCCTACTTCAAGCGCTCGGAGAACAACTCGCGCGGGCCCTCCGAGCTGCACGGCGCCGGCGGCCCGCTCGAGATCTCCGACCAGGTCCTGCCGAACCCGCTCACCGAGCGGATCATCGACTCCGCCGAGGCCGTCGGAATCCCCCGCAACCCCGACTTCAACTCGCCCGAGCAGGACGGCGTCGGCCTGAACCAGGTGACCCAGAAGGGCGGCCGGCGCTGGAGCGCGGCCGACGCGTACCTGCGCCCTGCCCGCCGCCGCCGCAACCTCGAGATCGTCACGCGCGCGCAGGCGCTCGGGCTCGAGCTCGAGGGCAACCGCGCCGCCGGCGTCCGCTACCGCGACCGCCGCGGCCGCGAGCGGGTCGCCCGGGCCGGCCGCGAGGTGATCCTCGCCGCGGGCTCGATCGGCTCGCCGTGGCTCCTGATGCTCTCCGGGATCGGCCCGGCCGACCACCTGCGCGAGGTCGGGGTCGAGCCCCGGGTCGAGGTCCCCGGCGTCGGCGAGAACCTCCAGGACCACCCCTACGTCGTCTGCGTCTGGGAGTCCGAGAAGGGCGGCACGCTGCTCGACGCCGAGAAGCCGCGCGAGCTGGCCAACTTCCTGCTGCGGCGCACCGGCCTGCTCACGTCGAACGTCGCCGAGGGCTCGCTCTTCACCCGCACGAGGCCAGGCCTGCCGGCGGCCGACCTGCAGTTCCATTTCGGGCCCGTGTTCTTCGTCGACCACGGGTTCACGACCCACGACCGCCACGCGTACTCGATCGTCCCGATCCTGGTCACGCCGAGGAGCCGCGGCCACGTCCGCCTGAAGAGCGCCGACCCGCTCGCGAAGCCGGCGATCCTCGGCAACCACCTGACCGAGCCCGAGGACGTCGCCACCCTGGTCGCCGGGGTGAAGCTCGCCCGCCGGATCGCGGCCGCCGAGCCGCTCGCCTCCGACACCGGCGCCGAGCTCTTCCCCGGCGGCGAGGTCGACGACTCCGACGTGGCGATCGAGGCCGACATCCGCAGGCGCGTCGAGCTCACCTACCACCCCGTCGGGACCTGCCGGATGGGGGTCGGGGACGACGCCGTCGTCGACCCCGAGCTGCGCGTCCGCGGCGTCGAGGGGCTGCGCGTGGCCGATGCCTCGGTGATGCCGTTGATCCCGGGCGGCAACACGCACGCCTCGACGGTGATGATCGGAGAGAAGGCCTCCGATCTGATCCGCGGCGGTTAGGCTGCCGGCGTGGGGCTCGGGGACTTCTTCCGGAGGCTTCGCGGGGACCGGCGGGCGATGCCCGACCCCGACTCGCCGGAGTTCGAGCGGATCGTGCAGGGCTCGGCGCTCCCGGGCTCGACCGAGATGGGCCGGCGGGGCTGGGCGAGCGCCGGGTCGGCCGGCGAGGCGCCGGAGACGCCGGCGGTCGTCCCGGGGATGCCCGGGGCGGGCAGCGGCCAGGCCGGCGCGGTCACCCCGGAGTCGCTGGTCGCCGCCGGCGTGCCGCCGGAGTCGGCGCGGGCGACCGCGGCGGCGCTCGCTCAGCTCCAGCAGGCGTTCGGCGGCGGCGCGGCCGGCGTCGGCGACCTCACCGTCGAGCACCAGGGCCCCCAGACCCTGAACATGCAGGGGATCGAGGGCCTCAGGGACGAGATGCGCGCGACCCTGCGCGAGCACGGGGTCGACCCCGACTCGGGCATCGCGATGGACGCGAGCTCGGTCCCCGGTCTACAGGAGGCGCTGCTGCGCGTCCTCGCGCGGCACGGGGTCGATCCGAGCCAGTACGGCGGCTAGCCGCCCCCTCAGGTGCGCTGGACGTTGACCGCCTTCGGGCCCTTCTGCCCGTCCTCGGTGTCGTAGCTCACCCGCTCGCCGTCGGCGAGCACCCCACCGCGGTCGGCGAGACCGGTGCGGTGGACGAAGAGATCCTGGTCGCCCTCGTCCGGCGTGATGAAGCCGAAGCCCTTCTCGTCGCTGAACCACTTCACGGTGCCGCTAGCCATTTTTCGCCCTTCCCTGTTCGCTGCCGATTTCCGCCGGGCCGCTACGGGGCCGAGCGAGCGCGCGAGATTACCCGTTCGCGTAGGTCTCCGGATTGACGCAATGGGGCATCGGCTCGCCCGCCAACCCGGCGATCAGGTTGTCGACCGCGAGGTCGGCCATCGCGGCGCGCGTGCGCTCGGTCGCCGAGCCGAGATGGGGGATGACGAGCAGGTTCGGCGCCTCGAGCAGCGGGTCGTCCGCGGGCAGGGGCTCGGGATCCGTGACGTCGAGTGCGGCGCCGGCGATCCAGCCCTCGCGCAGGGCGCGGCCGAGCGCGGCCTGGTCGACGATCGGCCCGCGCGCGGTGTTGACCAGGTAGGCGCTCGGCTTCATCGCCCGCAGCTCGGCCTCGCCGATCATCCCGCGGGTCTCGGGCCCCAGCGGGACGTGCAGGGAGACGAAGTCGGCGCGCGCGAGCAGCTCGGTGAAGGGGATCGGCCCGTCCCGGCCCGTGACGAGGAGCTCGCACCCGAACGCCTCGACCCGGCGGGCGACGGCGGTCCCGATCCGCCCGCCGCCGACGATGCCGACGGTGGAGCCGTGCAGGTCGCGGCCGAGCATCCAGTCGGGCGACCAGGTGGACCAGCCGCCGGTGCGGACCATGCGCTCGCCCTCGGGGATGCGGCGCGCGATCGCCAGCATCAGCGCGACGGCGAGGTCGGCGGTCGAGTCGGTGAGCACCTCGGGCGTGTGCCCCACCGGGATCCCGCGCTCGCTCGCCGCCTCGACGTCGACGTTGTCGACCCCGACCGCGTAGTTCGAGATCACGCGCAGGCGCGGCGCCGCGGCGATCAGGCCGGCGTCGACGGTGTCCGTGAGGAGTGCGAGCAGGCCCTCGCACCCGGCGACCCGCTCGCGCAGCGCGGCGGCGGGCGGCGGCCCGTCACCGTCCCAGACCTCGGTCTCGTGCTCGGCGCGGAGCCTCGCGAGCGCCGTGCCGGGGAGCTCGCGGGCTACGAAGCAGCGAGCCACTCGGCGATCCGGCGGCCGATCATCTCGCCCTGGTCCTCCTGGAGGAAGTGAGAGGCGTCCGGGATCGGCTCGGGCTCGGGCCAGCCGAGCTTCTCGGCGAGCCGGGCGCCCATCCGCGGCGTCAGGATCGGGTCCGAGTCGGCCCAGAGGACGAGGGCGGGCGGGGAGGAGGCCTCGAGCTTCGCGAGAGCGTTCCTGCCGGCCTCGGCGCCCGGGGCGTCGGGCGTCGTCGCCAGCATCAGCGGGAAGGCGCGGGCGCCGGCCTTCGACTCCGGGCTCGGGAACGGCGCCTCGTAGGCGGCGATCACGTCGTCGGGGACGTCGCTCGCGCAGGCGCCCTGGACGAGCATCCCGATCGGCAGGTCCTCGGTGCGCTCGACGAAGTCGCGGAACGCCTTCCAGGCGTCGGACATCTTCTGGTGCCCGGTGAAGATGCCGGTGTCCATGATCACGAGGCGGGCGATCCGCTCGGGGTTCTGCGCGGCGACGCGGAGCCCGATCGGCCCGCCCCAGTCGTGCAGGACGAGCGTGACGCCGCTCAGGTCGAGCTCGGCGAAGAGCGCCTCGATCGCCGCCGTGTGGCGGTCGTAGGAGTACCAGTCGAGGTCGGTGGGCTTCTCCGAGCGCCCGAACCCGGGGAGGTCGGGGGCGAGGCACCGGTGGCCCGCCTCGATGAGCGGCGGCATCACCTTCCGCCAGAGGTAGGACCAGGTCGGCTCGCCGTGGAGGAGCACGATCGTCTCGCCGCCGGCGCCTTCGTCCAGATGGGCGAGCCGCAGGCCCTCCCAGTCGCGGTAGCGCGCCTCCCAGGGGAACCCGGGCAGTCCCTCGAAGCGCTCGTCGGGCGTGCGGACGGCGTCGGCCATGCGGCTCGCGATCCTACGTGCAACCCGGGCGGGCCGGTGTCGCGGCCCTAGACTCGGCCCGAGGGGTCCTCACAGCAGCGGAAGGGAAGTCATGGCCAAAGCGATCACGTCAGACCAGGTAGTCGGAGCCGCCAAGGAGCTCGGGAAGCCGGAGTTCACGCGCAGCGACGTCGCCGAGAAGCTCGGGGTGAAGACCACCGAGCTGAAGGACGGTTTCAAGGAGGCGCGCCAGGCGGAGCGGATCGAGAAGATCCGCGACGACGAAGAGGGCACCGGCCTCTTCCGGGTCACCGACGGCTAGCGGGGGGCTCAGCGCGGGAAGATCCGCGGCATCTTCAGGAGCAGGAGGGGGTTGCCGCGGGGCCGGAGCCTTCGCCGCAGCATCGCGCGGCGCGGGTCGCCGCCCCACGTCGTCACCGCGAGCCAGTCGCGCCAGCTCGTCTCGAAGGTGAGGTCCGGCTTCGGCGCCTCGCCCTGCTCGGCGGCGGTCGAGCCGTTGTCGATCCGCAGGTGCCAAGGCGCGGCGTCGGTGAAGCGCCACTGGATCGTGATCGGCTTCGCGCCCGCCGCCGAGTGGTCGACCGAGCGGGCGACGACGTCGAAGAGCATCCGCTGGGTCTCGGGCGAGGAGTCCGGCTCGGCGACCGGCTCCCCGGTGACACCGGCCTCGAGCAGCCGGATCGCGTCGGCGGCGCGCTCCTCGGGTGACTTGTCGAAGTCGAGCGGGAAGACGTCGGGCGGCATCTCGGTGAGCGGGTAGCCGGCGGCACGCCACTTGGTCTCGACCGAGCGCATCCCGAACGCGTAGATGTCCTCGAGCTCGAATCCATAGGAGCGGGTGTACTCGCGATCCCAGTTGGGCGGCACGAACACGCCCATCGACATCGGCAGGACCTCCCGCAGGAGCTCGATCGCCGCGGCCTTGCACTCGTCCGTCTCGGCGAAGCACTCCGAGAGCGTCTTGACACCGAAGCCGATGTGGCGCTGCTCGTCGCGGGAGACGTTCACCATCCCCTCGCTGAAGCCGGGCATCGTGCCCTCGCGGTTGAAGAAGTCCTCGATGAAGTGCTGGCCGGGCTGGGCCAGGGTGGCCTCCACGACCATGTGGTAGAGCGTGATCGCCTGCGCGAACTTCGGCAACGAGCGGTCGGCGCGGAGCTCGTCGGCCATCCGGTCGAGCCGGTCGAAGACCTGCCGGTAGCTCCAGTTGAGCTGGGGGAGGGTGTAGGCGAGGCCGGCCGAGTAGTCGCCCTCGACCCCGATCACCTCGCGGAAGAAGCGGGCGAAGAAGACCGAGTGCCGCGCCTCGTCGACCTGCTGGGTGGCGAGGAAGTACTTCTGCTCCTCGCGGGGGGCGGCGTCGATGTAGGGCGAGAGGTTGTCGGTGACCGAGTCCTCGCCGTAGAAGAACATCGAGTAGATCCAGAGCGCCGAGCGGCGCTGGATGTCGCTGAGCGCCTCCCAGCCGGCGCGGTCGCTCGAGAAGTCGATCTCGGTCGCCTTCCAGTTGCCCTGCTCCCAGCGCTCGTAGAGGTCGGCGTAGGAGATCTGCCTGCCGGCGAGCGCGGAGGCGTCAGCGGGCTTGTCGGCGGTCTCGGGCATCGGCGGCTCCTTTACATCGATCGATGTCGCATTATCCCCCGGCGCCGAGCGTGGCCGGAGCTGTGTGATCGATGTCACGCACCGGCGAGTTCGGCGGGGCGCTCAGCGGCCGACGTCGCAGTTGCAGACCATGACCGAGGCGGCGCCGACCTGGGTCTCGCCGGTGGTCGTGTAGCCGCGAACGACGACCGGCTCGCCGGCGCCGTTCTGGTCGAGGTAGGCGGAGAGCGAGCCGGACGGGATCGTGGTCTTGGCGAGCTCGTCGCCGACGTCGCCGCCGATCTCGACCGCGAGGCGGATGTTGTCGGCGCCGGTGCGCGAGCGCGGGGAGGAGATCGACGTGAACACGAGCGCCGGCCCGCTGCCGTCGCCGGCGGGCGTCTGGGCCAGGGTCGCGCCCTCGGCGTCGACCGTCGCGTGTTCGACGACGAAGTCGGACTCGGCGACCGCCGGGCCGCTCGTCCCCTCGAAGGTCACCTCGTCGAAGACGACGAGCGTGCGGGCGCCGACCCTGGCGGTCCCGCCGTCGGCCGTTCCCTCGAGCACGACCGTGTGCTCGCCCGTCGGCAGCTTGCACGCGCAGCTCACGAGCGCCACGCGGGCGTCGGCGGAGCCGGTGGTGGTTACCTCGGCGTCGCGCTCGACCTTGCCGTCGACCTTCAGGCGCAGCGGCGGCCTGGTCGAGCTCGGCAGGGCCACCTGGGCCGCGACGAGGGCGTCCTCGTCACCGCGGGTTGTGATCTGGGTCGAGATCAGGGTCGTGTACCCGTCGGTGGAGCGAAGCTCCACCGGGCTCTGCTCGACGTCGCCCTCCGCTGAGGTCGGTCCGAGGGTCTCGGTCTCGGAGACGTTCGCCTGCGGGTCCTCCTCGCCGCAGCCGGCGAGCGCGCCGAGCGCGATCAGCGCGCAGGCGCCGAGTGCCGGCGCCAGGCGCTTCCTTCGCGGTCGGACCTCTGCAGCCCCCATCGAGCCAAGCCTAACCGGGGCGCGGCGAGCGGGCGCTGGTCAGCCGATCTTCGGGCTCGTCCAGAGCTGGTCGAGTCGCGCGGCGAGCTCGCCGGCGATCTCGTCGGCCGGCACCCGCGTCTGCTCGAGCGAGTCGCGGTCGCGCAGGGTGACGGTGCCGTCCTCGAGCGTGTCGCCGTCGATCGTGATGCACCACGGGGTGCCGATCTCGTCCTGGCGCCGGTAGCGCTTGCCGATCGAGCCGCCCTCGTCGAACTCCGCCGGCATCCGCGCCCGCACCGACTCGAAGACCTCGCGGGCGCGCTCCGGCATCCCCTCCTTCGAGACCAGCGGCAGGACCGCGGCCTTCACCGGCGCCAGCCGCGGGTGGAGCCGGAGCACGGTGCGCCGGCGGCCCTCGACCTCCTCGACCTCGTAGGCGTCGACCATGAAGGCCAGCATCGCCCGGTCGACCCCGGCGGCCGGCTCGATCACGTGGGGGACGTAGCGCTCGCCCGTCGCCTGGTCGAAGTACTCGAGCTTCTCGCCGGAGAACTTGGCGTGCTGGGTGAGGTCGAAGTCGCCGCGGTCGGCGACCCCCTCGAGCTCGGACCAGCCCATCGGGAACAGGTACTCGACGTCGGAGGTCGCGCTCGAGTAATGCGAGAGCTCGTCGGCGCCGTGCTCGCGCAGGCGGAGGTGGTCGGGGCGGATGCCGAGGCCGGTGTACCAGTTCATCCGCTGCTCCATCCAATGCTCGTGCCAGCGCCCTGCCTCGTCCGGAGGGACGAAGAACTCCATCTCCATCTGCTCGAACTCGCGCGTGCGGAAGACGAAGTTGCCCGGCGTGATCTCGTTGCGAAAGGACTTGCCGATCTGGGCGATCCCGAACGGGGGCCGCTTGCGGGCGAAGCCGAGGACGTTCTTGAAGTTGACGAAGATTCCCTGGGCGGTCTCCGGGCGCAGGTAGACCTCGGCGCCCGATTCCTCGACCGGGCCCATGTTGGTCCGGAACATGAGGTTGAACTGGCGCGGCGCGGAGAGCTCGCCGCCGCAGTTCGGGCAGACGATCTCCCCCTCGGCATCCTCGGCTCCGAGCTGCTCCTCGCGGACATGGTCTTCGCGCCAGCGCCGCTTGCACTTGCCGAGGCACTGGACGAGCGGGTCGGTGAACCCCTCGAGGTGGCCGGACGCTTCCCAGGTCTTCGGGTGCTGGAGGATCGCGGAGTCGATCGCGACGATGTCGTCGCGCTCGCGCAGCATCGAGCGCCACCACTCGTCCTTGACGTTTTGGCGCAGGAGCACCCCGTAGTGGCCGTAGTCGTAGGTGGAGCCGAGGCCGCCGTAGATCTCGGAGGTCTGAAAGACGAAGCCGCGCCGCTTGCAGAGGGCGACGATCTCATCCAGGGTCGGTTCGGTTGGCATCGCCCTGACGCTACTGCGTCGGTGGGCGTTTGCGATTCGCGCAATTTGGGGTACTCGCTGCCCGAAGCTGGACCACGGGACCGTCCGGCGGGGCCGGCAGTGTCCATAATCGCCGCCGGCGTGTCGTTCAGAATCCAGCGGCACGGGCAAGGAGGACCAATTGACGGACCTGATCACATCCCCGCTCAGAGCCAGCCGCCACCTGGCAGCGTGGCTCGTGTGGCACTCGATCGGCGTCTCCCTCGTCGAGGACGAGCAGGAGGCCTGAGCGCATAGCCCCGGGCGGCCCCCCGGGGCGCCGCTGCTTTACTTAGCGGCATGAAGTCGCCGAATCCTCGGAACGGACCTCCCGCGCCCGAGTTCGGCTCGATCTGATCTGCATCGGATGCCGATCTACGAGTACCGCTGCGAGGACGGTCACGAGTTCGAGGTCGTCCAGAGGATGACCGAGGACCCGGTTACGGCCTGCGAGGTGTGCGGCAAGCCGGTCGCGCGCGTGTTCTCCCCGGTCGCGGTGCACTACAAGGGCTCGGGCTTCTACACGACCGACTACGCGCGGAAGGGCAAGGACGCGGGCGGCGCTAAGGCGACCGAGTCGAAGTCGTCCGACTCCTCGAAGGGCGACTCGAAGCCGTCCGACTCGAGCTCGAAGGGCTCGGGCGAGACCTCGAAGGCAGCCTCGAAGGACTAGCCGATCGGCGAGCAGGCCGGCTCGCGCTCGGGCTCGCCGCCGAGCAGGTCCTCGACCTTCTTCAAGCACTCCTCCTGGGGGACGACCAGCGGCTGGGTGAGCGCCTCGGGCTCGAGCACCTCGGTCGGCGAGTCGCCTCCGATCACCGAGGCGAACAGCAGTTGCGGCATCGTGAACGCGCCCATGTCGGTGACCAGCGCCTTCGGCGCGTTCCAGCCGATCAGCGGGCCGCGGATGAAGTTGAGTGGAAAGGAGAGCGGGCTGGTCAGCTTGCCCTTGATCCCCGAGATCACCTCCTGCTGGAAGCGGACCCGGTCGAGGTCGTTGATCTCGGAGTCCGGGGCGCCGTCGTCGTCGCAGTCGCCGCTCGTGCGCGTCCGCGCCAGCGAGAGCGCCTCCTCGCCGTCAAGGTCGTTCTCGCCCTTCTTCAGGTCGAGCGTGAAGCCGCCGTTCTCGGCGCCGCCCGAGATCTCCGAGCAGACCGGCTCGTCGAGGTCGACGGTGATCCCGCCGAGTGCGTCGATGAAGTCCTTGAAGCCGGTGAAGTCGACGATCGCGACGTGGTCGATGTCGATCCCGAGGAAGTTCTCCACTGTCTCGATCGTCAGCTTGGCGCCGCCGTTGGCATAGGCGGCGTTGATCTGCGTGGGGCCGACGCCCGGGACCTCGGCGAGCGTGTCGCGCGGGATCGAGAGCTTGCGGAAGGTGCCGCCGCCGGCGCGCACGACCATGATCGTGTCCGAGCGGTAGGGATCGCAGCCCTCCGGCGGGGCCTTGCCCTCGCCGGCGGCCTCGAGGCACTTCTCGCCGGCGGTGTCGGCCTCGGAGCCGAACCCGCCGGAGCGCGCGTCGGTGCCGAGCACGAGGATGTTCTGGGGGCTCACCGCCAGGAACGGGTTGCCGTCGAGGGCGTTGGCGGCGCCGTCGGCGAGCTTCCCCTTCTGGATCTGCGCGGAGACGGCGAAGGCGATGAAGCTGATCAGGATCCAGCCGAAGACCCCGAGCAGCACCCAGCGCAGCCAGCGGCGCTTCTCGCCCGGCGCGCGCGGCTGCTTCGGCAGCTTCGGGCCCGATGGCCGCTTGTCCCCGCCGCCGGGCAGCTTCGAGCGCAGGCCCGAGAGGTCGGGCGTCGGCAGGCGGCTGAGCCCCCGGCGCGATTTGTAGACCTTGTATTCGGGGGCGCCACCGCCCTCCGGCTGCTTGTCGCTCAAGTGCGGGGGTCGGTCATCTTGGAGGCCACTGGTATCAATACTGGCGCATGGGGTCGACATCGAATCTCCCCGCCGATCCGGGCTCGGCCACCGCGATCGGTGCCGACCTCGGCGGCACCAAGCTGCTCGTCGGCGTCGTCGACTCCGGACAGAACATCTTGCACAGGGGCCAGGAGCCCTCGCACGGGCGGACCTCCGAGGAGGTCTTCGACCTGCTCGAGCGGGAGGTGCGCGAGGCGCTCGACGCGGTTCCGGGGGCGTCCGCCGTGGGCCTGGGCATCCCGGCGACGATCGACCATCGCCGCGGGGTCGCGATCAACGCGGTCAACCTGCCGATCGTCGACGTGCCGGTGCGCGACCGGATGCGGGAGCGGCTGGGGCTGCCGGTCTTCATCGACAACGACGCCAATACGGCGGCGCTCGCCGAGTTCCTCTACGGCGCCGGCCGCGGCACCGAGAACATGGTGATGCTGACGATCGGCACCGGGATCGGCGGCGGGCTCGTGCTGGGCGGGCAGCTCTACCGGGGATCGACCGGGGCGGGCGCCGAGCTCGGCCACGTCGTGATCGAGGTCGACGGGCCGCGGTGCCAGGGCACCTGCCCGAACCACGGCTGCGTCGAGGCCCTCGCGTCGGGGACGGCGATCGGCCGCGAGGGCCGCGCCGCCGCCGAGCGCGAGCCGGACTCCGCGCTCGGCCGGGCCGCCGCCGCGGGCGAGACCGTGGACGGGCGGGTCGTCACGGAGGCCGCGCTCGCCGGCGATGATGTGGCGATCGGCGTGCTTGCCCACGTCGGCAGCCACCTCGGAGTCGCGCTCTCCTCGTTCGCCAACATCTTCGACCCCGACGTGATCGTGATCGGAGGCGGCGCCAGCGTCGCCGGCGACCTGCTGCTCGGTCCCGCGCGGGAGGAACTGCGTTCGCGGGCGCTCCCGCCGATGAACGAGACCCCGGTCGTGCTGGCGACCCTGGGCCCGGACGCGGGCATGATCGGGGCGGCCGCGATGGCGATGGCCGAGCTCGAGGCCGGCGGCGCGTGACGCCCTCGGCCTAACCTGCGCCACCGATGCCCGGCAAGCTCACCGTCGCCCCGACCCCGATCGGGAACATGGAGGACGTCACGCCGCGCGTGCGCAGGACGCTCGCCGAGGCCGACGTCGTCGCCTGCGAGGACACGCGCCGCGCCGGCCGGCTGTTCGAGCGGCTCGAGATCGAGACGCCCCGGCTGGTCTCCAACCACGAGGGCAACGAGGACGAGCGGGCGATCCAGCTCGCCCAGGCGATCGAGCGCGGGGCGAAAGTGGCGCTCGTCACCGACGCCGGCACGCCGGCGATCTCGGACCCCGGCTGGCGCCTGATCCGGACCTGCATCGACCGCGACCTCGAGGTCGAGGTGCTGCCCGGTCCCTCGGCGGTCACGACCGCGCTCGTCGCCTCCGGGCTGCCCGCCCACCGCTGGCGCTTCGAGGGTTTCCTGCCGCGCCGCGCCGGCGAGCTCGAGCGCGTCCTGCAGGCGACCGAGACCGTGGTCGCCTTCGAGTCGCCGCGGCGGCTGCCGGAGTCGCTGGCCGCGCTCGCGCAGCTCGCTCCCGACCGGCCCGCCGCCGTGTGCCGCGAGCTCTCGAAGCTCCACGAGGAGGTCGCCCGCGGCACCCTCTCCGAGCTCGCCCGCCGGTTCCGCGAGGACGTCCGCGGCGAGATCGTCCTCGTCCTCGGCGCCGGCGCGGGAGCGGGCGGCCAAGGCGCCGCCGGCGAGGACATGCAATTCGCCGTCGACGCGCTGCGCCGCCTGGTCCAGTCGGGCGCCCGACCGCGCGCGGCCGCCCAGGTCGTCGCCGCGCTCACCGGGACCCGGCCGAACGAGCTCTACACGGCGCTCACCGGCCGCGCTCCCCGCGAGTAAAGCCGTTTCGACCGCCCCCGGGCGTATCTTTCGGCACATGGCAAAGCGCGATCCGCGCATGGTCTCGCTGGGCTACGGCAAGCTCGTCCGCGCCGATCGCGTCTACGCGATGGTGCCGCTGCCGCCGGAGGAGCGCGGCGACGGCCGCCGCACCTACGTCCACGTCGACGGCATGCCGGAGCCGCTGGTCGCCTCGCGCTCGGAGAAGGCGATCCTCGCCGACGTCGAGGAGGCGCTCACCGAGGCCTCGGGGATGCCGCGCCAGCGCCGCCAGGCGAAGGGGCAGGACTCGCTGATCTAGCCGTTCGCGCGCGCCCGACGGTTCCCGGTTGCGCGCCGGCGGTCGCACGGGTTACCTTCCGAAGGCACGCACGCCGAGCATCCATCGGCGGCAAGCGGAGGGGAGGGTGAGCAGATGGCGTCGAGCGTGGGGGACCTCGGACCGGCCGAGGCGTCCGTGCTCGCGGCGGACCTCACCCAGCTCATGCGGGAGGTCGACAGCTTCTTCTGCACCGAGGAGCGCGAGGTCGCCGAGCGCTACTGGAAGTACTACCTCGTGCCCGAGATCGAGCGGCTGTTCACGCCCGACCTCACGATCCACTCCCACTACGAGGGCCCGAGCGGGCAGCTCCTGTACACGGGCTACGCGGGCATGCACGCCTGGGCGGACGACATCGTCACGCTCTTCACCCGCTTCGTCCGCCGCAACACCGACTGGCAGCCGCTCGGCCGCGACGCGCTCCTCGTCAACCAGCACGTCGAGGCGGTCGGCCGCTCGAGCGGCGCCGACATCGAGCTGAACCTCTGGCTCCTCTGGCTGGTCAGGGAGGGGCGGGTCTGCTCGGTGCGCACGTTTCCCGACCGGTTCCTCGCCGAGTCGGCGGCCGGCGCCGCCCGGCTCGCCTCCGACGCCGCCCGCCTCCCCCCGGCCTGAGCGCCGCCGCGACGTTCTCGGATCGACTCTAAGCTCACGAGCCCTCGTGAGCTACTACATAACCACCCCGATCTACTACGTGAACGCCGAGCCGCACCTCGGCCACGCGTACTCGACGATCGCGGCCGACGTCCTCGCCCGGCACATGCGCCAGCGCGGCGAGGACGTGTTCTTCCAGACCGGCACCGACGAGCACGGCGAGCCGACCGCGCTCGCCGCCGAGCGCGAGGGGGTCACGCCGCAGGAGCTCGCGGACCGCAACTCGGCCCGGTTCCGCGAGCTGATGCCGAAGATCAACGCCTCGATCGACTACTTCATCCGCACGTCGGACCCGCAGCACATCGCGCGCGTCCAGGAGGTGATGCAGCGCGTCCACGACAACGGGCACGTCTACGAGGGCGTGTACGAGGGCTGGTACTGCCCGCGCTGCGCCGACTTCAAGACCGAGTCGGAGCTCGGCCCCGGCAACACCTGCCCGATCCACGAGATCCCGCTCGAGCGCCAGCGCGAGGAGAACTGGTTCTTCCGGCTCTCCTCCTTCCAGGCGGACCTCGAGCGCCTCTACGAGGAGCGGCCGGGTTTCGTCGTGCCCGAGTTCCGCCGCAACGAGGCGCTCTCGTTCATCCGCGGCGGCCTCCAGGACGTCTCGCTCTCGCGCCCCAACATCTCCTGGGGCGTGCCCCTTCCCTGGGACCCCGGCCAGGTCATGTACGTCTGGTTCGACGCGCTGCTCAACTACTACACGGCGCTGTCGTTCGGCGCGGGCGACGGCGACCGGACCGCGGAGCTGTGGCCCGCCACGCTGCAGATCCTCGCCAAGGACATCCTCAAGTTCCACGCCGTCATCTGGCCGGCGATGCTGCTCGCCGCCGGCATCGAGCTGCCCCGGCACCTGTTCATCCACGGCTACCTGCTGATGCGCGACGCGAGCGGGAGCGAGCACAAGATGTCCAAGTCGCTCGGCAACGTGCTCGACCCGTTCGAGGTGATGGACACCTTCGGGACCGACGCGCTCCGCTACTACTGCTTCCGCGAGGTCTCGTTCGGCCAGGACGGCGGCGTGTCGACCGTGACGTTCGGCGAGCGCTACGAGACCGAGCTGGCCAACGAGCTCGGCAACCTCGCGAGCCGCACGCTGGCGATGATCGACCGCTATCGCGGCGCCACGGTGCCCGACGTGGAGCTCGACCCCGCGCTCGCGAAGGACTTCGACGGCCTGCGCGAGGAGGTGTCCGAGCTGCTCGACCGCGGCGAGATCACGCAGGCG
>DASUSH010000107.1:0-20699 GCA_036375215.1 Solirubrobacterales bacterium
GGCCACGTTGAGGTCGTCCCGCCCCTCCCAGATCGCGCCCTTCCGGTCCACGCCGATGATGTCCGGGACGCCGGCCTCGAGGAGGATCTTGCTGCAGGCCACCCCCGCGGCGCCGACGCCGGCCACGACCACGGACAGGTCCTCCATCCGCTTGTCGACGATGCGCAGGGCGTTCTCGAGCGCGGCCAGCGTCACCACGGCGGTGCCGTGCTGGTCGTCGTGGAAGACCGGGATGTCGAGCGCCTCGCGCAGGGCCTCCTCGATCTCGAAGCAGCGCGGCGCCGAGATGTCCTCGAGGTTGATGCCGCCGAAGGTCGGCGCGATCAGCTTCACGGTCTCGATGATCTCCTGCGGGTCGTTGGTGGAGAGGCAGATCGGGAAGGCGTCGACCTGGGCGAACTCCTTGAAGAGCATCGCCTTGCCCTCCATCACCGGCATCGCGGCCTCCGGGCCGATGTCGCCGAGCCCGAGCACGGCGCTGCCGTCGGAGACGACGGCCACCGTGTTGCGCTTGATCGTGTACTCGAACGCCTTCGAGCGGTCCTCGGCGATCTCGGTGCAGACGCGGGCGACGCCCGGCGTGTAGGCCATCGACAGGTCGTCACGGGTCTTCAGCGGGTACTTGTTGTGCTGCTCGATCTTGCCGCCGCGGTGCATCTGCATGGTGCGGTCGGTGTACTCGAGCACCTTCGCGCCACGGGTCGACCCGATCGCGCGCAGGATCTGCTCCCAGTGGGCCTCGTCGCGGGCGTCGACGGTGAACTCGCGCACGCGCTTGCCCTCGCCGCCGGCGCCGGGCACGAGGTCGACGCTCGAGAGCGCGCCGCCGCACTCGGCGATCGCCGCGGTCAGCTTGCCGAGCGGCTCGCGGCGCGCGTCGAGCTCGACGCGCACGGTGACCGAGAACTGGGCGGAGACGGAAGCCACGGGAGCGGAAGCATACGAGGGGGATTCCGCCGGACCCTGAGCACGCCAGATGCCTCCATATGATCGACGGGTGCCACCCGCCAAGGCCAAGCCGAAGCCGCAGGGCGCCGAGCGCGAGCTCTTCCTGATCGACGGCAACAGCCTGGCCTACCGCGCCTTCTTCGCCCTCCCCGAGGACATGGCGACGTCGGACGGGCGGCCGACGAACGCGATCTACGGGTTCGCCTCGATGCTCGCCAAGATCATCACCGACCACAATCCGGCGGCGGTCGTCGTCTGCTGGGACGCCGGCTGGTCCGGGCGCGAGATCACCTACAAGCCGTACAAGGCGCAGCGCAAGTCGCGCCCCGACCTGCTGCGCGAGCAGTGGCCGCACCTGGCGCCCGCGGTCGAGGCGTTCGGGTTCACCAACATCAAGGCGGAGGGCTTCGAGGCGGACGACCTGATCGCGACGCTGACGAAGCGGGCGAGCGAGGCGAAGATCCCGGTGATGGTCGTCTCCGGCGACCGCGACGTCTACCAGCTCGTCGGTGACGGGGTGCGGGTGATGACAACCTCGCGCGGGATCACCGACACCAAGATCTACGACCGCGACGGCGTCGTCGAGCGCTACGGGATCCCGCCCGAGCTCGTCCCCGACCTGATCGGGCTCAAGGGCGACACCTCGGACAACATCCCCGGCGTTCCCGGGATCGGCGACAAGACCGCCGCCGACCTGCTGCAGCGCTTCGGCTCGCTCGAGAAGGTGCTCGACTCGGTCGACGAGATCAGCGGCGCCAAGCGCAAGCAGAACCTGACCGAGCACGCCGACGACGCCCGCCTCTCGAAGGAGCTCGCCACCGCGCAGTACGACATCGAGTGCGAGCTCGACCTGAGGGAGGTGATGGGCCGGCCGCAGGACCGCACCGGCCTGCGCGAGTTCGCCACCCAGTTCGAGCTGCGCGCCGTGATCGCGCGCCTGGAGGACGAGCTCGACGAGGTGATCCCCGGCCGCGCCGTTGCCGAGGAGATCGAGATCGCAGCCGAGGAGGGCAGCGTCTCCGACCTCGGTGAGGGCGAGACCGCGATCGCGATCCGCGGCGGGCGCTGGGCCGCCACCGAGGGCGAGCGCCTGCTCTCCGGCGACGCCGCGGACCTGAGCGCGCTCGCCGCCGAGCTGCGGGGACGGCCGCTGATCGCCCACGACTTCAAGGACCTCGGCGGCGGACCGGGGGAGGGGCTGCTCGCCGCCGCCTCCGACGGCGAGGCGCTCGACCTCGCCTTCGACACGATGGTCGCCGCCTACCTGCTCGACCCGGCTCGCCGCGCCTACGAGCTCGCCGAGCTCGCCGCCGACGCCGGCCTCGCCGCCGCGCCCTCGACCGCGGAGGAGGGGCAGCTGTCGCTCGAGGCCGAGGAGGGCGACGCCGCCGGGGACCCCGCGGTCGACGCCCGCCTCGCCTTCGAGCTCGCCTCGCGCCAGCGCGGCCGCCTCGGGGAAGCCGGCCTGACCGGCCTCATGAACGACGTCGAGATGCCCTTGATAGAGGTCCTCGCGGCGATGGAGCGCATCGGCATCCGCGTCGACGCGAAGCGCCTCGCCGAGATCTCGTCCGGCCTCGGCGAGCGGATCGAGAAGCTCCAGGCCGACATCTTCGGCCTCGCCGGCCGCGAGTTCACGATCGGCTCGCCGCAGCAGCTCGGCGAGGTCCTCTTCACGGAGCTCGGCCTGACCAAGAAGCGGCGGGGAAAGACCGGGTTCTCGACCGACGCCCGGGTCCTCGCCTCGATCCGCGACGAGCACGAGATCGTCGCCAAGGTCGAGGCCTGGCGCGTGCTCACCAAGCTCAAGAACACCTACCTCGACGCGCTCCCGGCGCTGATCGCCGGCGACGGCCGCATCCACACCACCTTCAACCAGGTCGCGACCACGACCGGCCGGCTCTCCTCGACCAACCCCAACCTCCAGAACATCCCGATCCGCTCCGAGGAGGGGCGCCCGATCCGCTCCTGCTTCGTCGCCGAGGACGGGATGGTCCTGGTCTCCTGCGACTACAACCAGGTCGAGCTTCGCGTGCTCGCCCACGCCGCCGAGGAAGAGGTCCTGCGCGAGATCTTCTCCTCGGGCGAGGACGTGCACGCGACCACGGCCGCCGGGATCGTCGGGGCCGATCCCGAGGCGATCTCCCCGGGCGAGCGCTCGAAGGCGAAGATGGTCAACTACGGGATCGCCTACGGCCTCTCCGACTTCGGGCTCGCCGACCGCCTGCAGATCGACCGCGAGGAGGCGAGGACCTACATCGAGCGCTACTTCGAGCGCTTCCCGGCCGTGAAGGGCTTCATCGACGCGACGATCGAGCGCGCCAAGGAAGAGGGCTACGTCAAGACGCTCATGGGCCGGCGCCGCCGCATCCCGGAGCTGCGCTCCTCGAACCGCCAGCGCTACCTGCAGGGGGAGCGGCTCGCGATCAGCACCGTGATCCAGGGCACCGCCGCCGACATCATCAAGGTCGCGATGGTGCGCTGCCGCGACGCGCTCGCCGACGCCGGACTCGAGAGCCGCCTGGTGCTGCAGATCCACGACGAGCTCCTCTTCGAGGGCCCGCCGGGCGAGGCCGAGGCCGTCGAGGAGATCGCCCGTCGCGAGATGGTCGGCGCCTTCGACCTCGACCCGCCGCTCGCGGTCGACGTCGGCTCCGGGCCGGACTGGCTCGCCGCCAAGTAGGCGGCGCGCGGCCTACTCGTCGTCGGAGCCGGACCCGGAGCTGCCCGAGCCCGAGTCGCCGGAGTCCTCCGAGTCGTCGACATCGATCTCGGGCGGCTCGAAGTCGTCGTCGGAGCCGCTGCCCGACGAGCCGCTGCCGGAGCTCCCCGACACACTCGATCCCGACCCCGAGCTCTCCGAGCCGCTGGAGCCGGACCCCGAGCCGCTCGACCCCGAGCCGCTCGAGTCGTCGAAGTCGTCTTCGTCCCCGTCGCCGCTCGAGTCGTCCTCGGCGCCGTCGTCGAGGCCTCCGCCGCCACCGCCGGAGCCGCTCGAGCCGCCGCTCCCGTGCCCGCCGGAGTCGTCACCGCCCTCGCCGCCCTCACCGTGGCCGCCGCCCTCACCGCTGCCGGGGCCGCTGCGATCGCTCGGGCCGTGGCCGCCGCCCGAACCCTCGGCACCCTCCGAACGGCCGTCGCCGGAGGAGCCCGAGCCCGCCGAGCCCGCCTGGCCGCCGCCGCCGTTGCCGTCCGCCGCGAGCGCCTGGCTGTCGCGGTTCGAGTCCTCGCCGGGCCCGCCGCCGCCCTTGTTGCGCTCGATCGCGATCCCGCCGCCGACCGCGACCGCCACCCCGGCGACGCCGACGGCGATCTTGGTGCCGATGCTCGCCGCGGTGCCGCCGCCGGCCGCCGCAGCGGCGCCGATGCCGGCGCCGGTCGCCGCGGTGGCGCCGGCCTCGGCGCCGCCCGGCCCGAGCAGGAGGCGCAGGAGGGGGAGGGGGATCAGGGCGCCGGCGGCCTCGCGCAACGACCCGCGGGCACGGAAGATGAGCTGGCGCACCGCCCCCGGGCTGGTGCCGAGCTCGGCGGCGATCTCGGCGTGGCCGCGGCCCTCGAGCTCGCGCGCGACGATCGCCTCGCGCTGCGCGTCCGGGAGGGCCCGCAGCCCGCCCACGAGGGCCGCCACCTGCTCGCGCTGCTCGGCGATCTCGGCCGGGCCGGGGACGCCATCCGTCTCCTCGGTGAGCTCCTCGGCCACCGGGTTGTCGCGGAGCTGGTTGAGCGCCCGGTTGCGGACGATCTTGAAGAGCCACGGGCGCAGCACGATCTCCGCGGCGGACGAACCGAGCGAGTCGTAGGCGGCGAGCAGCGACTCCTGGACGACGTCGTCGGCGCGGTCGGCGGGGACGATCATCGCTGCGAACCCCACCAGCGGCGCGCGGTAGCGGCGGACGATCTCCTCGAAGGCACGTTCGCGGCCCTCGCGCACCAGCGCGACCAGCTTCGTGTCGGGCTGGGAGCGGAGCAGCGCTCCGCGGATCGGATCGAGTAGCGGTGGTGACAAGTCCTACGCCTGTTCCTATCCGTTGAAACACAGTACGGACTCGAAGATCACGATCGGGGAAATCGGCCATTCAGCCCTCCCCGGGTGGATCGTGGCGCCGCGGTGATCGCGATGGCCGGCGTCGGCTGCCTGGTCGCGGCCCAGCCGGAGATCAACGCCGGCCTCGGCAAGGCGACCGGCAACCTCACCGCCGCGTTCGTCTCGTTCGCGATCGGCGCCCTGCGATCGGCGCCCTCGAGGTCCCCTGGTACTACCTGCTGGGCGGCGTGATCGGGGGCGGCCTCCGTCTTCACCGCGCTCGTCACCGTGTCGAGCATCGGCGCCGGCGGGGTGGCCGCGGCGACGATCACCGGCCCGCTGGCGGCCGCCGTCGTCCTCGATCGCCTCGGCGTGTTCGGGCTCGACGAGGTCCCGATCTCCTTCGAGCGGATCGTCGGCGTCGCCCTCCTGCTCGCCGGCACGTACCTGATCGTGGGTTAGAGCGCCCTCCGGGGCGTCCCCGCGAGAGTTACAATCAGCGCCAGATCCGGGCGCTCAGGTGCGCCCGGGTGACCCAAGGAGGTGGTCGCGAGTGAAGTCCCTCGGGAACGTGGGCACCACGCTCATGATGCTGGGCGCGGGACTCGTCGTCCTCTTTCTGTTCTTCGCCGCGCTCGGCGCCTTCTCGCCGGCCGAGACGATCGTCGCCTCGATCGTCGCCGCGGTGTTGGCGGTGGTGTTCGCGATCCACATGTATCGCGTCCACCACGCGCTCGAGGACGGAGGAAGCGACCTGCACCGCACCCTCAATTTGCAGCGCGAACGCCGCGGGTTCTAGCCAGTAACGGCTACGCCGCCGCCTGCAGCTCAGGCTGCCTGGCCCCGCTTGGGCCGGCGGCGTCCGCGAAGGCGGGCGGGGCGATGTTGAGGTAGTGGTCGAACGACCAGCGCACGAAGGCGTCCGTGCTCATCCCGCGCATCGCGAAGGCGAGCGCCCGGGGCGGGACCCTGGGGACGGCGCGCTGGGTGCGCAGCATCCACTCGAACTTCCAGCGGTGCGACGCCGAGAACGCCGCGTAGTCGCGCAGCGCGTCCGCGCGTGGCTTGCCGCCCGCGACGACCGCGCGCAGCTCCCGCCCGAGGGCGATGCCGAAGTACCACGCGGTGCGGATCCCTTCGGCGGTCAGAGGCAGGCAGTGCCCGGCGGAGTCGCCGACGAAGAAGATCGAGTCCCCGGTCGCGTCGCGCAGCTTGTGCGGGATCCAGTTGCCCTGGTAGCGGACCGCGTCGCGATCGAGGTCCTCGGCGAGGCGGACGGTGGGCTCCTTGACGTGGTGGCGCGGGTCGAACGAGCCGACGCCGACCCGGACCTCGTCGCGCGCCGGGAAGCTCCAGCCGTAGCCGGCGGGGACGTAGCCGCGGTCGATCCAGATCTCGAGCTCCTCGCCCCCGCCGCCAGGGTGCACCTCGAGCCCGCGCGAGAGCGGCGCGTCCGGCGGCTGGTAGCCGCCGTCGGGCGCGAGCACCCGGCGCCAGCCGAGCGCGTCCACGACAAGCGGCGCCGAGAGGTCGCCGCGGTCGGTGTGGACGACGATGCCCGCGGCCTCCTCCGCTTCGCGCCCGGGGGCGGCGGGGATCCCGGAGGCGCCTTCGACCTTCGCGGTCTCGAACTCGGCGTCGGCCTGGTCCCAGAGCAGCCGGCAGAGCTCGGGGTAGTCGAAGGTGGAAAAGGTCCATGGGAGCCGCATCCGCTGGGTCGTGTGCGGGGTGTGGACGACGAGCTCGCCGAACGTCTGGCGCATCGAGCCGGCCAGCCCGAGCGCCTCGATCCACTCGGTCGGCGCGGCGCAGGCGGAGGTCTGGCGCTCGCCGATCTCGTAGCGGTCGACGACCAGGACGCGGGCGTCGAGGCCGGCTAGCTCGCGGGCCACGGAGAGCCCGGCGAAGCTCGCGCCGCAGACCAGCACGTCGAAATCCCCCTCGAGTGGAGTGCGCTCCTCGCCCCGCTTCGTAGCCCGGACCGGCATCGACCGCGAGGGTAGCCCGTCGCCCCCTATCATTCGCCGCCGTGTCCACCCCCGACACAACGTCCGACGCTGCCGTGGAGACCCCCGAGGCGCCACCCGCGCCTGCCGAGCCGGCCCAGGAGGCCACGAACGGAGCCGCCTCGACCGACATCATGATCGAGGTGGACGGCCAGCTCGTCCCCAACTACGCCGCGACCTTCAAGCCCTTCGACGAGGGCGACGTCGTGAGCGGCAAGGTCGTGCGGATCGACAAGGACGAGGTCCTGATCGACATCGGCTACAAGTCGGAGGGGGTCATCCCCTCGCACGAGCTCTCGATCCGCCGGTCCGTCGATCCCTCCGACGAGGTCGAGCTCGGCGAGGAGGTCGACGCGCTCGTCCTCAAGAAGGAGGACGACGAGGGCCGCCTGATCCTCTCCAAGAAGCGGGCGCGCTTCGAGAAGGCCTGGCGCCGGATCGAGGCGGCCGCCGAGTCCGGCGAGCCCGTCGAAGGCACCGTGATCGAGGTCGTCAAGGGCGGCCTCATCCTGGACCTCGGGGTGCGCGGCTTCCTGCCCGCCTCGCTGGTCGACATCCGCCGCGTCCACAACCTCGACGAGTTCATGAGCCAGAAGCTCGAGTGCAAGGTGATCGAGCTCAACCGCTCGCGCAACAACGTCGTGCTCTCGCGGCGCGCGGTGCTGGAGGAGGAGCGCAAGGAGGTCCGCCAGCAGATCCTCGGCCGCCTCCAGCCCGGCCAGGTCGTCGAGGGCAAGATCTCCAACATCGTCGACTTCGGCGCCTTCGTCGACCTCGACGGGATCGACGGCCTGATCCACATCTCCGAGCTTTCCTGGAGCCACGTCAACCACCCGTCCGAGGTGATCGAGATCGGCGAGACCGTGCGCGTCAAGGTCCTCGATATCGACCGCGAGCGCCAGCGGATCTCGCTCGGCCTCAAGCAGACCCAGGAGGACCCGTGGCAGCGGGTCGTCGACAGCTACCGCCCCGGCGACGCGCTCGACGGCAGCGTCACCAAGGTGGTCGCGTTCGGCGCGTTCGTCGAGATCGTCCCCGGCGTCGAGGGCCTCGTGCACATCTCCGAGCTCGCCGAGCACCACGTCGAGAACCCGAGCGAGGTCGTCGCCCCCGGCGACAAGGTCCGCGTGAAGATCCTCGAGATCGACGAGGAGCGCCGCCGGATCTCGCTCTCGATCAAGCGGGTCGACGGCGGCGGCGGGCTGCCGATGCGCGACTCGACCCTGGTCGCCAGCTCGGCCCCCGAGCCCGAGGAGGCCGCCTCCGGCGTCCCCGACCTCGCGCTCTCCGAGGAAGTCTTCGCCGACGGGCCCGCCGCCGAGGCGGCCCCCGAGGCTCCGGCGGAGGAGCCCGCGCCCGAGGCCGCCCCCGCCGAGGAGGCACCGGCCGCGGAGGAGCCCGCCGCCGAGGCCGCCGCCGCCGAGGAGCCCGCTGCCGAGGCTCCCCCCGCCGAGGAGGCGGCCGCCACCGAGGCCGACGAGCCCGCCGCCGAGGCGGAGCCCGCCGACGCCGAGCCCGCGGCCGAGGCGCCCGCCGAGGACGACTCCGCCGCCTAGCCGGCCCCGCCCGCCGGCCCCGTCGACGCGGCCGCGCAGGCCTTCCTCGAGCACGGCGACGGCGCCGGCCACCGCCTCGACCGCGCTGCGAATCCTCTCCACGGGCCGACCTTTGGTCGGTTGTACGTGACGGCGCATCCTGCCGTCGGTTTGCTTACCATCCGTCGCAGACGCCCGCTCTGGAGGGGGAGGGACCGAGATTCGCCGCATCCTGTCGTTGCCGATCGCGCTCGCCGTGCTGGTCGCGGGTGCCGCCTCCGCGCACGCATCGCCGCCGCACTCGCCGTTCCCGCCCGAGGTGAACGGCGCGGTCGACCTGCTGCCGAGGCCGTGCGCCCTCGAGGGCACCGACCGCTACGAGCGCGAGTTCTACGAGCGCGAGGGCTGGAGCGGCCCGGACTACGAGCGCTATCCGGGCGACTGCCAGCGCCTGCGCTTCTCCTACGGCCCGATCGCCGTCAAGCCGGGTCAGAACGACGTCCTCGTCGAGCCCGTGAAGATCGAGAAGCCGATGCGCGACGGCTTCATCACTCGCTTCGAGCCAAACCTCGTGCTCCCCGACGGCAGCGTGCCCCCGATCGAGCGCGTTCACCTGCATCACGGGACCTGGGTCTCCGTCCCCGATTACGGCTCCGGCCCGTTCTTCGCCGCCGGCGAGGAGAAGACGATCGCGCCCTTCCCGAAGGGCTACGGGATGCCCGTGAAGGCGACCGACCAGTGGCTCTTGCTCTACATGGTGCACTCGGCGGTGCAGGAGCCGATGACCGTCTACATCACCTACGACATCGACTTCGTCCCGCAGGCCGACGCGGAGGAGCTCGGGCTGAAGCCGGCGTTCCCGGTCTGGCTCGACGTCAGGCCCTCGGGTTACCCGGTCTTCAACGCCCAGCGCGACTACGGCAAGAAGGGGGAGTGCACCTGGCCGAAGGAGGAATGCGCGGGCTTCGATCCGTACGGCAAGCAGATCGTCGGCCAGGGCGAGCCCGGCAACCGCAAGGGTGAGGACCTGGTCCTCCCGGCCGCCGGCGAGTCCTTCGGCCGAGCCGGGCCGTTCACCGGCGGCACGCTGATCGGGATCGGCGGCCACCTGCACCCCGGGGGCCTGCAGAACGAGATCGACCTCGTCCGCGGCGGCAAGGCGAAACGCATCTACACCGGCAAGGCCGCCTACTGGAAACGAAGGCGCCCGGGGAAGCCGGGCGGGCCGCCGACGTCCTGGGACTTCTCGATGCGGGTGAACGGCAACCCGTACTGGGGCGTGCACGTGAAGCCCGGCGACGCGCTGCGCTCGAACGTCACCTACGACACGAAGATCCAGTCCACGTACGAGAACATGGGCATCGCGGTGGCGCTGTTCGCGCCCAACGACGCGAATGGCAGGCCGACCGCTCCCGGCGTCGACCCGTTCAAGGCGCCGGTGGACCACTCGACCCGCTGCAGGTCGGAGGGCCTGCTGGCGAAGAAGCCGACCCTCTGCGACGAGGGCGGCATCGTCACCCACGGCCACCTCGCCGAGAACGACAACTTCGGCGGCCCCGGCGGCGAGTGGACGGCGACCACGGGTCCGCCCACCGACGAGGTAGCGATCGCCGACTTCCTCTACGCGCCCGGCGACCTGACGACGATCGAGATGACCGGCGTGCCGACCGTGAAGCTCGGCTCCACGCTCGACTTCACCAACTTCGACGGCGCCGCGATCTACCACACGGTCACCTCCTGCGCCTTCCCTTGCCTGGGCGAGACCGGAACCTCGTTCCCGCTCTCCGACGGCGCGACCAGCACCGGCCGGCGGGTCGACTTCGACTCCTCCGAGCTCGGCGTCGGCCCTCCCGCGATCGGCCCGGCGAAGCAGGAGCTGCGCTGGGGCATGCCGATCACGGGCGAGGAGGGCTTCAAGCCCGGTGAGGTCGTCACCTACTTCTGCCGGATCCACCCTTCGATGCGAGGTGCATTCGAGGTAACCGAGTGATCGACTGGAAGCAACACGGATCGTCGCCGAGCTCGGCCCCGGCTCGGTTCTCCTGGCCCGACATGTCCCAGGACCTGCCGGTGGACGTGCTGCCGTGCTCGAACGAGGAGTACTTCCCGCTGCCACCGTCGGCGGCGCAGCTGGCGATCATGGACGCCGCCAACCGCGAGACCGAGCGCTGGCGCGGCAGGTTCGGCATGTCGCGGCGGCAGTTCGTCCGCACGGCGGCCGCGACCGCGATCGGGTTCTGGGCGATCGACCTGATCCGGATGGGCCGCTACGGCAACTACGGCTTCGCGCAGGGCGGGACGACCCCGGACGCCTGCGACCTCGAGTGGGCCGGCGCCAAGGGGCTGGAGACGCTGCGCAACCTTCCCGGCGAGTTCATCTTCGACGTCCAGTCCCACCACGTCGACCCGGATGGGATGTGGCGCGTCACCAACCCCGCCTTCCACGCGTTCTTCTCGGCGGTGTGGCCGCAGGCGCACGAAGGCGGCGAGGCCGACCCGATGCAGAACCTCTCCCGCTTCCACTACCTGAAGGAGATCTACCTCGACTCGGCGACGACGATGTCGGTGCTCTCCTGCGTGCCGACGTCGCCCGACGCCGACAACCCGCTGCCGCTCGCCGAGGCGGCGGAGACCGTCAACGTCGTCAACGACCTCGCCGACTCGCGGCGCGCCGTCCTGCACGCGTTCGCGATGCCGAACCGCGGCGGCCTCGGCGACCTCGCCCAGGACGAGAGCCAGCGCGCCCCCAACATCGAGGAGGAGATGGCGCTGATGGAGGAGCGCGCCAAGCGGTACGGCAAGATCCTGCGCGGCTGGAAGACCTACTGCGCCTGGGGGAGCGTCCCCTACGCGAGCGGGTGGTTCCTCGACTCCGACACCGGGATGCGCTTCCTGCAGCAGGTGAAGTCGATCTCCCAGCGCTACGACAAGGTCCCGCCGGTCGTCGCCACCCACAAGGGATTCGCGCTCCCCGGCTTCGATCAGCGGGCGGCGACGCCGCGCGACATCGGGCCGGCGGCGAAGGCGAACCCCGACGTGCGCTTCCTCGTCTACCACTCGGGCTACGACACCGGCGACACCCAGCGGCCCTATGCCGGCGATGAGAACGTCAGCTCGGACACGAACCAGGTCGACGCGCTGATCAAGAGCCTGCGCGAGAACGAGTGGGACGCGCCCCGCTTCCGCAAGAAGGGCAAGCGGTTCGGCAACGTCCCCAACGTCTGGGCGGAGCTCGGCTCGGTCTGGCGCAACGTGATGAACGACCCCGACGAGGCCGCGCACCTGCTCGGCAAGCTGATCACCCACGTCGGGCCGCGACGAATCGCCTGGGGCACCGACAGCCTCTGGTACGGCTCGCCGCAGCCCGAGATCGTCGGCCTGCGCCGCTTCGAGTTCACCGACGAGGGCAAGGAGCTCTACGGGCTGCCCCACGGGCTCGAGGGAGACGTCAACGACCCCACCCGGAAGGCGCCGCGCCCCGAGCGCACGATCCGCAACGGGATCCTGGGCCGCAACGCCGCCCGGGCCTACGAGATCAACCCCGACGCCCAGCGCGACGCGATCCACTGCGACGACGTCAACGAGCTGCGCGAGCAGGGCTACCTCCGCGACCAGGGGACCCAGCGCGAGTCCGCGCCGCTCGCCTCGCACCTCGCGCCCGGCCCCCGGACGCGCCGCGAGGTGCTCAAGGGGCTGAAGGAGAACCCGTGGTCGCCCTGAGGCTCCGGCGGGTGCCGCTCGCCGCCGCGCTCGCCGCGGCGCTCGTGGCGGCGGCTCCCGCCGAGGCGAAGCAGAAGCCAGCCCCGCAGCACCGGGTCTGCGCCGATTCCAAGGTCGGCGGCGGCGAGTGGCCGAGCTACGGGCACGACTTCGCGAACACCCGCTCGCAGCCGCGCGAGAAGGTGATCTCGCCGGGGGACGCCCTCCAGCTGGGCCCGGTCTGGACCTTCTCGACCACCGAGGACGGCGGCGGTGAGGGCGACATCACCGGCACGCCGGCCGTCGCCGGCGGCTGCGTCTACGCGGCCACCACCGAGGGCTGGGTGTTCGCGCTCAACGCCGACAGCGGGAAGCTCGCCTGGAAGCGCCGGCTGCCGTACGGCGGCGGCGTCAACGGCTCGGTCACGGTCCGGAAGAAACGCGTCTACGTCGGCGTCTCGCGGCTGACCAAGCCGACCGAGGGTTGCCGCGAGGACGATCCCTGCATCGGGCCCTACGTGGTCGCGCTTGACCGTCGTAGCGGGCGGGTGGAGTGGGCGACGAGGTCGATCGACGACCAGCCCGGCTCCGACCTCTACGGCAGCCCGGTGGTCTTCGAGCGGACGGTGATGGTCGGCGTCTCCGGGGGCTCCGCCGAGCTCGGCGACGAGGCCGATCGCTACGCGTTCCAGGGCTCGATGGTCTTCATCGACACGCGCCGGGGCAGGACCGTGAGGAAGACCTGGACGATCCATCCGCCGAAGCAGCCCGACGACGAGTTCGCCGGCGCGGGGATCTGGACCACGCCCGCGGTCGACACCGACGCGAAGGTCGCCTTCGCCGGCACCGCCAACCCGTTCAAGCCGCAGGCCGAGCACGAGCACGCGAACGCCGTCCTGAAGTTCGACGTCGATCGGAAGAGCGAGGCCTTCGGCGAGATCATCGGCTCCTACAAGGGCAACGTCGACGAGTACTTCCCGGGCCTCTCGACGCTGCCCTGCTACGACGTCCCCGGCAACGCCCCGCCCTACTACCCGCAGGGGATCGGCGCCTGCGGGGACATCGACCTCGACTTCGGCGCCGCCCCGAACCTGATCACCGGCGAGGACGGGCGCAAGCTCGTCGGCAACGGCCAGAAGTCCGGCGTCTACCACGTCTTCGACGCCGAGACGATGGAGCCGGTCGCCTCGGAGATCGTCGGCCCCCCGACGTCCGTCGGCGGGATCGTCGGCTCGACCGCCTACGACGGCGAGAGCGTCTACGGGCCGATGACCGTCCCCGGATACCTCTGGTCGATCGGAGCCGCCGGCGGATACCGCTGGGCCGCTCCGATCGCCGACGGCGTGCACTGGGGCAACCCGGTCGCCGTCGCCAACGGCGTCGTCTACACCTCCGACCTCGGGGGCTTCCTCGATGCCTTCGACGCCCGCACGGGGCTCCTCCTCGGGAAGCATCAGCTGGTTGCCGGGGAGCCGACGCCGTCGTGGGGCGGGGTCAGCATCGCCCGCCACACGATCTACGCGACGACCGGGATCCGCGGGTCGGCCGAGGGCCACGTCGTCGCGTTCCGTCCCGGCGGGCGCAGCCAGGCGACCGACGAGCCCGGTGATGGCGGCGGCGGCGGTGGCAAGCCGCCCGAGCCGGAACCCGCCCCGCCCGAGGAGCCGCCGGAGGAGGGCTCCGGCGCGACCGAGCCGCCGATCATCGCCGGGCCCGGCGCCGCCTCGACCAGCTACGCGACCCCGATCGCCACCACCGCGGTCGGCGGCACGCTCGAGTTCGTCAACCTGGACCTCGCCAAGCACGACGTGCAGTCGACCGAGAAGGCGCCCGACGGGACGCCGCTCTTCTCGACGCCGCTGATCGACTTCGGCGAGACCGCGCCCATCGCGGGGCTCGATCGCGTCAGCGCCGGCAAGGCGTACGAGTTCTTCTGCTCGATCCACCCCGGGATGCGAGGCACCCTCAACGTCCGCTGAGCGCCCCGCCGGCCACGAGGTTCGGTGGTCGCTGCTCCTAATCTCTGCATGGTGACCGCGACCATGATCGGTCTCACGGGCAGCGTCAGCTCCGGGAAGTCGGCGACGCTGGCCGCCTTCGAGCGGCTCGGCGCCGAGACGATCTCGGCCGACGCCGTCGTCCACGAGCTGCTCGCGACCGACGAGCTGCGCGAGGCGCTGGTCGAGCGCTGGGGCGAGGACGTCGCCCCCGGCGGCGAGCTCGACCGCAGCAAGGTCGCCGCGATCGTGTTCCAGGACCCCGATGAGCTTCACTGGCTCGAGTCGCAGCTTCACCCCCGCGTCGGCAGCCGGATCGCCGCGTGGAGGGAGGACCTGGGCCCCGACGCCGGCCTCGCGGTGATCGAGGTCCCGCTCCTGTTCGAGTCCGGCATGGAGGGCCTCTTCGACGCCGTCGTGGCGGTGACGGCGCCACGCGACCTGCGCGCCGTGCGCGCCGAGGGTCGCGGGATGGACGAGCTCGAGGGCCGCGACGGCCGCCAGCTGCCCGAGGCCGAGAAGGCCGCACGTTCGGACTTCGTGATCGAGAACGACGGGTCCCTCGACGACCTCGAGGCTAAGCTCGAAGCTCTCCTGCCCGAGCTCAAATCCGCCCGGAGGTGACGGGTCTTGTCCGCCGCAGCACGGGGTCGAGCGAAGTCGCGCAGCCGCAGCCCAGCGCGCGGCGCGACGTCCCGTTCGCGCCCGAAGAAAGGCTCGCGCTCCGCGCGCCCCAAGGCGCGGCGCCGGACGAAGGCCCAGGCGAAGGTGCGCCGGCGCCGCGTCCTCGCCGGCGGGGCCGTCGCGGCCGTCGTGGGGGTGCTGGCGGTGACCCAGTTCGGGATCTTCGACGACACGGTCAAGGAGATCACCCTGCCGCTCCGCCACGAGGACATCATCCGCCAGCAGGCCGCCGACAAGGATGTCGACGCGGCCCTGATCGCCGGCGTGATCTACGCCGAGTCGCGCTTCGTCGACCAGACCTCCGAGGCGGGCGCGCGGGGGCTCATGCAGATCACGCCGGGGACCGCGAACGAGATCGAGGAGCGCAGCGGCGGCACGACCTTCGATCCGGCGACCGACCTCTCCGACCCCCAGATCAACATCCAGTACGGCACCTACCACCTGCGCGAGCTCCTCGACCTCTACGGCGGCAACGAGGTCGCGGCGCTCGCCGCCTACAACGCGGGCCCCGGCAAGGTCGACGAGTGGGGCGGCGCCGACATCGAGGTTGAGCACATCGGCTACGCGGAGACGCGCGAGTACGTCGACACCGTGCTCACCAAGCGCGAGGAGTACCGCCACAACTACGCCCGCGAGCTCGGGCTCGACTGACCCGAGCCACCGAGACCGGCGACCGTGCTGACCGCCTGGCTCGTCCTCCCGGCCCTGCTCGCGGGCCTCGCGCTCGGCGTCGGCCTGCTCGCCGAGGCGGCGAGCGGGCGCCGGGCCCCGGGCGCGCTGCTGGTCCCGCTGGGCGTCGCGGGCCTGATCGTCGCCGGGCAGGCGACGGCGTCCTTCGACCCGACCGCCGAGCTCACCATCCCGCTGGCGCTCGCGCTCGCCGCCGCGGGATACGCGCTCGCGATCCGGCGCCGGCGCCCGCTGCGTCCGAGCCTGCCGCCGCTCCTCGCCTTCCTCGTCGTCGCCGCCGTCTTCGGCGCCCCGGTGATCGCCTCCGGCGATCCCACGTTCGCCGGCTACATCCGCCTCGACGACACCTCCACCTGGCTCGCCCTGACCGACCGGGTCATGGAGCACGGACGCAGCCTCGACGGCCTCGCCCGGTCGAGCTACGAGGCGGCGCTCGACTTCAACCTCGCCGACGGCTACCCGATCGGCGTCTTCGTCCCGCTCGGGATCGGCGGCGCGCTCGCCGGGACCGACGAGGCCTGGCTCGTCCAGCCCTACATGAGCGTGCTGGCGGGTGCCCTGGCGCTCGTCCTCTACGCCCTCCTCGGCCGGCTCGTCGCGGATCCGTGGCCGCGGGCGCTGGCGGCGACGGTCGCCGCCCAGCCGGCGCTCCTCCTCGGCTACGCGCAGTGGGGCGGGATCAAGGAGATCGCGGCGGCGATGCTGCTCGCGCTCGCGGCCGCCGCCGCCGTTCGCCTCGCACGCGGTCGCGGCCGCCGCCGCCCCGCGGCGACGCTGCGCGCGGCCGTGCCGCTCGCGCTCGCCGCCGCCGCGACGCTCGCTGTGCTGAGCGCCGGGGGCGCCGTCTGGCTCCTGCCGCCGCTCGCGCTCGCGCTTGCGGTCGCCTGGCGGCGCGCCGGCGCGGGGGAGGCCTTCCGCCGGGCACTCGCCGCCGCCGCGCTCGTCGTGCTGTTCGCCCTGCCGGCGATCGTCACCGGGGCGGTCCTGCCGCCGACCTCTTCGCCGCTCACGAGCGACACCGCCCAGGGCAACCTCTTCGAGCCGCTCGGCGCCGTCCGGCTGGCGGGGATCTGGCCGGCCGGCGACTTCCGCGCCGGCCCGGTTGACGAGACGATCGCCAACTCGCTGATCGTCGTCGCGCTCGCGGCTGCCCTCGCCGGGCTCGCGCTCGCGGCCTGGCGGCGGGCGCGCCCGCCGCTCGTCTACGCGGCCGGCACGCTCGTCGCCGTCGCCGTCATCCTGCTGCTCGGATCGCCCTGGGTCGACGCGAAGGCGATGGCGACCGCGGCGCCGGCCGTGCTGATGCTGGCGCTCGCGGCCGCGATCGGGCTCGCCGCGCGTGGCGGGATCGTGCGCCGCGCGCTCGGCGCCGCCGCCCTCGCCGCGATCGTCGCCGGGGTCGCCTGGTCGAACGCGCTCGCCTACCGCGACGCGAGCCTCGCCCCCTACGACCAGCTCGCCGAGCTCGAGCGCGTCGGCGAGCTGACCGCGGGCGAGGGCCCGGCGCTCATGACCGAGTACCAGCCCTACGGCGTCCGCCACTTCCTGCGCGACGCCGACCCCGAGGGCGTCTCCGAGCTGCGCCGGCGCCTGATCCCGCTGCGCAACGGCGAGGGCGTCGAGAAGGGCGTGAACGCCGACACCGACGAGCTCAGCCCGCACGCCCTGTTCGTGTACCGCACGCTCGTGCTGCGCCGCTCGCCGGCGCAGAGCCGCCCGCCGGCGCCGTACGAGCTGGTGTGGAAGGGCCGCTACTACGAGGTCTGGCAGCGGCCGGAGGACGGCGGCACCGGCGTCGACGGCCGGCTCGAGCTCGGCGACGGCCTCGACCCGACCGAGGCCCTGAGCTGCGCCGCCCTCGCCCGGCTCCTCGCGGGCGAGCGCCGCGGCGAGGTGACCGCGGCGCGGCGCCCGGGCACCGTCGTCGTCCCGCTCGACACGGCCGAACGCCCGATCGGCTGGCCCGCCGGCGAGCGCGTCGTTCACCCGGCGAGCGACGGCACGGTTTCCGCGCGGTTCTCGTTGCCGCGCCCGGGCGACTGGCGGGCCTGGCTCGGCGGGTCGGTCCGCGGCGAGGTCGAGCTGAGCGTCGACGGCCGCGAGCTCGGCGCCGCCCGGCACCTCCTCAACAACTACGGCTTCTTCATCGACCTCGGCGAGGCCGAGCTCGGGGCCGGGCCCCACGAGCTCGAGCTCCGCTTCACCCGCGCCGACCTCCATCCCGGCAGCGGCGGCCGCCCCGAGCCCGCCGGCCCGGTGATCCTGACCACCACCGAGCCGGAGGACGCCGAGCTCGTCACCGTCCCCGCGGGCCGGGCCCGCGAGCTCTGCGGCGAGCGCCTCGACTGGGTCGAGGTCGCCCCGGCGGTTCCCTGAGGGGCCCCGGCTATCGTGGATCCGATGGCCGTCGCGACCTCGAAACCAGCCGGGTTCAAGCTGAACCCCGCCTACTCGGCGACGGCCGACCAGCCCGCGGCGATCGCCTCGCTGGCCGAGGGGATCGAGGCGGGGGAGGGCTTCGAGACCCTGCTCGGCGCGACCGGCACCGGCAAGACGTTCACGATGGCAGGGGTGATCGAGGCGGTGCAGCGGCCCGCGCTCGTGATCGCCCACAACAAGACGCTCGCCGCCCAGCTCTGCAACGAGTTCCGCGAATTCTTCCCCGAGAACGCGGTCGAGTACTTCGTCTCCTACTACGACTACTACCAGCCCGAGGCCTACGTCCCGGCGCAGGACCTCTACATCGAGAAGGACTCCTCGATCAACGACGAGATCGACCGGCTCCGCCACGCGGCGACCGCGGCGCTGCTCGCCCGCCGCGACGTGATCATCGTCGCCTCGGTCTCCTGCATCTACGGGATCGGCTCGCCGCAGCTCTACCGCAAGCAGATGCAGCTCTTCCAGGTCGGCAAGTGGGTCGAGCGCGACGAGCTCTTCCGCAAGCTCGTCAACATGCAGTACGGGCGCAACGACACCGTCCTCAGCCGCGGCACCTTCAGCGTCAAGGGCGAGGTGCTCGAGATCTGGCCCGCCTTCAGCGAGACCGCCTACCGGATCCAGCTCTTCGGCGACGAGGTCGAGGGCATCCAGCACTTCGACCCGCTCACCGGCGAGATCCTCGACGAGATCGACCACATCGACGTCTGGCCGGCCTCGCACTACGTCACCGAGGAGGACGACCTCGAGCGGACCGTGCGCGAGATCCGCAACGAGCTCGAGGAGCGCTGGGCGTACTTCAACGAGCGCGGCCAGCAGCTCGAGGGGCACCGGCTGCGGCAGCGCACCGAGTACGACATCGAGATGCTTAAGGAGGTCGGGTTCTGCTCGGGGATCGAGAACTACTCGCGAATCCTCGACGGCCGGGCCGAGGGCTCGCCCCCGCACACGCTGATCGACTACTTCCCCGACGACTTCGTCTGCTTCGTGGACGAGTCGCACCAGACGATCCCGCAGATCGGGGGCATGTACGAGGGCGACCGCTCGCGCAAGACGACGCTCGTCGACCACGGCTTCCGGCTGCCATCCGCGATGGACAACCGGCCGCTTCGCTTCGAGGAGTTCATGACCCGCGTCCCCCAGCTCGTCGCCGTCTCCGCGACCCCCGGCGACTTCGAGCGCGCGAAGTCGACGCGGATCGTCGAGCAGATCGTGCGCCCGACGGGGATCGTCGACCCCGACGTCGACGTGCGCGAGACCAGGAACCAGATCGACGACCTGATGAACGAGGTCCGGCTCCGGGTCGAGGCGGGCGAGCGCACCCTGGTGACCACGCTCACCAAGAAGATGGCTGAGGACCTGACCGGATATCTGCTCGAGCACGGCTTCAAGGTCCGCTACCTGCACTCCGAGGTGGACACGCTCGAGCGGATCCAGATCATCCGCGACCTGCGGCTCGGCGAGTACGACGTGCTCGTCGGCGTCAACCTCCTGCGCGAGGGCCTCGACCTGCCGGAGGTGTCGCTGGTCGCGATCCTCGACGCCGACAAGGAGGGCTTCCTGCGCGGCGAGACCAGCCTGATCCAGACGATCGGCAGGGCGGCACGGAACGTCGGCGGCAAGGTCCTGATGTACGCCGACCGCGAGACCGAGGCGATGCGGGCGGCGCTGCGCGAGACCGACCGGCGCCGCGAGATCCAGGTCGCCTACAACGCCGAGCACGGGATCACCCCGGAGACCGTGAAGAAGGGGATCTCCGAGATCGCCGAGTTCCTCTCGATGGAGACCCGCAACGCCCCGTCGCGACGGCGCCGGGTCGACCGCGGCGGCGAGACCCAGACCCCCGAGCAGCTCGCGAAGATCGTCGTCGAGCTCGAGGAGGAGATGATCGCCGCCGCCGAGGATCTGCGCTTCGAGGAGGCGGCGCGGATCCGCGACGAGCTGAAGGAGCTCCGCCGCGACCTCGAGGTGATCGGCGAGACCGGCTAGCCGGTCGCGGTTCAGCTGAACCGCCCGAGGCCGCCGGCACAGACCAAGGGGTCAGACCCCAAAGGGACAGGTTGCCCCGAACGGGGGAGGGCGGGCTCCTTCGAGAGTCGCCGCATAGACTGCGCGGCCGTGGCAAGCGGGGAGTCCGAAAAGCTGGCCGAGGCGGTTGCCGAGCGCGTCCGCGACGCGCTCGAGGAGGCAGAGCGCCAAGCGAAGCAGGCCGTCGCCGACGCCGAGCGCCGCGCCGAGGAGATCGTCACCCAGGCCGAGGCGCGCGCGAAGGAGATCGAAGCCGACGCCGAGGCCAGGGCCGAGCAGACCGTCGCGCTCGCGGAAGACCAGGCGCGCGAGCGCATCGAGCGCGCCCGCCGGGCCCTGGACGAGCTCGGGGTCGCCCTCGGCACCGGGCCGGACGCCGCGGCCGGCGAAGCCGCGGCGCCGCGCGCGGAGCCCGCGCCCGAGCCGGAGTCGGAGCCGGTAGCCGACGCCGGGGAGCTCGAGGAGCCGGAGCCGGAGCCCGAGCCGGAGCCCGAGCCGGAGCCCGAGCCGGAACCGGAGCCGGAGCCGGAGCTCGAGCCGGAACCAGAACCCGAGCCGGATGCGCCCGTCGAGCGGCCGAGCACCGGCAGCCCGAGCACCGAGGAGCTGATCGCCCAGCTCAAGGGCGGCGACTCGCCGGCGAAGCCCGGGG
>DASUSH010000108.1:0-11912 GCA_036375215.1 Solirubrobacterales bacterium
GGAGGTGACGAAGGTCCCGATCGGAGGCAGTGCGCCGACCAGCTCGACCCCGCCGGGGTCGAGCGCGATCTCCTCCTCGGCCTCGCGCAGGGCGGTGACGTGCAGGTCCTCGTCGGCGTGGTCGCGGCGGCCACCGGGGAACGAGACCTCGCCGGCGTGGCGGCGCAGGTCGGCGCGGCGCTCGGTGAAGATCAGGCCGGGGCCCTCGTCGTCCTCGTAGAGCGGCAGGAGCACCGCGGCATCCGTGCCGCCGTGGGCGTCGATCGCCTCCGCCTCTTCGTTCGTGAGCAGCGAGTCGCGGAGGCGAGCGGCGAGGCTCAGATGATCACCTGGACCGTGCCGCCGTCGACCGACCACGCCGCGCCCGCGACGTAGCCGGCGCGCTCGGAGCAGAGGAAAACGATCGCGCTCGCGATCTCCTCCGCGGTCGCGAGCCGGCCGATCGGCCGCTTCGCGCCCGCGGCCTCGAGCGCCTCGGCGCGCGATCCGTGGCCGCCCGCCTCCTTCGACTGGTCGAGCAGGCCGCCCTCCTCCATCCACATCTCCGACTCGACCGGGCCGGGGCAGACGGCGTTCACGAGCACGCCCTCGCGGGCGTGGCGGTCGGCGTAGAGGCGGGAGAGGCAGAGCTCGGCCGACTTCGCCACCGAGTACTCGGGCATCGACGCGGAGGGGCGCTTGCCGGCGGTCGACGCGACGTTCACGACCCGCCCCCAGCCGCGTTCGGCCATCGGCGGGATCGCCGCCCGCATCGCCCGCATCGGCGCCATCACGTTCAGGTCCCAGGCCGCCTGCCAGTCCTCGTCGGGCACCTCCTCGATCGAGCGCCAGCGCGCCGTCCCGGCGTTGTTCACGAGCACGTCGAGCCGGCCGAAGCTCCGGGTCGCGGTCTCGACCAGGCGCTCGCCGGCGTCGGGCTCGGTGACGTCGAGGACGAGCGTCGCCGCCTCGCCGCCGGCCCGCTCGCACTCCCGTGCCGCCTCGGCGAGCGCGCCCTCGGAGCGCGCGACGAGCACCACCTTGGCCCCCTCCGCGGCGAGCTGGCGCGCGGTCTCGCGGCCGATCCCACGGCTCGCGCCGGTCACCGCCGCCACCCTCTCGGCGATGCCCAGGTCCACCTACTCGGCGACCTCCACGCGGTCCGTGATCGTCACCTTGGCCTCGGCGGCGAGGGTGCGGTGCACAGGGCACTTGCCGGCGATCCGGTGGATCCGCTGGGTCTGGTCCTCGGTCAGGCCGCCGGGCAGCTTGAGGGTGACGTCGAAGTCGTCGCACTCGCCGCGGGGGCCGGGCGTGAACTCGCAGACGACCTCGAGGTCGCCGATGTCCCAGCCCTTGCGGTCGGCGTACATCTGAACCGTGATCGCCGTGCAGGAGGCGAGCGCGATCGCCAGGTACTCGGTCGGCGTCGGCCCCGCGTCGTTCCCGCCGTTCGACTCGGGCTCGTCGGCGACGACGGTGTGGCCGCGGATCGTGACGTCGTGGGTGTAGCCCTCGCGGCGCGTCGCGACCGCGCGCTTCACCTCGGGCTCTGCGGGCATCCTCAGCTCCTTCCCTCGAACAGCTCGGGGTCGTCGACGTCGGCGAAGCGGGCGATCGCGTAGGCCAGGTCGTTGGCCCGGTTCAGGTAGCGCTGCACGATCGCGGCGGGCTCCTCCGCCTCGCCCAGGGCGATCACGCGGCGCTCGGCGCGGCGGATCACCGCGCGCGCGAGATCGAGCTGGGCGGAGAGCTGGGTGCCGCCGGCGATCACGAACTTCGGCGGCAGGTCGACCCGGTCCATGTAGGCGTCGATCCGCTCCTCGAGCGCCGCGACCATCGCGTCGGTGACCCTGCTCACGCCGTCCTCGAGCCGCTCCGCCGCCTCCGGCGCAGTCGCCAGCTCGGCGCCGCAGACGAAGAGCTCGCGCTGGAGGCGCAGCACGTCGTCGTGGATCTCCGCGTCGTCGGGCCCGCAGAGCGAGCGGGCGACGCCGAGCGCCGAGCCCGCCTCGTCGACCGCGCCGTAGGCCTCGATCCGCGCGTCGGACTTCGGCTTGCGCCCGCCGTACCAGAGGGAGGTCGTGCCGTCGTCGCCCTTCCTCGTGTAGATCTTGACCATCGCTCAGCTCAGCGGGTTGAAGACGATCCCGGTCAGCAGCTTCGGGAAGAAGTAGGTCGACTTCGGGGGCATCGTCTCGCCGGACGCGGCGACCTCGCGGACCGCGTCGACCGGGGTGGGGCGGAGCATGAACAGGCAGTCGCGCTCACCGGATTCGATCGAGGCGACGGCGGAGGCCGGGTCCGAGTCGTACGCGAGGCCCTGCTTGGCGGCGATGTCGTCGGTGCTCATCCCCATCAGGCCGCGCAGGACGAGGGTCTCCAGGATCACCGTGTCGAGTTGCCGGTAGGCCTCGGGCTTGTCGGGGAGCGCGTGCGCGAGCGCCGCGGTGTCGCGCAGCCGCAGCCGCCAGCCCCGCCTGTGGTGCGAGTCGGCGTAGCCGAAGACGCCGAGGCCGTCCTCCCCCGCGGGGTCGAGGTTCTCGAGGCCGACCTCCTCGATCTCGAAGAGCTCGCGCAGCCCGGCGCCGAGCGCCTCGTACTCGGGCTGCCCGAAGCCGTGCAGGAGGCGATGCGTGGGGAAGACCGCGAGGCCCGGGTCGTCGAGCGAGACCAGCGACATCAGCACGAACGAGTGCGGTCCCTCGTCGTCGGCGCCGACCTCGGCCTCGTAGGCGCGGGCGGTCTCGTAGCGGTGGTGGCCGTCCGCGATCAGGAGCTCGGAGTCCGCGAGCTCGGCCGCGACCGCCCCGTGCACCGCGGGTTCGTCGATCCGCCAGACCCGGTGGACGGTCCCGTCGCCGTCGGTCGCCTCGCCCCAGGTGTCGCCGAGCGCGGGCTCGAGGTGCCGCCAGGCGTCGCCGGCGTGAAGGGCGAAGATGGGGGAGAGGTTGTGCCGGGTCGCCCGGGTCAGCCGCAGCCGGTCCTCCTTCGGGCCCGGCTGGGTGCGCTCGTGCGGCCGCACGCCACCCGGCCCGTAGGGCTCGAGCCGGACCCGCGCCAGGAACCCCCGCCGTGTCCGCCGCCGCCCGTCGGGCCCCGTGAACTCCTGCGCGTACGGCCAGATCGCCGGCTCGCGGTCGCGCTTGAGCACGTCCTGGAGCAGCCACTCGTCGAAGGTCTCGGCGGCGTGCTCGTAGGGATCGGCGCCCTCCCGGGTCTGGGGCAGGTCGACCTCGACGACGTTGAACGGCGAGCGCGTGACCAGTTCCGCGCGCATCTCGGGCGTGATCACGTCGTAGGGCGGCGACGTCACCTCACCCATCGACCCCACCATCCGCAGCTCGTAATGGACCGCCTCGAGCGGCCTGACATCGACCATCGCGTCGGAACCCTAGTGATCGCGGTGGCGCGGCCGCCCGCGCCTAGAATCGCTTTCGCGTCGGGGCGTGGCGCAGCCTGGTAGCGCGCGGCCTTTGGGTGGCCGAGGTCCCCGGTTCAAATCCGGGCGCCCCGATTTAGGTCAGTCGTCTGAGCTGCCCGAGTACTCCGACTCCAGCACCAGGTCCTTGATCAGGGACTGGTACTCGACGTGGGTCGAGTGCTCGGTCGTTCGCCAGTCGCGGCCCTCGTGCTCGGACATGTAGGCGCGGTACTCCGGCGCGCCCGGCACCTTGACGTTGTCCGCGACCACGACCGAGCCCGGGTGCAGCCAGCCGCGCTCGAGGATCCGCTCGAGGTCGGGCAAGTACTCCTCCTTGGCGTGGTCGACGAAGGCGAAGTCGAGCGCGCCGGCGGCGAAGCCGTGCTCGGACTCGAGCGCCGCGATCGTCTTGCCGCCGTCGCCGAGCGTCCCGACCACCACCGTGACCCGGTCGCCGACGCCCGCGTGGTCGAGGATCCGCCGCGCGATCGCCGCGTTGTCGGGGTTGAACTCGAGCGAGTGGAGGTGCGCGCCGGCCGGCATCGCGCGCGCGGTGCGCAGCGCGCTATAGCCGCAGTAGGTGCCGAGCTCCAGCAGCCGGCGAGGCCCGGTGCGCCGGATCGCTGCGTCGAGGATCTCGCCCTTCTCGTCGCCGACGTTGATCATGAACTTGCGGCCGTAGGCGAACTCGTCGACGGCGGCGATCGCGGCGCCGAGGTCGCCCGCGGGCGCGTTCTCGACGACGTACTCGCCGAGCGCCGCCTCCCGCCCGTCGCCGACCTGCCACTCGGTCGTCAGCCGCTTCATCCCCAGGCCCATGCGGATGAACGACCACCGCAGGAACGGCAGGCGCTTAGTCAGGCTCGTCATCGGCACGCGCGTCCTCGGCGAAGAACGCCTGCAGGCGCACGTCCTCCTTGAGCCCGTTCACGTGCTCGAAGCGGTCGAGCTCCTTGCCGGTGCGCGCGTCGATCAGCAGGGTGTACTCCACCTCGCGCGAGAGCGCCAGCTCGTCGGTCGGCACGACGGTCACGAGGTAGTACGGCTCGCCGTCGCGGAAGGCGAGGCGCGGCTCGACGACCTCGCGCAGGGTGACCGTGTAGCTGTCGCCCTCGGAGTCGCAGCACCGCTCCTCCTCCCAGCGCAGGGGCAGCGCTCGCGCCTTGTTGAGCACGTCCTCGGCCTCGACCAGCGGCTCGTCCTCGGGCGGCTTCCAGACCTCGGTCTCGCCCGTCGACGAGTCGGCGAGGACGAGCGCCTTCACCCCGCCCTGGGGCTCGGTGCTGTCGATGATCGTCAGCCAGACCGTGCGCTCGGGGCCGATCGAGGTCAGGAACGGCTGCTTGTTGCCCTCGCCGTCGACGATCTCGCCGTCGACCTCGTCCGAGGCGGCGAGCGCCTCGGCCTGCGCCCGGGCGAGCGCCTCCGGAAAGATCCGGCCGGTGCGGACCAGCTCGGGCCGCTCGGCGGCCTCGTCGGGCGAGATGTCCTCGATCGTGCCGTCGCGGTGGTAGACGAGCACGCCCTCGAACTCGGGTTGGGGGAACGGGAAGCCGTCGTAGCCCACGTAGGGCGCGATCGCGAAGGCGTCGTCCTTCCCGTCGGGTACGAGGATCGGGTACTGGATGCGGCTGAAGGGGTGGTCGATGTTCGCCTTGCCCTTGAGCGTCCCCGGCGTGATGCCGCCGACCGAGTGCTCGAAGCCGGTCATCTGGATGTCGGACTCCTCGATCAGGTCGTCGAGCGGCCGGATCGCGACGCCGCCGGACTCGCCACCGTTCCACCGCGAGCGCCACTCGCCCGTGTAGGCCAATTCGCCGCTCTCGGGGTCGCGGACGAGGTGGATCTCGTCGGCGTCCCGGAAGGCCTGGTTGTCGGTGATCCCGCTGCGGGGGAGGAGGCGCGGCTGGGTCCGCTCGGGGAGCTCGCCGACGACCGTGTAATCGATCTGATCGAGGCTCATCTCCCGCGGGGAGATCAGCGTGAAGAAGAGGCCGAGGCAGAGCACGAGGAGCCCGGCGAGAAAACCCCAGCCGAACCGGAACGGCGGGCGGCGCCGGGCGGGCGGAGCGGCCGCTCCCGCGGAGGCCGCCGCGAGCTCGCCGCTCGGGCTGGTCGCGGGCGCCGGGGCGGCGCGGTTCGAGGCGAGCATGCCGACCGCTCCGGCCCCGTAGCCGACGAGGATCATCACGAGCAGCGGGACCCACGACAGCATCGGGTGCTGCCAGATGAACAGCGTGACGACGTGCCAGATCCCCGTGTAGACGAGCGCCGCGATCGCGAACAACGCGACGACGGACCAGATGATGCGGCCGATCAACCCGCCACCCCTGTGCCCCTTGACCCGAGCAAGGGCATGACCCTATCGCTAGTTTTCGACGCATGAGCGTGGGATGGAGCGACGAGATCGACGAGATCCTCGGCGGGGACCTCGCGGCAGGGTTCGCCTACCTCACGCCGGCGAAGGGGGTCGTGATCACGCCGATGGCCCCGCTCGGCCTCCGCGACCGCGAGCGAGGGACGGTCACGCTCAGCACCTCGCTCGGCCTCTGGAAGAAGCTCGACCGGGTCCGGCGCAACCCGGGCGTCGCCGTCGCCTACCACGCGCGCGAACACGGCCTCACCGACCGGCCGGGCTTCGTCCTCGTCCAGGGCCGGGCGTCGTTCTCGGCGACGCCCGATCGCGAGTGGCTCGAGTCGATCACCCCGCAGTGGGACCAGTTCCTCGGCCCGCGCTCGACCGGCCTCGTCGGCCGCATGCTCGATGTCTACTACTGGCAGCGGGTCGCGATCGAGGTCGAAGTCGAGCGCGTCGTCGCCTACCCGACGGGGGCGGCCGACGGCGTGCCCGAGGTGTTCGGCTCGGACCCGCCGCCACCGCCCGAGCCACAGGCCGAGCCGAGGGGCGGCACCGGGCCGCGCGAGGACGTCGCCAAGATCGCCGCGCAGGCCGGGAAGCTGCCGCACACGCTGCTCGGCTGGTGCGGGTCCGACGACCTGCCGAAGGTGGTGCCGGTGGCGGGGGTCGAGGCCGAGGAGGAGGGCCTCCGCCTGCGCCTGCCGAAGGGCTCGGCGCCCGCGGGGGGCCGCCGCGCCGGCCTCACCTCCCACTGGTTCCAGCCCCGGATGATCGGGCAGGAGCAGCGCATCCACACCGGCTGGATGACGAGCGACGACCCCGGCTCGGCGCTGTACGCGCCCCACACCAGGGCCGGTTACCGGCTGCCGCCCTCGCGCGCGCTCATGATCGCCGGCTGCGCGAGCCTCTCGCGCGGATTCAAGAAGGCGCGCGCCGCGGGCCTGGCCCCGGCCTCGTAGGCGGACCGTCCCGGTGGGCGCCGAGCATTTCCGGGTCGCGATCATCGGCAGCGGCTTCTCCGGGCTCGGGATGGCGATCCGCCTGCGTCAGGAGGGGATCGAGGACTTCGTGGTGCTCGAGCGCGCCGGCGAGCTGGGGGGGACGTGGCGTGACAACACCTACCCCGGCTGCCAGTGCGACATCCCGTCGGCGCTCTACTCGTACTCGTTCGCCCCGAACCCGGAGTGGTCCCGGTTCTACCCCCTCCAGGCCGAGATCCGCGACTACCTGCGCCGCTGCGCCACCGACTTCGGCGTCCTGCCGAAGATCCGCTTCGACACCGACGTCACCGCGGCCGAGTGGGACGAGGGCGAGCGCCGCTGGCGGCTCGGCACCTCGAGCGGCTCGCTGAGCGCCGACGTCCTCGTCTCCGCGATGGGCGGGCTCACCGAGCCCGCCGACCCCGACATCCCCGGCCTCGACTCGTTCGAGGGCACGCGCTTCCACTCCGCCGCCTGGAACCACGACCACGACCTCTTCGGGGAGCGGGTCGCCTCGATCGGCACCGGCGCCTCCGCGGTCCAGTACGTCCCCGAGATCCAGCCACGCGCCGGCAGGCTCCACGTCTTCCAGCGCACGCCGTCGTGGGTCATGCCGGACCCCGATCGCCGCGTGACCGACGTCGAGCGCCGGCTCTGGAGGCGGTTCCCCGCGACCCAGCGGGCGTTGCGCAACGCCCTTTACCTCGCCCACGAGTCGACCGTCATCGGCACGATCGTGAACCGCCGGCTCTCGTCCGGGCTCGAGGCGATCGCGCGCCGCCACCTGCGGTCCCAGGTCGCCGACCCCGGGCTCCGCGAGAAGCTCACCCCGAGTTACACGATCGGATGCAAGCGGATCACGATGTCGAACACCTACTACCGGGCGCTCACCCAGCCGAACGCCGAGCTCGTCACCGACCCGATCGCCGAGATCCGCCCGCGCTCGATCGTCACCGCCGACGGCGCCGAGCGCGAGATCGACACCCTCATCCTCGGCACCGGCTTTCGCGTCTTCGACAACCCGGCCTTCGCCCGCGTCCGCGGCCGCGGCGGCCGGTCCCTCGCCGACGCCTGGAACGGCAGCCCGCGCGCGTACCTCGGCTCGACGATCGCGGGCTTTCCGAACCTCTTCCTGCTCGTCGGCCCGAACAGCGCCGGCGGCTACAACTCGATCATCTTCACCACCGAGGCCCACATCAACTACGCGCTCGCCGCCATCCGGGCGATGGACGCGCGCGGGATCGGCTCGGTCGAGGTGCGCACCGAGGTCTACGACGGCTTCGCCCGCGAGGCGGACGAGCGCCTCGCGTCGAGCGTCTGGAACGAGGGCGGCTGCGCGAGCTGGTACTTCGACGGCAACGGGCGCAACGCGGTCTGGTGGCCGGGCTTCACCTGGCGGCTCTGGCAGCGCACGCGCCGCTTCGACCCGGCCGACTACGTCGTGCAGCCGGCCTAGCCGGCCTCGGCGAGCGCGGCGCGCGCGAGCGTCTCGAGCTCGGCCGTCACCCGCTCGACCGGCTCGATCGAGCCCTGGGCGCGGGCGAGCACGATCGCGCCCTCGATCGAGGCGACGATCATCGTCGCGACCGAGCGAGCGCGCTCGGGCGCGACCCCCTTGCGCTCGAAGGACTCGGCGAGCAGCTCCTCCCAGCTGCGGATCGCCTCGCCGGCGGCGGCGCGGGCGCCCGGCGTCCGCCGGCCCTCGAGCGCGGCGGCGACCACGGGGCAGCCGTCCTGGAACCCCGTCGCCTCGAGCCCGGCGGCGACGGCGCCGGCGAAGCCGCTCACCGTCGCGACGGGGTCGTCCTCGGCGAGCCCCGCGGCGAGCCCCGCGGCGACGTACTCGCCTGCCCAGCGGGTCGCCTCCTCGGCGAGCTCGGCCTTCCCGCCGGGGAAGTGGTGGTAGATCGAGCCGCGCGGCGCGCCACTGTGGGCGATCACGTCGGAGAAGGCGGTCCCGTCGACGCCCTTGCTGCGAAAGAGCGCCGCGGCGCTGCGGATCATCCGCCGGCGGGACTCGCTGCTTGTCGGGACGATCGATTCCATGGAGCTTCGCCTATGACGCGCATCATGATACGGTATGACGACCGTCATATAACGGAGCGAAGGGAGCAACGCCAAATGCCGATGATCGACGTCACCTATCCGGAGGGCGCGCTCGAAGACGACGCCCGCGCCAAGCTTGTCGACGACCTGACCACGTCGCTGCTGCGCGCCGAGCGCGCGCCCGACACCGAGTTCTTCCGCAGCATCACCTGGGTCTATTTGCACGAGCTCCCGGCGCACGCGGTGAACGCCTCCGGGAAGCCCGTCGAGGAGCCGACCTTCAGGGTGATGGTGACGACGCCGGAGGGCGCGCTTTCCGACCGCCGCCGCGCCGAGATGGTGGAGAGCGGCACCGCCGCGGTCCTCGAGGCCGCCGGCCTCACCAAGGAGGACTCGATGCGGGTCTGGATCACGATGCGCGAGATCGACGAGGGCAGCTGGGGCGCGGCCGGCCAGGTGATCCAGTTCAAGCAGCTAGTCGAGGCCGCGAAGGCCGAGCAGGAGAACGCGGGCTCCGGCGCCGCCGAGGTGGTCGCGGAACCCGTCGCCGCCGGCTAACCCGCGCGCCAGGCGGACCAGTACGACTCGTAGCGGCCGGCGAAGGCCTTCGGCTTCTCGGCGTAGATCCGCGCGCCGAGCCCGAGGGCCTCGCCGAGCAGCTCTTCCTGGCGCCGCTCGGCGGCGCCGAGCAGGGCGCCGAGGTCCTCCGCCGAGTCGAAGCGATCGGGCCGGCCGCGCGCGTCCTCCGCGAGGACCGCGAGGTCGTGATGGTCGCCGAGCAGATCGGCGAGCTCGTGGGCCTCGTCGGCGGTCTCGCCGATGACGCTCGGCCAGGCCTGCTTCAGGATCCGCAGGTGGTACCAGAGGTCCTTGACCCGCTTGCGCCACGCGTGCACGTTCTCAGCGTTCGGGTCCTCGCGGACGTCGCCGAAGCGGTTTCGCCCGCGCCTGTAGCTGCGCGCCAGGCCGGGCCCGACCAGGTCCCAGCCGTCGCGGTCGAGCGACCAGTCGCCGAGCGCGGCCCGGCCGGCCTCGAGCTCGGCCTCGAAGCGCTCGGTCAGCTCGCGGCGCTCCGCGCCCGCGCGGCTGTGCTCGTCGCGCTCCGACTCGAGGGAGTAGATGTACTTGCGAAGGGTGGCTTTCGTCGGCATCTCGTCGTCCGCGTCGCGGAGGATGTCGATCGTCTCCAGCTTGACCTCGGCGTCGCGGGCACCGGAGAGGAGGCGCCCGGCGTCGCGGAAGCGGTCGTTCTCGCGGCGGTAGACCTCCTCGCCGAGCTCGTCGCGGACCAGGCGCAACACCGAGCGCACCTTCTTCAGGTCCTTGCGCGCCTCGTGCACCGACTCGGCGAACGCCGCCGAGCCCGCGCCGCGTACCTCGTCGAGCGCGTTCTCGATCCGCTCGCGCGCGATGCGCTCGACGCCGTCGGCCGGGCCCTCGGACCCCTTCAGGTGGTAATCCCGGCTCGGTCCCTCGCTCATCGCGGCTCCTCCGGGAGCCCCTCCTCCGCGAGGCACTCGTTCTCGTAGGCCCGCTCGCCGGTCACCTCGCGGCCAAGCCACTCGGGACCGGTGAACTCCGCGCTCGCCTCCTCGGTGTCGAACTCGACCTCGGCGACGACGAGCCCCTCCAGCTCGTCCGTGAAGACATCGACCTCGATCGTCATCCCCTCGTGGTCTACCCGGTAGCGGGCCTTCCTCACCCGGCGGCCCTCGGTGAGCTCCCAGAGCTCGCCGGCGGCGCCGGCGGCGAGGGCGACCTCGGTTTCCTCGCGGCTCAGGCCGGTGCCCCGCTTCACGCCGAGGATCGCCTCGCCGTCCTTGCGGCGGACCCGGACCTGGACCGAGTCCACGCTCTCGGTCAGGTAGCCCTGCTCGATCCGCTCCGAGGGCCACTCGGGGAGCCAGCCCGGGGCCGACTCGATCAGGAACTTCCGCTCGATCTCCAAGGCCAGGGCCTCAGGATCCCGCGCCGGGGGCGACGGGACGTGAACGGATCGTGAACCGGGCGCGGCTCAGGCCGCCGGGGCCGCCGGGGGCGGGGGTGCGGCGGCGGGGGCGGCGGGGGCGGCCGTGACGGCCTGGCCACCGCCGAGGTCGAAGAAGATGATCGCCGCGACGAGGCCGCCGATCGGGGCGGTGATCGCGCCGGCGATCGCCTGGAAGATCAGGTAGCCGACGAAGTCGCCGATGCCGTCGCCGATCGCGCCGAGCAGGTAGGTCACCGCCTGCGTGAGCAGGAAGGTCAGGAGGATGATCGCGAAGACCATCCAGGCCTGGCCGCGGACGAGCTCCCAGCTGCGGCTGAAGGCGTCGATGACGCCGGCCCGCTCGACGACGATCGCGGGGGCGGTGACCGCCCAGATCGTCAGCAGGATCAGGCCGGGGACGATCAGCAGGATGAAGCCGACGGCGACCGCGAGTGCCTTCAGGATTCCGTTGCCGATCAGCGGGCCGATCGCGGGCATCGCCGATTCGAGCAGCTCGCCGACGGTCGAATCGCGCCGCCCGTCGCGGACGTCTTCGACGAGGCGGACGACGAAGCCCGAGTAGAGGGTCAGCCCCAGGACCGCGAGGATCGTGAAGAGGATCAGCCCGACGAAGCCGTTCGCCGCGAACCCCAGGCCGGCGATGATCGCGATGACGAGGTAGAGCGCGATGGCCACGCCGAGGAGCGGGCCCGCGTGCCGGGTGTAGGTCGAGAAGGTCTCGCTGAAGACCGCGCCGAGGTCGAGCGGGCGCGGGCCCGGGGCGGGCGGCTGCGCGGCGGGTGGCGGAGCGGCGGCTTCCATCGGCGGCGATCCTATGGGTCGAGTCCGGCGTGTCAAGCTGGGCTGCCCCGATTGCACCGCAACGACCGCGGTTCCGCTTCGCCCTCGAAGGTCCCTCGGCGGCCCACTAGGCTCCGCCGACTGCCCCCGTAGCTCAGCTGGATCAGAGCGGCCGGTTTCTACCCGGCAGGTCGTGGGTTCGAGTCCTACCGGGGGCGTATGGCGCTCCGGGTCGGCCCCTACACGTTCAGCGACGTCACGTACGACGGCCCCAGCGACGTGCTCTACGCGACGGTCGGCGAGCTGCCCCGGTCGCGCCGCGAGCCGACGCCCGAGGAGCACCTCTGGCATTTC
>DASUSH010000109.1:0-17854 GCA_036375215.1 Solirubrobacterales bacterium
GTGACCCTGAAGATCCGCCTCGCCCCGTTTCGGACCTTCACGCGCTCCCGCACGCTCGGCGAGCCGACCGCCGACCGCACCGTTGTCGGCGCCACCGCGCACGAGCTGCTCGAGCGCTTCGAGCGCGACGCGCCGGTGCGCCTGCTCGGGGTCGGGGTCGCCGGCCTCGAGGGCGAGAACGCGAGCGAGGCGCCCGCCGTGCCCGAGGGCCGGGCGGAGGCCTCCGGATCGCTGCAGCTCCAGCTCGGCTGAGCTACTCGAGCGCCCGGGCCCGCCGGGCCGCGCGGTCTGAGAGGATGGGTCGCGAGATGAGCTCCAGCCGGCTCTCCGGGCTCGATTCCTCGTTCCTGCACCTCGAGCAGGGCGGCGCCCACATGCACGTCGCCTCGACGATGATCTTCGCGGGCCCGGCGCCGGAATACGGTGCGTTCAGCGAGCACGTCCTCTCGCGCCTGCACCTGGTCCCGCGCTTCCGCCAGCGGCTTCGCTTCGTGCCGTTCGGCCAGGGCCGACCGGTCTGGGCCGACGACCCGCACTTCAACATCGGCTACCACATCCGCCACACCGCGCTCCCGGACCCCGGCACCGACGAGCAGCTGCGCACGCTCGCCGCGCGCCTCTTCTCGCAGCGCCTCGACCGCTCGAAGCCGCTCTGGGAGATGTGGCTGATCGACGGGCTCGAGGGCGACCGCTTCGCGCTCGTCGGCAAGAGCCACCACGCGCTGGTCGACGGCGTCTCCGGCGTCGACATCAGCACCGTCCTCTTCGACGCCACCCCGGAGCCGCCGGAGCAGGCCGAGCGCGAGCACTGGGTGCCGTCGCCGGAGCCGTCCGACGCCCAGCTCCTCGCCGAGGCGCTGATCGAGCGCGCCACGAGCCCGGCCGAGATCGTCCGCGGCGCCCGGGCCCTCGTCCGCGGCCCGCGCCAGGCGCTCGCCGCGGCCGAGGAGGCGTTCGGGGCGGTCGGCGCCTTCGCCGGCACCGGCATGTCCGCCCCCGCGTCCCCGTTCAACGTCGACATCGGCCCCTACCGCCGCTTCGCCTGGGTGCCGGGCGACCTCGACCAGTTCAAGGCGGTCAAGAACAAACTCGGTGGCACCGTCAACGACGTCGTCCTCGCCGCGGTCTCGGGCGCGCTTGGCCGCTTCATGCGCGGCCGCGGCCACTCGACCACCGGCCTCGAGCTGCGCGCGATGGTCCCGATCAGCGTCCGGGCGCAGGAGGAGCACGGCGCCCTCGGCAACCGGGTCTCGGCGATGATGGCCCGCCTCCCGGTCTGGTGCGAGGACCCCGCCGAGCGCATGCGGATCGTCACCGAGACCATGGGCGACCTGAAGAAGTCCCGCCAGGCCGCCGGCGCCGACGTCCTCACCGGCCTCGCCGACTTCGCCCCGCCGACGATCGTCGGCCAGGCCGCGCGCCTGCAGTCCCGCCAGCGCTTCTTCAACCTCGTCGTCACCAACGTCCCCGGCCCGCAGTTCCCGCTCTACCTGCTCGGCAACGAGATGCTCGCCACCTTCCCGATGGTGCCCCTGGCCCAGCGGCAGGCCGTGTGCGTGGGGATCATGAGCTACAACGGCCAGGTCAACTTCGGCCTCGTCGGCGACTACGACGCGATGCCCGGGCTCGACTCGCTCGCCGAGGACCTCGACGCCGAGATCGACGCGCTTGCCACTGCCGCGCCCAAGCGCAAGAAGCGCAAACCGGCGGCGAAGCCGAGGCCGGGCCAGAAGGCCCGTAGCCGGGCCCGCAGCAAGGCCTAGGCGCTGACGGGACTGAAGCTTTTCCCGCAACGTGACGATAGGAATGCTGACCCTTATGAAACGGCAAACCCGCCGTTAGGCGGGACGCAACCCGGGGCCTTCAAGTTTCGAGCAGGCGGCCCGGTCACAAGGAGGCAAATGTGAAGAGCAAGCGGTATCTACTCACGGCGCTCGGGGTCGCCGCCCTCGCCGTGCCCGCCACCGCGGCGGCCGTCCCGGACCACCCGACCGGCAAGCCCGACGGCGCAGGCAAGCCCGACGGAGCCGGTGGCCACGGCAAGGACCCGACGGTGACCTACCTGTTCAAGGGCACGTACGCCGGCGACGGGACCACGGTCGCCGTCGACCACGGCAACAAGCACGTCCGCAGGGCCGAGCTCGTCGACACCGATGTCCAGTTCGACCTCGCGGAGGCGAAGGTCGTCGTCGCCGACACCAACGCCGACGGCGCACAGGACCTGGCCGACGTCGCCCCGCAGGACAGGGTCGTCGTCATGGCCCGCTTGCCGAAGAAGGAGCCGGGCGACCAGCCCTACGCGGCGAAGCGCCTGGTCGATCAGACCAACTCCCCCGCCGACGAACCGGTCGTTCCGCCCGCCTCCTGACGCCGCGGCACGGCTCCGATGCGTGAGAGCGCCCGGCCTCGGCCGGGCGCTTTTGCTCAGGCGCGTCCGGCGATGTCTCGCCAACCGGCCCGGACCGCGCGCAGGCGGGGCTCTTCGGCCAGCTCCAGGAGCACCCGCAGGTCCTCTTCGCGCCCGGCGTCGTAGGAGGACGCGCCGTCCCGGGCCGCGTGCCCGGGGTGCGTGACCCACTCCACCACTCCCTCCCAGATGCCCTCGCCACGGACGGCGGCCTCGATCTCCGGCGGCACGACGGGATCGCGCTCGGAGTACCGCCCGACCAGCCGATCGGCCGTCGCCACGCCCTTGCAGCGCAGGAGTCGCCGGTGGCGGGCGTCCACCGAGCGCACGGGGAAGCCCCGCTCCCGCGCCAGGTTCGCCACCTCGACGGCCGGCCGGCCGCGCGCGTGGCAGTGGTGGTGGCCGTCGAGGTAGTCGGGCTCGCGGCCGAAGACCGCCTCGAAGCGCGCCACCTGCTCGGCGAGGCCGCCCCGGTCGAGCTCCAGGTGCAGTCCCACCGCCACCGCGGCGCCCTCCAGCAGACCCGGATCGAGCTCGCCGCGCAGGACCATCGCGCTCGCGCCGTCGATCGCCCCGGCCCGGGCGGCCTCGGCGATGCCCGCGTCGTAGGCCGGGGCGTAGCCGAGGTCGTCGGCGGTGATCACGAGCGCGGGCATCGGCCCATTGTCGCCGTGTTTGCGGCCGCCGGTTCGCCCCCTGGACAACCGGGCGAATCAAATCCTGTACGCCTGGACAGCAGGGCCATGGAGATCCGCGCGCAGACTGCCCGCCAGTGAAGCTCGTGATCGGGATCGTGCGCCCTGAGAAGGCCAACGACGTGCTCGAGGCGCTCTACCGCGCCGAGGTGCGCGGCGTCTCGATCAGCCGCATCGAGGGCCACGGCGGCGAGCTCGAGCGGGTCGAGACCTATCGCGGCACCACCGTCCAGATCGGCATGTCCGACAAGGTCCGCTTCGAGATCGCCGTCTCCGACGACTACGTGCAGGCCACGATCGACGCGATCTGCAACGGCGCCCGGACCGGGGACGTCGGCGACGGCAAGATCTTCGTCCTCCCGCTCGAGCGGGCGGTCCGGATCCGCACCGCCGAGACCGACAGCTCGGCGGTCACCCCGGTGAACGGCGGCTCGGGATGACCGACGTCTTCACCTTCGTCGGCCAGGCGGTCTCCGACGTCGACTCGGGCGACACCGCGTGGATGCTGATGGCGACCGCGCTCGTGATCTTCATGACGATCGGGCTCGGGATCTTCTACGCCGGCCTCGTTCGCTCCAAGAACGCCCTCAACACCTTCATGATGTGCATCGCCGCGATGTCCGTCGCCGGGATCTCGTGGGCGCTCGTGGGCTACTCGCTCGCCTTCGGCGACGGCGGCGGGTTCATCGGGGACTTCAGCTACGCCTTCCTCAAGGACGTCGGGTTCGAGCCGTACGCGGAGGGGCAGACGATCCCCCACCTCGTCTTCTTCGCCTTCCAGGGCAGCTTCTGCATCATCACCGCGGCGCTCGTCTCGGGCGCGGTGGTCGAGCGGATGAGGTTCTCGACGTACCTGGTCTTCATCGCGCTCTGGTCGATCCTCGTCTATCCGGTGCTCGCCCACTGGGTCTTCGGCGGCGGCTTCCTCTTCGACGGCGGCACGCTCGACTTCGCGGGCGGCGTGGCGGTCGAGATGGCGTCGGGCTTCTCAGCCCTCGCCGCCGCGCTCGTGGTCGGCACCCGCAAGGACTACGGGCGCCAGGCGCTTTTGCCCCACAACGCCGTGCTCGTCCTGCTCGGCGCCGGGATCCTGTGGTTCGGCTGGTTCGGCTTCAACGGCGGCAGCGGCCTCGGCACCGGGAACCAGAGCATCCTCGCCTTCGCGAACACGCTGCTCACCCCCGCGGTCTCCCTCGCGGTCTGGTTCCTGCTCGACGCGATCCGGGGCCGCAAGGTGACCGCGATCGGCGCCGCCACCGCGATCCTCGTCGGCTGCGTCCTGATCACCCCGGCGGGCGGCTTCGTCAGCCCCGGCTGGGCGCTTGTCCTCGGCGTCGTCGGCACGATCCCCTGCTACCTGCTCGTCGCCTACCGCCCGCGGACGCGGGTCGACGAGACGCTCGACGTGCTCGCGGTCCACGGCCTCGCCGGCTTGCTCGGCATCCTCTACATCGGCCTCGTCGCACAGGAGGCCTGGAACGGCGTCGAGGCGGCCGGCCTCGCCCCCGGCGGCGACGGCCTCTTCTACGGCGGTGCCTCCCTGCTCGGCGACCAGGCCCTGGCCGCGCTCCTCACCCCGCTCTACGCCTTCGGCGCGACCTTCGTGATCCTCTCCGCCATCAAGCTCGTCATGGGCCTGCGGAGCACCGAGGACGAGGAGTCGGTCGGCCTCGACGTGATCTACCACGGCGAGGAGGCCTACCCCACGGGCGAGGGCGCGATCCTCGTCATCCCCGAGGCCGCGCACGACACGCCGGTCCCGGTCGCGGACCCGGGCTAGGCGGCGACCGCCAGCTCGAGCTGCTCGGGCCCGCGGGCGCGCTCGATCGCCTCGGCGTAGTAGCCGTGGTGAATCGACCGGGGCCGCGGGACCTCGAGCCCGTAGGCCTCGACCATCGCGCGGTGCAGCGCCAGCCGGAAGCCGCGTCCGTGCCAGCGGTGCGCGCCCGGGAGCTCGCCGACGTGCAGGTGGACGAGCTCGTGGAGGAGGATCTCCTGGGCGTCGCCCGCGCGGATCCCCGGGTACGCGGTCACCGAGATCCGCCACTCGCCGGGGATCGCGAAGCCGACCCGGTTCGGCTTCTTGCTCGGGCGCCGCACGCGCAGCTCGGGCCGCCGCCTGGCGAGCTCGCCGCCGGCGAAGATCGGGAGCGCCCGCAGCCGCTCCATCTCCTCGTGCAGGTCGAGCCCTTCGACCAGGTAGTAGCCCCGCTTCCGCCGGCGCGCCATCGCCGCAAGCTAGGCGGCGCGGCGGCGGGAGGATTCGCGCCGAGCCGTCCGGCGCTCTGGCGTCCTCGCGGGCGCATGGCGGCGTCGGCCGCTCTCGGCCACCGAGGCGCTCATCGGGCAGATCCACCTGGTCACGGTCGTCGCCCTGATCGTCGCCAACATCCGCCCAGGCCGCCGGACGGCGTGACAGGCGGCCCCGGGGATGCGAGGATGGCGCCCGCGATGAGCGATCCCGGACAACCGCACGACCCGCAGGCCCCGCCGCACCACGAGCACCACGTCCGCACGCCGACCCACGAGCTCTCCCACGAGCAGAGGCTCGAGCGCGAGCGCTTCCACGTCACCGTGCTCAGCGTCGCCCTGCTCGCCGTATTGGCGATGCTCGCCTACTCCGCCGCGTTCGACCTCGACCACTGGGCCGAGTGGATCGTCTTCGGCGCGATCTGCTTCACCGCGCTGGGCACGGTCGTGGCGATCAAGAGCCGCTGAAGCACGACCCGGTCTATCGGCGCCGGCGGCGCGCCGCCCTGGCCGCGATCGTCGCGGCGCTCCTCGCGGTGGCGATCGCGATCGCCGCCCTCTCCTCGGGCGGCGAGGACCCGCGCCCGGAGGCCCGGGCAGCGGTCCCGCCGGAGTGCGCCGGCGACGCGCCACGGGACCTCAGGCGCCGGCTCGGGCAGCGCCTCGTCGTCCGCATGGAGGGCGAGGCGACCCCGGCGCTCCTCCGCCAGGCGCGCGCGGGCGAGATCGGCGGAGTAGTGCTATTCCCGCCCTCGGGCCAGGACCCGGGCGCGCTCGCGGGCGAGATCGAGCGCCTGCAAACCGCGGCGGCCGAGTCCGGTGGCCCTCCGCTCGTCGTCGCGATCGACCAGGAGGGCGGCGAGGTCAAGCGGCTCGCGTCGCTGCCGCCCGACGTCGCGCCGCCCGAGCTCGCCGGCGACCCCGCCGCCGCCGAGGAGCAGGGCCTGGCCACCGGCGAGGCGCTCGCGCGGATCGGCGTGAACGTCGACCTCGCCCCGGTCCTCGACGTCCCGGCGAGCCCGGACTCGTTCGTCGCCGCGCGCTCGTTCGGCGACGAGGCCGCGAGCGTCGCCGCGGCCGGCACCGCGTTCGCGTCCGGCCTGCGGGCGGGCGGGGTCGAGGCGACCGCCAAGCACTTCCCGGGGCTCGGCCGCTCCGCCGCCAACACCGACCTGGAGCCGAGCGAGGTCGCGGGCGGGCGCGGGCGGCTCGCCGGCGACCTGGAGCCGTTTCGGTCCGCGATCGACGCGGGGATCGGCCTCGTGATGCTCTCGAGCGCCGCCTATCCGGCGCTCGACCCCGGCGCGCCGGCCTTCGGCTCCCCGGCGATCGCCGACGAGCTGCTCCGCGGCGGGCTCGGGTTCGAGGGCGTGACGATCACCGACGACCTCGGCGCGGGCGCGGTGCGCGCGAGCCAGGAGCCCCCCGAGGCCGCGCTCACCGCCGCCGCGGGCGGCTCCGACCTGCTCCTGTTCGCGCTCGACCCGCGCCCGGACGTCCTCGGCGAGCTCGTCGCGGCGGCCGAGCGCGGTGAGCTCGACCCGGCCGCTGTCGGGGCGTCCTGCGCGCGGATCGCCTCCCTGCGCGCGGGCTTCGCCGGCTGACCGACGGTTGTGCGCATCCCGACCGGGGATAATCCGGGAATCGCCACGCACGCCGCACAGCGAACCCTGCGCCTCGCCCTCGCCCAGATCAACCCGGTCGTGGGCGACGTCGAGGGCAACGCCGGCATGATCCGCGCCCGGATCGGCGAGGCGCGCGACGCCGGCGCCCAGCTGGTCGTCTTCCCCGAGCTGGCGATCACCGGCTACCCGCCCGAGGACCTGCTGCTGAAGCCGCACTTCCTCACCGCCATCGAGGAGGAGCTCGCGGCGCTCGCCGCCGACCTCGAGGGGGTCGTCGCGCTCGTGGGCTTCGCCGAGCGGGGCGGCGCCGGCGAGCTCTACGACTCGGCCGCGGTCCTCGGCGACGGCGCCCTGCTCGGCACCTACCGCAAGATGCTCCTGCCCAACTACGGGGTCTTCGACGAGCGCCGGTACTTCGAGCCCGGCGAGACCGCGGCGCTGATCGAGATCGGCGGGATCCGCGTCGGCGTCACGATCTGCGAGGACATCTGGTTCCCCGGCCCGCCGGCCTCCTCGGAGGCGATCGCCGGGGCGAGCCTGATCGTCAACCTCTCGGCGTCGCCCTATCACCGCGGCAAGCCCGCCGAGCGCGAGCGGATGGTCCAGGGACGCGCCCTGGAGACCCGCTGCGCGTACGCTCTCTGCAACACCGTCGGCGGCCAGGACGAGCTCGTCTTCGACGGCCACAGCCTGGTCGTCGACGCCGGTGGGGAGACGCTGGCCCGGGCGGCGCAGTTCGACGAGGAGCTGCTCGTCGCCGACCTCGAGCTGCCCGCGCCCGGCGGCGGCGCCGAGGACGGGACCGAGAGCCGGCCCGGCGCGATCGAGGCAACGACGATCGCCGCGGTCGAGTGCCCCGAGCCCCCGGGCCCCGCGGCCGAGCCACGACTCGCCGAGCCGCTTGAGCCCGAGGAGGCCGAGGTCTACGCCGCGCTCGTCATGGGCCTGCGCGACTACGTCGGCAAGAACGGCTTCGAGCACGTCGTGCTCGGGCTCTCCGGCGGGATCGACTCGGCCCTGGTCGCGATGATCGCGGTCGACGCGCTCGGGGCCGACCGCGTGCGCTGCGTGGTCATGCCCTCCCCCCACTCCTCGGACGAGACCCAGGGGGACGCGCGGCAAATCGCCGCCAACCTGGAGGCGGAGGCGATCGAGCTCGAGATCGGCCCCTCGATGGAGTCCTACGCCGCGCTCCTGAACCCCGTCTTCGACCGCGAGACCGCGGACCCGGGCGCGCCCGGCGACGCCGCCCGGAACGAGCCGAGCCCCGACGTCACCGCCGAGAACCTGCAGGCGCGGATCCGCGGCAACCTCCTGATGGCGCTCTCCAACCGCTTCGGCTGGCTGGTCCTGACGACCGGGAACAAGAGCGAGCTCTCGGTCGGCTACTCGACCCTCTACGGCGACATGGCGGGCGGGTTCGCCGTGGTCAAGGACGTCCCGAAGCAGCTCGTCTACGCGCTCGTGCGCTGGCGCAACGAGCAGGCCGGGCGCGAGCTCGTGCCGGCCTCCGTCCTCGAGCGGGCGCCGTCGGCGGAGCTGCGCCCGGGCCAGCTCGACGAGGACTCGCTCCCGCCGTACGAGATCCTCGACCGCATCCTCGAGGACTACGTCGAGCGCGACCACAGCCCGGAGGAGATCGCCGCCGCCGACGGGATCGACCGCGAGGTCGTGGACGAGGTGATCCGCATGGTCGACCGCTCGGAGTACAAGCGCCGCCAGGCGCCGCCCGGGATCAAGATCTCGCCGAAGGCCTTCGGGCGCGACCGGCGCCTGCCGATCACGAACGGGTTCGGGCGCTAGCCGTCTCGCTGCTCGCGGTCGGCGATCCCCCGGCTCATCGCCTCCGGGGGCAGCCAGCGGCGGGTGAGCGGCGCCGCGGTGACACCGTGGACGACGATCGAGCCGATCACGACCGCGATCGCGGTCCAGGCGACGGTCTCGGCCTCACCCGCGGCGAGGTACCCCGAGCCGACGGCGATCGCGAGGTAGTAGAGCGAGCCGATCCCGCGCACGCCGAACCAGGCCATGAAGAGGCGCTCGCCGCGGGGCAGCCGCGATCCGATCGAGGAGATCGCGACTGCCACCGGCCGGATCACGAGGATGAGGACCGCGACGAGGAGCCAGCCGGAGACACCCGGGGCCCCGAGACCGGTCACCGAGAGCATGCTGCCGAGCAGCAGGATCGCGGCGAGCTCGCCGAACTTCTCGGCGACCTCGGCGCCCTCGTGGACGCGGCGGTTGTAGTCGTGCCCGTGCTCGTAGCGCCGGAAGGCGAGACCGCCTGCGAACGCGGCGATGAAGCCGTAGGCGCCGACCAGCTCGGTCAGGCCGTAGATCGCCAGGACGGCGGGGACCGCGAGCCAGGCGTCGAAGGCCGTCGCGAGGAGCTGCCGGTCGCGAAGGCGGACGGCGGCGGCCGCGAAGCAGTAGCCCAGGAGCACCCCGATCGCGACGCCGGCGACGATCGCGTAGAGGACGTCGGCGAGCAGCCACTCGCCGAGCCAGCTCGTGCCACCGGGGTCGACCACGAACAGGCCGAGGAAGAGGAACGGGAGGGCGAGGCCGTCGTTCAGGCCGGCCTCGCCGGTGATCGAGAAGTTCGGCTCGTGCTCGTGCTCGTCGCCGGGCGGCCCGACGCCCACGTCGCCCGCCAGCACCGGGTCGGTCGGGGCCAGGATCGCCCCGAGCACGATCGCCGCGCCGAGCGAGAGCCCCGCGACCTGCGTGCCGAAGACGACCACGCCGAGGATCGTGAGCGGCATCGCCAGCGCGAGCAGCCTCGAGACGCCCGACCAAGCCCGCCACTCGAACGGGCGGTCGAGCTTGAGGCCGGTCGCGAAGAGGGCGATGATCACCGCCAGCTCGGTGACGCGCTCCACAACCTCGGGCTCGTCGAGCGGATCGACCCAGTCGAGGCCGACGACCTCGATCGCGACCGCCGCGGCGAACCCGAGCGCGAGGTAGACCAGGCTGGCCGAGAACGCCCGCTCGCGCTCGTGCGAGAGCGCCCCGATCGCGGCGACGATCGCGAACCCGACGAAGACGAGCCCGGCGACGTAGGCATCGCCCCCGGAGAAGCCGCGCTCCGCGGCGATCAGGGTGTCCACGCCGAAAGGCCTAACCGCCGGGGCGCGGCCGCACAGCGATCACGACCCTGACGACGGCCGCGACCCGGCCCTCGTCGTCGGCGCACTCGACGTCCCACACCCAGGAGGTCCGCCCGCGGTGGATGACGCGGCCGCTCGCGTGGACGGTGCCGGCGGTGATCGGGCGCAGGAAGTTGGCGGTGTTCGATTGGCCCATCGCGACCTCGCCGCGCTCCGACACGGCGGCGGAGGTCATCGCCGAGGCGATCGTCTCGGCGATCGCCGAGTAGAGGCCGGCGTGGACGAGGCCGTACGGCTGGAGGATCCGCTCGGCCACCTCGGCGCGAGCGCGGCCGTCGGCGTCCCCGGGCTCGAGGAGCTCGATCCCGAGTACCTCGTTCAGGCCGCCGATCCCGGTGCCGGCGGGGTCGTCGCTCATCACGCCAACCTAGCGGGCAGTGCGCGCTCCAGACACGGCGCCAGCACGGCGCGGACGAGCGCGAGGTCGATGACGAGCCCCGCGGCGACGGCGACCCCGAGCTGGGCGACCGCGTCGAGCTGGGCGCCGGCGAGGGCGCCGGCGGCGGCGCCCGCGACGAGGGTGCCGGTGATGGCCGAGCGGGCGGCGGCGAAGGCCGCACGCGCCACGCCGACCGCGCCGAGCGTGGCGAGCGCCGCCAGCAGGACGCCGGCGTGCGTGGCCTCGCCGATCGGCCCGAGCTCGAACGGCAGCGAGCCGTCGGCGGCGAGCGCGAGGAGTCCGCAGACCGCGCCCGCGGGCAGCGCCGCGCCGATCCCGTTCGCAATCGCCTCGCGCACCGACCGCGACGGCGCGTAGGCGGCGAGCAGGCCGGCGAGCGTGATCGCGCCGAGGATCCAGGGCAGCCGCGTGCGGAAGAGCTCGGCGGCCCCGGTCGCGGAGCGCTCGGTCCCGGAGGCGAGGCGCTCGGCCTCCCCGGCGGGGAGCTCCCGGGCGAGGAGCCCGGCGACGCGTGCGGGCTCGGAGCCGGACCCGAGGTCGGCGGCGGCGAGCGCGACCGCGTCCGCATCGAACGCCGGCGCCGTCGCCAGGCCGAGCGCGGCGGCGGCGAGCACCGCCGGGATCCAGGCGAGCGCCGGCCGGTAGGCGATCTCATCGCCGACCCGCCCCAGGGCTCCGCCCCGGGCCCGCTCCCCCGCCCCCGAGGAGCCGGTGTCTCGCGCCGGCTCGGCGGGTGGCTTCGCGGGCGCGAGCGCCAGCGCGCTCGCCATCGCCACCGGAGCGCAGGCTGCGGCGAGGAGCGCCGCCGCGATCCCCCCGACGGCCGCCGAGTGCGCCGCGGGCAGCGGGATCGCGAACAGGAGCGCGGCGGCGACCGCGCCCCCGCCGCCGGCCCACGCGACCCGCGGGAGGGCGCCGCGCAGGGCCTCCGCGAGCATCGCCTCGGGCCCGGCGAAGGCGGCATCGGCGTGGGCGCGCCGCACCGCGAGACAGGCCTCGATCGCGACCGCGATCCCCACGATCGCCGCCACCGAGATCCCGGTCGCCGCCAGGTCGAGCGACGCCGGGACCAGGCGCAGCACCGCGATCCCGCCGAGCGCCGCGGTCGCGGCGGCGAGCACCGGCGCCGCCAGCTGCCGGAGGCCGAAGGCGAAGCCGAGCGCGAGGAGGGCGAGGGGCGCGGCGAGCAGGGCCAGGCCGGGGAGCTCGTCCTTCACCTGCTCGCGGGCGAGCGCCTGGACCCCGGCCTCGCCCCCAACCGCCACCTCGAAGGGGCCCGGATCGATCCGCCCGGTGACGCGCTCGGCGGCGCTCTGCGCTTCCGCGGCGGTACCGGCGCCGGCCGTGACGAGGAGGACCGGGTCCTCGCCGCGCCCGGTCTCGAGCGGCTCGACCGCGGCCACCGCGCCGTCGGCCAGGAGCCCGCTCTCGACCGTGCTCACGGCCTGGCGCGCGACCGCCGGCGTGAGCGTGCCCTCCGGGGTGAGGACGACGACGATCTGGCTCTCCTCCTCCCCACCCCGCTCGAGCCCACCGCCGACCACGACGCGATCCGGTGCGCCCAGCGCCAGCGCCCCGAGCGCGACCGCTAGCACCAGGTTCGCGACCAGGAACAGCGCGGGTCGCCTCGCGATGGCTGCTGCCAACCAGGCCTGCACCGCCGCGGAGCCTATGTCAGCGGCGGGCGGGTCCACCCCAATTGCGGCTCGCTTGAGGCGACATCACTAGGCTTCCGCGACCAATGGCCCTCGCCCAGGACCAACGCGCGATGCTGCAGCTCCTCCTCGAGCGCGGCCAGAGCTACGAGGACATCGCCGGGCTGCTCGGCGGCTCCCGCGACGATGCCCGCAGGCGCGCCCGCGCCGCGCTCGAGGAGCTCGGCGGCTCAGACCCCGACCGCGAGGTCGGCCTCACCGACTACCTGCTGGGCCAGGCCGACCCGATCGGCCGCGCGGACGTTGTCCGCCATCTCCAGTCCGACCCCGCCGCGCTCGCGCAGGCCGAGGAGCTGAGCGCGAAGCTGCGCCTGCTGGCGCCCGACGCGGACCTGCCGGACCTGCCGCAGCCGAAGAAGCGCCGGCGCGCCGCGGCCGCGGCCGTCAGCCCGGCCTCACCCGGCGGCGACGTCGAAGCCGAGGATGAGAACGCGGCCGGGGAGTCCCGCGTATCGCGCCTCGGCGCCGGGCTATCGACGCACCAGACGCGGATGTTCGCCGGGCTCGCCGCCGGCGCCGTCATCCTGCTGTTCGCGGTCCTCGCGATCGCGGGCGTCTTCAGCAGCGACGACGAGGGCGCCACCCCGGAGGCCACCACGACGACCGCCGAGGGCGAGGTCGGCGAGGAGGTCACGACCGTCAACCTGCGCCCGGCCGGCGGCGGCGACGCCGGTGGCGAGGCGATCTTCGGGATCGCGAACGAGACCCAGCCCTTCCTCGATCTCCGCCTCGCGGGCCTCGACGCCCCGCCGGAGGGCCAGACCTACGTCGTCTGGTTCCTGCTCGAGGAGGACCGCGGCTACCCGCTTGCCCCGATCACGATCACCGAGAACGGCGGCTTCGACGACCGCTTCCCGATCCCGCAGTCCGCGCTGCCCGTCGTCGTCCGCACCCAGTCCGTCGACATCGCGCTGGTCGACAATCGCGCGCTCGCCGGCGACATCCAGAAGGCGCTCCAGGGCCGCGAGGTCCTGCTCGACTACTCCGGCGAGAGCATCCTCCGCGGCCGCATCCCGCGCCTCGAGACCCCGCCGGGCGGCGCCGAGGACCTGGCCCCGCCCGAGGGCACCGGCGGCGGCGCGGGCGCCGCGATCCCCGAGGACCTCGAGCCGACCACCCCGGCGCCGTAGGCGCCACCGACCTGTCCCTTTGGGGTCAGACCCCTCAGGTGGCAGGCCGACCTGTCCCTTTGGGGTCAGACCCCTCAAGCAGCTTGCCCGGGTTCATGATCCCGGCCGGGTCGAGGCGGTCCTTCACGGCCCGGAGCGCCTCGAGCCCCACGGCGCCGACCTCGGCCTCCATGTAGGGGGCGTGGTCGCGGCCGACCGCGTGGTGGTGGGTGATCGTGGCGCCGGTGGCGACGATCGCGTCGCACGCCGCGGCCTTCGCGGCGCGCCACTGCTCGATCTCCTCGCCGCGGCGGCCGGGCGCGACGAACGTGAAGTAGAGGGAGGCGCCGTCGCGGTAGACGTGGGAGATGTGGCACCAGACCATCCCGGGCGTGCCCTGGGCCTCCAGCGAGGCGCTCAGCGCACCTCGAACGGCCTCGTAGGTCTGCGACAGGCGCGACCAGGTCTGCGACGTCTCCAGGGTCTCGACCAGGTAGCCGAGGTCCATGAGCTCGTCGCGCAGATACGGGCCCTCGTAGCGGCCGCGCTTCCAGGACTCGCCGCCGCGGGTGCCGAGCGAGATCGCGCCGCCGCGGCGCAGGGTCGTGACGCCGACGGCCCGGCGGCGCTCGACCGCGAGCGGCTCGCCCTCCCAGCCGGCGATCACGATGCAGCCGTCGCGCCGGCCGCGCAGGCCGAGGTACGCGCCGAGGGCCTTGTGCCCGGCGCCGCCGCCCGCCAGCGAGAGCGAGACCTCGGTCTCGGTCTCGTCGGAGAGGCGCAGCACGTCGGGCATCGCGCCGGCCTGGGCGAGCTCGCGGAAGATCTCCGCGCCCGCCTCGAAGCTCGGCGCGATCCAGGCCTCGTAGCGCGACGCCTCGGGGGCGGGCCGGACCCGCACGGTGACGCTCGTGATCACCCCGAGGACGCCCTCGGAACCGAGTGCGAGCTCGCGGAGCGCCGGGCCCGCCGCGGTGTGCGGGGTCCTCAGGGTGCTGAGCTCGCCCGCCGGGGTCGCCATCCGCAGCGAGGTGACGACCTCGTCGAACCGCCCGTAGCCGCACGACGCCTGGCCCGCCGAGCGCGTCGCGGCGAAGCCGCCGATCGTCGCGTACTCGAACGACTGCGGGAAGTGACCCAGGGTGAGGCCGTGCCCGCCCAGCGCCGACTCCGCCTGCGGGCCGCGTAGGCCGGGGCCGAGCTCCGCGGTGAGCGATGCCCGGTCGACCCGGACCCCGCACATCCGGCGCAGGTCGAGGCTGACGACGGCGCGGTGGTCCCCGCGCAGGGCCTCCACGCCGCCGACCACGCTCGTGCCGCCGCCGAAGGGCACCACGGCGACGCCCTCGCGGCCACAGGCCTCGATCACGGCGACGACCCCGTCCGCGTCGGCGGGCGTGATCACGGCGTCTGGGGCGGTTTCGAGCTGGCCGGCGCGCAGGCGGACGAGGTCGACGTAGCCGCGGCCGTAAGCGTTCGCGATCCGGTCCTCCCGCTCGGTGCTGGCGCTGTCCGAACCGGCGGCCTCGAGCACGGCCGCGGGCACCGAGCGCCGCCGCTTCACCTTCACGTCGGCCAGCTCGACGGGCGGGGTCGGGTCGGCCGGCCCGAGCCGCTCGTGCAGCACCGCCCGCGCCGAGTCTGGGATTTGGAGCCGCCTGTCGGGCTCCCCCCAGCCGCACCATTTCATCCGCGGCGCCGGGCTCATGTCAGCGCCGCCTCGATCCCGTCGAGGGCCGCGTCGAGGTTGCGGCCCGAGCCGCCGCGCATCATCGGCGAGCCCAGGCGGGAGAGGCCGCGCAGCTTTTGCACGCTCCGCAGCGAGACGCGCGCGCCGTCGTCATCCGCCGGAGCAAGGTCGATCCGCAGGCTCGAGGCGGCGAGGATGCGCTCGAACGGCGATCCCTCGATCTCCTGCTCCCAGACGTAGCGCTCCTCCTCGGCGGCGCTCACGCAGCGAAAGTCGGCGCGCACCGTGCGGCCCTTCTCGGTCTCCATGACCGCCGTCCAGCGCGCCCGGCGCTCCCCGGCGCCCGCCCCGCCGACGTCCTCGACGCGCACGCATCGCGGCCACCAGCGCGGCAGGTTGTACGGGTCGGAGACGAGGTCCCAGACGCGCGCCACGGAGGCGGCGACCACCCGGTGTCTGTTCACCGTCGGCATCGGCGCCGCGGGGGGCGAGCGGGGCTCGCCTACGCCTTCAGCCGGCGCAGGTCGCGCACGAGCAGAAGGTGCTTGAGGTGGGTGCAGACGGCGGCGAGGCTCTCCAGGTTCTCGACGGCCTCCTTGCGCCGTGCCTGGCTGCGGGAGCGCAGCGCCGGGCCCAGCAGCTGCTCGAGCAGGGCCGACTCGCGGTCGGCGCTCGTTCGGAAGACGCGCAGGTTGCGCCCGGCGACCCCGAAGCGGGCGAGCTCGCCGGCGGCGCGGACGATCTCGACGTCGGTCTCGTCGTAGATCCGGACGCCGTCGCGGCGCTGCGGCTGGACGATCCCGAAGTCCTCGAGCTCGCGCAGGAGCTGCTCGGAGGTGCCGGTCTCCTCCAGCACCTCGTCCTCGTCGATCGTCGTCGAGTTGGCGTCGACGCTGACCGCGCGCCGCATCTTCGCCGTCGAGGGCCGGCTGTCGCCGCCGCTCGGCTCGACGCCGGCCGCCAGCTCCTGGCGGATCACGCGCAACGGCAGGAACTCGTCGCGCTGGAGGCGCAGGATCGTGCGCAGCCGCTCGACGTCGGCCTGGCTGTAGAGGCGGTAGCCGCCCGCCGTGCGCCGCGGCGTGAGCAGCTTCTGGTCCTCGAGGTAGCGGATCTTCGAGATCGAGATGTCCTCGAACTCCTGGCTGAGGATCTTGCAGACGGCGCCGATCGTGAGCGCCTTGCGCGGCCGCGAGGCCGAACGCTCGTCGCCCCGGCGTCCGTCTGTCCGCTGTGTGGCCACGCCCATCCTCATCGCTCCAGGTAGCTCAACTTGAACTTGCCGATCTGGATCTCGTCCCCGTCGGCGAGCTTGTGGGACTCGATCCGGCGGCGGTTCACGTAGGTGCCGTTCAGGGAGCCGAGGTCGTCGATGTAATAGCCGTCGGCGCGGTGGACGAGCAACGCGTGGTTCCGCGAGACGGTGACGTCGTCGAGGAAGACCGCGGCGTCCGGGGTGCGCCCGATCGCCATCCGGTCCTGGTCGATCGTGAAGCTCTCGCCCGCCCGCCCGCCGCCCGAGCGGATCACGAGGGCGGCGCCCGCCTGCTCGACGGCGGCGTCGATGTCGATCGGCTGGAGCTCGCCGGTCTCGTCGACCTTGTAGGTCATCGTCGTGGGCTCTTCGCCCTCGGCCTCGCCGCGGCCGAGGTATGCGCCGCACTTCTGGCAGTAGTTGGCGCCCTCGGGGTTGACGAAGCCGCACTCGGGGCAGTGAAGAGCCACGGTTCCCGTCCCCTCCCCGTTACGGCCCCTGCGAGCCGGCGGCCTTCGGGGCGCGCTCCTCGCGCGGGGCGTTGCCGGCGAGGATGTCCGTGAGCGCCTGGACGTCGTCGCCGGTGATCAGGGTGTCGCCGGCCTCGCGCTTGGAGCGCAGCCGGTTGACGAGCTCGGCGCGCAGGATGTCGATCTTCCCGTGCAGCAGGCGGCGCCGGTACGACACCTCGCGCTCCTCGCTCGTCAACTGCGTGATCAGGTCCTTCAGGTCCTGATTGGACATCGAGCCGATGTCGGGGAAGGTCTCCTCCATTGCGCTGGTCTTCTCGTGCATGCCGCTCCAGTCAGGCCGGGTGGATTGGTCCTCAGCGTACGCGCCCAGCGACTATACCGGGGCTCAGCCGAAGGTTCGACCCGAGGTTGAAGGTTGGGTCAGGCCTTGCGCGGCGAGGTCTCGCGCAGGCGCGCGAACCCGGCCCGCACGTAGAAGAAGCTGGCCGCGATCGCCGCCACGAGCCCGAAGACGAAGAGCGCCTCGGGGACCCAGCCCGAGACCGCGAGCGCGAAGAAGATGCCGCCCATGACGAAGAAGACGCCGATCCGGCCGAGCCAGTTGATCTCGATGTCGATGCCCCGGTTGAGGCCGGCTTGCGCGATCGCGAGCGTCACCACCTCGCGGGCGACGACGATCGCGAGGCCCCACTTCGGGAGCAGGTCGAAGTGCCAGCAGACGGCGCAGCCGGAGAGCACCGTGAGCCGGTCGATGATCGGGTCCAGGAGCGCGCCCATGCGGCTGTACTGGCCGGTGGCGCGGGCCAGAAACCCGTCGACGAAGTCCCCGACCGCGATCAGCCAGAAGACCGCCGCTGACCAGAAGCTCCGCCCGTCGCCGGACTCGAAAGCCAGGTAGAGGAAGACCGGGAGGCCGGCGAGGCGCGCGTAGCCGACCATGTTCGGGATCGTGAACGGGCGCAGGGGCTCGCCGGACCGCGTCTCACGCGGGTCCGGACCGGTCCGGTCGATGCCGAACAGGCGCCGCCTGGTCAGCTCAAGGCGCGTCTCGGCCATGCCTTAATT
>DASUSH010000110.1:0-10416 GCA_036375215.1 Solirubrobacterales bacterium
TGTTCGCCCATTAAAGCGGTACGCGAGCTGGGTTCAGAACGTCGTGAGACAGTTCGGTCCCTATCTTCTGTGGGCGTTGGAGAGTTGAGAGGAGTCATCCTTAGTACGAGAGGACCGGGATGAACGCGCCTCTGGTGTATCTGCTGTCCTGCCAAGGGCACTGCAGGCTAGCTACGCGCGGATCGGATAACCGCTGAAGGCATCTAAGCGGGAAGCCGACCTCGAGATGAGCTCTCCCATCCCCTTGAGGGAGTAAGACCCCTGGTAGATCACCAGGTCGATAGGCCGGTTGTACAAGGTCAGCAATGTCCTCAGCAAACCGGTACTAATGGGTCGAGGGCTTGACGGATACTTTGTTTCCGCGCCCGTGACCGTCCTTGCGTGCAGTTTTCAAGCCTCGCCGGGGCCGGCCCGGCCTCGAACGATTTCGGTGGCAATAGCGAGAGGGAAACACCTCTTCCCATTCCGAACAGAGCCGTTAAGCCTCTCTGCGCCGATGGTACTTGGTGGGCAACTGCCTGGGAGAGTAGGTCGCCGCCGGTTCTTTGATTGAGGGCCGCCCCACGGGGCGGCCCTTTTTCGTGCGCTACTGTCGCCCGCGATGGAGACCTCGGAGGCCCTTGCCGTCGGATCCGGCGAGGACGTCGAAGACGTCGAGCGCTGGATCACCCTGCTCTGCGAGGAGGTCGGTCCGCGCCGGCCCACCTCGCGATCGGAGGCTGTCGCCGCGACCGCGATGCGCGGCGAGCTGCGCGCCGAGGGAGTCGACGCCGAGACCGAGCCGTATCCGGGCTACTCGAGCTTCGCCTGGCCGTACGGCCTGATCCTCGCCGCCGCGGTGGCGCCGGCGCTCCTGCCGCCGAGGTTGCGGCGCACGCGCGCGGGCATCGCGGCGGCAGCGGCGGGCGCGATGGCGCTCGAGGGGGAGCTCCGCACGACGCCGGTGTCCGACCTGCTCGCGAGGCGCGAGGGCCGCAGCCTGGTCGCGACGCTCGAGCCGCGCGCGGAGGCCCGCCGCACGCTCTGCCTGGTGAGCCACCTCGACAGCTCGCGATCCGGCCTGCTCTTCCACCCGGGGGCCGCGCGCCTGCTCGGTCGCTGGATCACGCTCCAGTCGCTGGGCGTGCTGGTCGGGGCGGCGGAGCCGCTCCTGTCCCGCTCACGCCCTGGCCGATGGCTCCTCGCCGCGGCGCGCTCGGTCGCGGCGGCGGGGCTCGCCCTGCTGGCCGAGCGGGAGCTGCGGGGATCCGACGTCCAGGGCGCCAACGACAACGCCTCGGGCGTCGCTGTCGCGGCCCGTCTGATCGCCGAGCGCGCCGCGAACCGGCCGGCGAACACGCGCCTCGTCTTCCTCGCCACCGGCGGGGAGGAGGCGGGACTGCTCGGCGCCCAGGAGTTCCTGCGCCGGCGCGACACCGGCGGCTGGATCTTCCTCAACTTCGACGGCGTCGGCGCGCCGGCGACCCTTCGCTATCTGAGCCAGGAGGGCGTCTTTCGCCGCTGGCCCGCCGACGCGGGCCTCGTCCGGCTCGCGGGCGAGCTCGCCGAGCGCCGTCCCGAGCTCGGCCTCGAGCGCCAGGAGGTCCCCGCCGGCCTCACCTACGACACGACGCCGGTGCTCGCCCGCGGCGGCCGCGCGATGACCCTCAGCGCGCAGGACGAGACCATCCCCAACCTGCACACGCCGAGCGACGTGCCCGAGAGCCTCGACCGCGACACGCTGCGGCGATCCCTCGAGGTCGGCCGCGAGCTGATCGCGGCGATCGACCGGGGAGAGGCGGACTGACCGCGCCTCGGGTCGCGGGCGCGTAGGGAACGACGGACGTTGGCCGACTTTCGATGCTCACGGCATCGTTTCGCGGCCAACGTCTTCAGCGCTCCCGGCGCTCGACCCCCCGCCCGGGGTGCCAGGCCTCGATCACCATCCTCGTGCGCCCGTCGTTCAGCCCGACGACGACGAGCTCGGTGATGTCCGCGCGGAAGAGGTGGTAGTCGCCGTCACCGGAGCCGCCGCCGCGCGCCCGCTTCAGGTCGGAGTCGTCGACCTCGATCGCGCGCCCGGCGAGCTTGGCGTCGCCCTCCCAGCCGCCCTCCGGGACTGCCGAGCCGCTGTGCAGGGCGAAGCGGGGGTCCCGGCGCAGGTCGAGCGCCTTCACCCCTTCCACATGCTCCCGAACCAGAGCTCGCCGTCGGCGAGCTGGATCTCCGAGCCGCTGATCCGCGGGCTGCCGTCCGTTCGCAACGTCGCCGGGTCAGGTGGGTGTGGGCCTCGAGGTGGTCCCGCGCCCGCTTCGCGAGCTCCGGCGCCGCGGACTCGATCTCGCTCCAGCTCGCCACGGCGCCGACCCTAGCCGCAGGGCCGGTGGGCGCGGCTGGATGCCGGGCGCCCGGCAGCCGCCGGCCCTGGCCAGCGCAGGAGGCAGCGCTAGCGCAGGGCGGCGATGCAGCCGGGATCGGGGGTCCGGCGAGCTTCGCATCCGCCACGCCGGGCGCGCCCGAAGGCCTCCCAACCGTCCGCGGCGGTAGCCGCGGCGGCGCCTTCGCACGCGCCCGCGCCCGATGCTGCGACGGGCTCGAACCCGTACTCACCGAGCGTGGCGAAATCGATCAAGAGGTCGACCGCGCCGGCTGCGCGGTCCATCAGTTGTTCTCTCAGCTTGCTCATGGGTGGGGAAGCTACGTTCGGCTCCGGACAGAACATACGTTCTGCAAGGGATGTTGCAGGGATGGGCTCATCCGCGCCTGCCGAAGCTGTGCACGGCGGGTAGCGCGGCCTCCAGATCGCCGGCCTCGGCGCCCGTCTCGCGCCCCGTCTCGCGCCCGACCGAGGGCTCGATCTGGCGGACCTCGGCGGGCGGCAGGTCGGGCCGGTGGAGGCGCTCGAGCCGCGCGACCACGAGGTTGATGTTCGCCCCGCGGCGCTCGAGGCGGCCGTGGGCGAGCAGGAGCGGCCCGGTCCGGGCCACCATGCGGTGCTTCGCGTAGACCTGCGGGGGCACGATCAGGTTGATCGTGCCGTGCTCGTCCTCGAGCAGCATGAAGAGGATCCCCTTGGCGGTCGCCGGCCGCTGGCGGGCGACGACGAGGCCGGCGACGCGGATCTCGGCGCGGTCCTTGATGCGGCGCAGGTCGGCGCTCGTCGCGACGGTCCGGTCGAGGCTCGGCCGCAGGATGCCCATCGGGTGCTCCCCCAGCGTCATCCCGGTCGAGGAGTAGTCGGCGACGAGCCGCTCCCACTCGCCGAGCTCGCGCAGGCGCGGCGCCGCCGGCACCGCCAGCGGCAGGGCGAGCTGGTCCGCCGTCTGCCCGCCGCTGCCGGCAATCCGGTTATTTCGGCTCGGCAGCGCCCCGGCGGTGATCCCCAGCCGCCACAGCGCCGCCCGCCGCCCGCCCGGCTCGAGCCCGTCGCAGGCGCCCGCCCAGGCGAGCCGCTCGAGCGCGTCGGCGCTGGCTCCCGAGCGCGAGGCGAGGTCACCGACGTCGGCGAAGGCGCCGCCGCGCTCGCGCTCTGAGGCGAGCGTCCCCATCTCGTCCTCGCGCACGCCGTTCACGTACCCGAGGCCGATCCGCACCCCGCCGTCCTCGGTCGTGCAGTCGACCGCGCTCGCGTTCACGTCGACGCCGCGCAGCTCGATCCCGCGGCGCTGCGCCTCGTGGACGAGCGCGTCCGGCGGGTAGAAGCCCATCGGCTGCTCGTTCAGGAGCGAGCAGAGGAACTCGGGGCCGTAGTGGACCCGCAGCCAGGTCGACTGATATGCCAGCAGGCCGAACGCGGCCGCGTGCGCCTTCGGGAAGCCGAAGCCCGAGAATCCGACCACCTGCTCGAAGACGCGCTCGGCGACCTCGGGCTCGACGCCGTTCCGGATCGCGCCGGCGAGGAAGCGGTCCTGGTAGGACATCATCGCCGCCTCCGAGCGCTTGCGGCTCATCGCCCGCCGCAGTCCTTCGGCCTCGCCCGCGGTGAAGCCCGCGAGCGCCATCGCCACCTGCAGCACCTGCTCCTGGAAGACGATCGCCCCGAGCGTGTCGCCGAGCACCGGCTCGAGCGCCGGGTGCGCGTAGGGCACCTCGTAGCCGGGATCGGCGCGCAGCTTCTCGCGCGCGTCGAGGTAGGGGTGGACGGCGCCGCCCTGGATCGGCCCCGGCCGCACGATCGCGACCTGCACGGTGATGTCGTCGAGCGTCTCCGGCAGCGAGCGGGTCAGCATCTGCATCTGCGCCCGGCTCTCGATCTGGAAGACCCCGGTCGTGTCCGCCGCGCGAATCGCGCGGAACGTCTCGGGGTCGTCCATCGGGATCCGCGAGAGATCGACGAACTCGCCGCGGGTGCGCGCGATCTCGTCGACCGCACGCTCGACCGCGGAGAGCATGCCGAGCCCGAGCAGGTCGATCTTGAGGAAGCCGGCGTCCGCGCACGAGTCCTTGTCCCACTGCGCGATCTGCCGGCCCTCCATCGCCGCCGGCACCACCGGGCAGATGTCGGTGAGCGGCCGCGTCGAGAGGACCATCCCGCCGGGGTGCTGGGAGGCGTGGCGGGGCTGGCCGTGGGCCTCGCGGGCGAGCTCGGCGAGCTCGCGCCAGCGCTGCGTCCCGGCCCGGGTGCTGCCGATCGCCTCGGCCATGTCCTCTCCCACCGACTCGCGGCGGTCGTACATGTCGACCATCCGCGCGACCCGCTCGACCTCGCCCAGTGGCAGGCCGAGGACCTTGCCGAAGTCGCGCACCGCGCTGCGCGAGCGGTAGGTGGGGAAGGCGGCGACGAGCGCCGAGCGCTCCGGTCCGTAGCGCTCGTGGATCCGCGGGATCAGGCGCTCGCGGATGTCGCGCGGGAAGTCGAGGTCGATGTCCGGGACGTCCGTGATCTCCTCGTTCAGGAAGCGGCCGAGGAAGAGCTCGTTGCGGACCGGGTCGATGTGCGAGAGGCCGGTCAGGTAGCAGACGACCGAGCTGACGCTCGAGCCCCGTCCCCGGCCCGGGGGCAGCAGCATCCGCGCCGAGTCCGGGCCGCGGACCTCGGCCGCGATCTCGCGGGCGAGCTCGAGCAGGTCGTAGTGGAGGAGGAAGAAGCCGGAGAGCCCGAGCGAGCGGATCACCCGCAGCTCCTCGGCGAGCCGGCGCCGGGCGTCGTCGAGCTGCGGGGTGCCGGCGTAGCGGTGCTCGAGCCGGCCCGCGCAGATCTCGGCGAGGGCTCGGTCGGCGCCGGGGTCCTCCGAGCCGGGGTAGCGGTAGCCGAGGTCGCGGGTCAGGTCGAACTCGAGCATCTCCGCGAGGCGCCCCGACTCGGCCACCGCCTCGGGGTGGTCGCGGAGAAGCGTCGCCGCGGTCTCCGCCGGAGGCCGCAGCCAGGCGCTCGCGTTGCCGCGCCGTCGCGGCTCGGTCTCCTCGAGCGTGCCGCCGAGCCGGACCGCGACGAGCGCGTCCTGGAGCCGCGCTCGCCGGGGGTCGTGCATGTGGACGTTGCCGGTCGCGACCGCCGGCACCCCGAGCCGCCCGGCGACGCCCTCGAGCCAGCGGTTGCGGGCCCGGTCGTGGCGCCAGAGCGGGCGCTGCAGCTCAACCCGGAAGCGATCGCGCCCGAAGGCGTCGCGGAGCCTCAGCCCGAGCGCCTGCGCGGCGGCGGTCTCGCCCCGCGCCCAGCGGCCGGCGAGGGCGCCGTCGCGGGCGCAGCCGGAGAGGCAGACGACCCCCTCGGCGTGCGCCTCGACCTCGTCGAGGGCGACGGCGGGGGGGAGGGGCTCGCGGCCGGGCTTCGGCCGGGTCCCCGCGTGGGCGCGGGTCGCGAGCCGGCAGAGGTTGCGATAGCCCTCGGCCGAGGCCGCGAGCAGGGTCAGGTGGAACCTGTCACCCGAGGGGTCTGACCCCAAAGGGACAGGTCCCTCCGGCTCCGCCGTCAGCTCCATCCCGGTGATCGGGCGGACGCCGTAGTGCGTGCAGGCCTGCGCGAACTCCATCGCCCCCCAGAGCCCGTCGTGGTCGGTCAGCGCGATCGCCCCGTGGCCGCGCTCGGCGGCGGCGAGCGCGAGCTCCTCCGGCAGCGAGGCGCCGTCGCCGAAGGAGTAGGAGGAGTGGGTGTGGAGCTCGACGTAGGAACAACCCCGGCCGGATCCCCTCAACAAGGTTGCCGCGCCCGAGTCCGGCCGGGCCCCGGTTGTCGTCGATGCGCTCATGCCCGCTGCGAGAACCAGCGCCCGGCGTCGCCGTCGGGCTCGCGGAAGACGACGACGCAGCGCCCGTCGGCGAGCGCCAACTCGAAGTAGCGGCGGCTGAGCGGCCGCGGCGTCCACCAGCGGTCCTCGACCACCCATTCCTCGCGCACGGCGTCGACCACGACCGGCCCGACCGCCGTCGGCACCCCGTCCTCGCCGGCGCGGACGTCGGCGGGCCGAGGGCCGTAGACGATCTCGCTCATGGCCGCACGGGGCTGCCGCCCGCCAGGGGGTCGGTGGTGCGGAGCCGGCCCTCTCCCTCATTGCCCAACGTCCCTCGGCGCGCTTTCATCCCTCGCCACCCCCCGGCTCCGGGAACGGGGCGAGGAGGACGCGCCGCTCGGGCACGCGCGAGTCGGGGTCGACGTCGAGCACCTGCAGGAGGGCGTCGCGGCCGGCGGCCGCGCGCACCTGGCGGACGGCCTCGCCGAGCCGCTCGCGGCGGCGCTCCGCCTGCGAGCGGGCGAGCGCGGGCTGCTCGCCCGAGGGCGGCCCGAGCTCGAGCGCGCGCAGCGCCAGGGTCGAGGCGGGGGAGGGGAGCTCGCCGAGCTTCGGCTCGAGCGCGAGGCGGAGGCGGACGACGTCGGCGCTCGCCCGCCGCAGCGCCGCCTCGGCGCGCCAGCTTCCGCCGGCCGCCAGCCGCGCCTCGAGCCGCAGCCGCCGCAGGGTCCGCCCGCGCCGCGCCCGCTGGGCGAGCAGGCGGTCGGTGAGCAGCTCGAGCGCGCGCCCGAGCTGCTGGCCGGAGGCCGCCTCGGGCAGCTCGAGCCGCTCGACGAGCTCCTCCGCCACCCGTCGCGGGCGAAGCGGCTCGTCGGCGCCGGCGGCGAGCCGGCGGGCGCGCAGCCCGAGCGCGCCGAAGCGGTCCGCGACCGCGTGCTCGGGGAGGGCGGCGAGCTCGCCGAGCGTCGCGACCCCGAGCCGCTCGAGCGCCGCCACCAGCTTCTCCGCCAGGCGCTCGGCCGCCAGGGCGTCGCGGCTCCCGGCGCCGGCCCCGGGCGCGGCCAGCCGCTCGCCGACCAGCTCGACGGGGAGCGGGGCGAGGAAGGCCCGCGTCGCCCCCGCGGGCACGATCTGCGCCCGCCGCGCCCGCGCCCTCCCGGCGGCGGCGAAGGCGCAGAAGCGGGTGGTGCCCGCGCCGATCCGGCTGGGAGCGCCGACCGCCCGCCGCGCCTTCGCGATCACCCCCTCCAGATGACCGCCCCAGAGCCCCCGCAGGCCCTGCGCCTCGAAGAACGCCTCGCCGGCCCGCCCCGGCTCGACCGCCGCGCCGATCCCCTCGAGCCGGCGCAGCACCCGCTCCCACGCCGCGTCGGCTCGGCCCGGATCGGGCGGCACCAGGACCAGCTCCGGGCAGCGCGCCAGCGCCTCCCCGAGGCTCATCCGCGCCCGCACCCCGTAGGCCTCCGCCGGCCCCGAGACCTCGCCGACCTTCGCCTCGCCCCCCGGCTCGGGCGCGAGCGCGAGCGGCTTGGAGAGGAGGTCCTGCCGGGTGGCCGCCGCTGCCAGCAGCGGGAAGCGGGGAATGAGGACGCAGGTGACCGTGCTCTCCATGGGCGAACACATGTTCGCACATGGGGGAAGGATGGTCCAGTTGCGATCATCCAGCCATGCTCCGCCGCCTGATCCCGGCCCTCGCTGCCTGTCTCCTCCTCGCCGCCTGCGGCGAGGACACGCCGACGATCACGATCGAGGAGGGGATCCCCGGCGGCGCCGATCCGGAGTCGGTCCAGGTGATCGAGGACTGGGCCGCCGCGCTCGCCATGGGCGACGTCGACGAGGCGGCCTCCTACTTCGCGATCCCGAGCGTCGCCGAGAACGGGCCGGGGGCGCTCCGGATCCGGGATCGCAAGGACGCGGTCCGCTTCAACGAGAGCCTGCCTTGCGGCGCCGAGCTGGTCCGCGCCGAAGGCCACGCCGGGCTCGTCCTCGCGACATTCCGGCTGCGCGAGCGTCCCGGGGAGGGGAGCTGCGGGGCCGGCACCGGGTCGGTGGCGAGCACCGCGTTCCGGATCGAGGACGGCGAGATCGCCGAGTGGCGCCGGATCCCGGTCCCCGGCGAGGGCGGTGGTGGTGGCGGGGTCGATCCGGCGCCGTCCGGCATCGTCTAGTCACTGCCCTCCGGACACGCGGCCTCCGGCTGCGGGCGCGCGAGAAAGTGGGATCGGTTTCCTGCAAGGCTGCGGTTGACCATCCGTTTATGAATGGCGTTTAATGGCGGCTGGGTATAGGGTGCCGCCGTCCATGAGAGAGGAGGTTGCATGAGCAAGCTCAGGCTTGTTCTTCCCGCGCTCGTCATCCTGGTTTTCGCACTCGGGCTGACGGCTTGCGGGGATGATGATGACGACGACGGTGGTGGCAGCACGACCGCCGATATCGCGGGGGGTGAAGAGACGCTTGATCTGACGATCGGCGACTCGCTGCCGCTCAGCGGTGACCTGGCCGACTTCGGTCCTCCGGGTGAGAAAGCCGCCGACCTCGCGATCGATGAGATCAATTCCGCGATCGAGGAGTCCGGCGTCGACCACACGGTCGAGATCGTCCACGAGGACAACTGCGGCGGTGCCGATCAGCAGTGCGCGGTCCAGGCCGCTCGCAAGCTGGTCGACTCCGAGGGCGCCAGCTGTATCGCCGGTGCCTGGGCGTCCGCCGACACGATCCCGACCGCGGAATCGGTCGCGATCCCGGACGAGGCGTTGCTGATCTCGCCCGCATCGACGAGCGATGAGATCACCGGCCTCGACGACGACGGCCTCGTCAACAGGACGTCGCCGCCGGACTCGTTCCAGGGTCCGACGCTCGCCAATTTCATCGACGAGGAGCTCGGTGGAGCCGAGGGCAAGACCGTCAACGTCGGCGCGCGTAACGACGCGTACGGCAACGGGCTCGCGGACACGTTCACCGCGGCCTGGGAGGAGCTCGGAGGCACGGTCGGCGAGGAGGTCATCTATGACCCGAAGGCGCCGAACTACGACTCCGATGCGGAGACCCTGGTGGGCGGTGACGCCGACGCGCTCGTGATCGTCGATTTCCCGGAGACCTACAACAAGGTCGGCCCGGCGCTCGTCCGGGCGGGATTCGATCCGGGAACGACGTTCGTCACCGACGGCCTGATCTCCGGTGATCTCGCCAAGGGTGCGGGCTCGGATGCCGTTAACGGCCTCCGCGGCACCGCGCCGGGCGCTCCCGATGAGGGCGAGGCCTCGACGGCGTTCGACGAGCTGTACGTCGATGCGGAGCCCACTGACGTCGAGCGGCAGACGTTCGACGCTCAGAACTTCGACGCGGTAGTCCTCTGCTATCTGGCAGCGGTCGCGGCGGGTTCGACGGAGGGCGCCGACATGGCGGAGGTCGTCCAGACGATCTCCGGGCCGGGCGGTACGGAGTACTCCTGGCAGGAGCTCCCGGATGCGATCGAGGCTCTCCAGAACGGAGAGGACATCGACTATTTGGGCGCTTCAGGCGCGATCGACATGGACTCGTCCGGTGATGCAACCGCGGGTGTCTACGACATCTACGAGTTCTCGGACGACGCTCCGGAGGCGATCGACGAGGTCGAGGTGGCCAACCCCAACGAGTAGGGGACGGTCCCACGGAGCTCAAGGAGCGGTCGGAGCCTTCGGGCTCCGGCCGCTTCGTCGTTTTAGGGGGCGGGTGCCGGCGGCAGGTGAGTGGAAGGATTCGAGGACACCGTCCCGCCCCGTGCTGCCATCGGCGGCCCTAGCTCTCGCGCCGGCCCTCGTCGGTCCCCGGGGCCTCGCCGATCCGCTCCTCCGGAGGGACCTCGTCCGCCGCGTCGACGCGGGCGGTGCCGCCGAGGTAGAGCTCCGCCACCTTGGGATCGTCGAGCAGGTCCTTGCCGGGGCCCTCGAAGCGGTCCTTGCCGAGGTCGAGGACGTAGCCGCGGCTCGACATCGAGAGCGCCCGGCGCGCGTTCTGCTCGACCATCACGATCGTGACGCCCTCCTTGTTGACCTCCTCGACCTTCTCGAAGATCGCCTCGACGAACGCGGGGGCGAGGCCGGCGGACGGCTCGTCGAGCAGCAGCACCTTCGGATCGGGCATGAGCGCCCGGGCCATCGCGACCATCTGGCGCTCGCCGCCGGACATCGTCCCGACCTGCTGGCCGGTCCGCTCGCCGAGGCGCGGGAAGAGCTGAAACATCCTGGTCAGCTGCGCCTTCTTCGTCGAGGGGTCGAGGATCCCCATCTCG
>DASUSH010000111.1:0-12926 GCA_036375215.1 Solirubrobacterales bacterium
GGCTCTCCGCCAGGACGGCCGGCGCCAGGGCCGCCGCAAGGAACGCGACCGGCACGTTGACCCACAGCACCCACTCCCACCCGAGCCCGTCGGTGAGGATCCCACCGAGCAGTACGCCGGCGGCGCCGCCGGCGCCGGCCACGGCACCCCAGACGCCGAGCGCCTTGTTGCGCTCGGAGCCGTCGCGGAACGTGGTCGTGCCGATCGAGAGAGCGGCCGGCGAGATGATCGCGGCGCCCAGGCCCTGCGCCGCGCGTGCGGCGATCAGCTGGGCCTCGTTGGAGGCGAAGCCGGCGGCGAGCGACGCCGCGGCGACGAGCAGCAACCCGGCGATGAACACGCGCCGCCTGCCGAGCAGGTCGGCGAGGCGCCCGCCGAGCAGCAGGAAGCCGCCGAAGGTAAGCACGTATGCGTTCACCACCCAGGCGAGGTTCTCCTGGGAGAAGTCGAGCGCCTCGCCGATCGACGGCAGGGCGACGTTGACGATCGAGGCGTCGAGGACGACGATGAACTGCGCCGCGGCGAGCAGCACCAGCGCGATCCAGCGCCGTTGATGTGCGGTCTTTGGGTCGGTCATCTGGGCTCCTTGATGTGGGTTTCGCTTCTACGACGAACGAGCGGCGCTCAAATGGACAACTCGCCCGCGAAACCCGTTAAAGTGGAAGCGGTGTTCCGGTTTCGGTTAAGAACTATACGGAATTCGAATTCCGTTTGTAAGTGAACCCCGTCACAGAACAGCCCACCGCCGAGAAGCCGCTGCGCGCGGACGCGCGCCGCAACCGCGAGCGCGTGCTCGCCGCGGCCAGGAAGTGCTTCGGCGAGCAGGGCTACGAGACCCAGATGACCGACGTCGCCCGCAAGGCCGGCGTCGGCGTCGGCACGGTCTACCGCCACTTCCCGGACAAGACCGCCCTCGTCGAGGCGCTCGTCGCCGAGCGCTTCCGCCAGTTCACCGAGGGCGCCCGGAAGGCGCTCGAGGTCGAGGACGCGTGGGCCGGCTTTCGCGAGTGGCTCTGGCGGTGCGGCGAGATCCAGGCCGAGGACCGGATGGTCTGCGACTTCATCACCGAGGCGGTCGGCGCCGAGCGCCGCGAGGCGATCGCCGAGGACGAGGGCCTCGCCGAGGCGACCCGGGCGGTGATCGCCCACGCCAAGGACGCGGGCGCGATCCGCGAGACGGTCGAGCCAGAGGACATCCCGACGATGATGTGCGGGCTCGGGGCCGTCGCGCGCTCCGAGGACGACCCGTCCGGCCGCGTCTGGCGCCGCCACCTCGAGTTCATGCTCGACGGCCTGCGCGATCCGAGCTACTCCGCGAAGTAGCGCCACGACCTGGATGAGTCGTTCCACGGCCTAGAGTCGTCGCGTGACGGTCGGTCTCGGCGAGTACGTCGCCGGCGCGGCGGAGCTCGTCCTCGTCGCCGGCGCAGCAGCGTTCGCGGCGGTCCGCGTCCGCGGCCGGCTGCTGCCCGGCTGGAGCGGCGCGCCGGCGCGCCTGGCCGAGGCGGTGCTCGGCCTCGTCCTCGTCGTCTGGGTCGCCGAGCTGCTCGGCCTCTTCGGCCTCTTCGAGGAGGGCGTCTTCGTCGCCGTCGCGGTGGTCGCCGGGATCGCGATCGGCGTTCTCTCGGGGCCGGCGCGGCCCGGCGAACCGCTCCGCGCCCCCTCCCCCACCGCCCTCGAGCTGGTGGTCACGCTCGGCATCGCCGCGCTGCTCTTCGCGCACTGGGGCTTCGAGACGCAGCAGAGCCTCAACAACGCGATCACCAACTTCGACAGCCGCTGGTACCACCTGCCGTTCTCCGCGGAGTTCGCGCAATCGGGGTCGGCGACCGAGCTCGTCCGGACCGACCCGCTCTTCCTGAACTGGTTTTACCCGCAGGTCTCCGAGCTGCTCGGCGGGGCGACGATCCTCCTCACCGAGCGCGACACGCTCGCCCTCTTCCTGAACCTGGGCTGGCTCGCGCTCGCCCTGCTCTCGGCCTGGTGCGTCGGCCGGCCATACGGCCGCGGCCCGCACGCGGTCGCCGCGGTCGCGGTCCTGGTCGAGGCCCACAACCTCGTCGTCCGCGAGCCCGGGACCGGCAAGAACGACGTCGCCGCGGCGGCGCTCCTGCTCGCGGCCGCGGCGATCCTGGTGACCGCCTCGCGGCGCCGCGACGCGGGAACCGTCCGCGCCGTCCCCGGCGGGGCGCTCGCGGTGGCGGGGGTCGCCGCCGGGCTCGCCTGCGGCGTGAAGCTGACCGCGCTCGCGCCGGTGGCCGCGCTGACGGTCGCGGTGGTGGTGCTCGCGCCCACCGGGGCGCGGTGGCGGAGCGCGGGCCGGTTCGGGGTGCCGATGGTCGCCGCCGGCGGGTTCTGGTACCTGCGCAACCTGGTCGCGGCCGGCAACCCGCTGCCGTGGATCACGGAGGTGGGGCCGCTCTCGCTGCCGGGGCCGGAGCGGCTCGACGAGGCGCGCGAGCCGTTCTCGGTCGCCCACTACGCGACCGATTTCGACGTCTGGCGCGAGTGGTTCGGCCCCGGCCTCCACGACGCATTCGGGGTGCTCTGGCCGGTCGTGATCGGCGCCGCGGTCGCGGGCATGGCGATCGCGCTCGTCCGCCGCCTCGACCCGCCCGACCCGATGCTGCGGGCGCTTGGCGCCGTCGGCCTGTTCGGCGTGCTCGCCTACCTCTTCACCCCACTTGGTGCGGCCGGGTCGGAGGGGATGCCGGTCGCGTTCGAGATCAACGTCCGCTTCGCGATCCCGCCGCTGCTCCTCGGCCTGGCGTTGTTCGCGACCGTCCTGCCCGCGCGCTCGGCGCCCGCGCGCTGGGCGCTCCTCGCCGGCACGCTCGCGGTGCTGGCGATCACCAACGATCCGTTCGACGTGCTGAGCGCCGACGAGCGGGCGGCCGGGGCCGGGATCGCGTTCGTCTTCGTCCTGCTGCCCGCGGGGATCCTCTTCCTCGCCGGCCGCGGGATGCCGCGCCCGGTGGTCGCTGCCGCGCTCGCCGGCGTCGGGGCGCTCGCCCTCGCCGCCGGGTACCTGATCCAGGACTCGTACCTGGAGGACCGCTTCGCGGGCTTCGAGTCCGAGGCGCACGTCGACGAGGCCTGGCGTTTCGCCAACGGGCTCGACGGGGCTCGCATCGGGCTCGCCGGGACCACCGCCGGGTTCTACCGCTACGGCTTCTACGGCGGCGAGCTCTCCAACGAGGTGGTCTACCTCGGCCGCAAGGGCCCGAAGGGCGCGTTCTCGGCGATCCCGGGCTGCGCCGAGTTCCGCGCGGCGGTGAACGACGCCGGCCTCGACTACCTGGTCACCTCGCCCGAGCTCAACTTCGACGACCAGGCGACGCCGCTCGACTCGCCCGAGGAGGGGTGGCTCGGCGACGACCCGCCGCTCCGGCCCGTCTCCGAGGAGGGGGGGGTCACGGTGTGGAGGGTCGCGGGCGAGCTCGACCCGGCGACCTGCCCCGCCGAACCGTCATCATGACGCCCTGCCGATGAAGGTCGCCACCACGATCGCGCTGCTGGCCGTCGCCGCCCTGGCCCTGTCGGCCTGCGGCGAGAAGGAGGAGCCGAGCGCGAGCGAGCTCGCCACGACCTCGGCATCGCAGCAGACCGAGGACGAGTTCGCGATCGGCGGCGACTGGCGCGGGGAGCTGCGCCAGAAGGGGCTGAAGCCGTTCTCGGTGGCGGCGCAGATCACGGGGCCCGAGGGGCCGAACACGGTGCACTACACGGGCATCGACTGCTCCGGCAAGTGGACCTACGAGGGGCGGATCGGGGACGAGTACAGCTTCCACGAGCGGATCGACCGCGGCAAGGGCGGCGAGTGCAAGGGGTCGGGGACCGTGACCCTGACCGCGGTGGGACCGGCGGAGCTCGACTACGTGTTCCGCGGCGGCGGGATCGAGAGCCGCGGCACGCTCAGCCCCGTCGGATGACCGCGGTCGCGGAGCTCGAGCTACCGGCCTTCGACTACTCCGACCCGGAGCTCACCGGGGAGCCGTGGCACGACGCGGTCCGCGCCGCTCGCGAGCGCGGCTGGCTGGCGCGCGCTGAGCCGATCGGGTTCTTCGTGCTCGAGCGCGAGGCGGCCGCCTTCTTCCTGCGGACGCCGAAGGCCACCTTCCCGGGCACCCGCATCCTCGAGCTGCAGGGCGTGACCGAGGGGCCGCTCTGGGAGCGCCTGAAGGGCAACCTCCTCGACCTCGACGGGGAGGACCACCGCCGCCTCCGCAAGCTCGTCCAGCCGGCCTTCACCCCGCCGGCGGCGGACCGCCACCGCCCGGCGATGCGCCGCCACCTCGCCGACCTCTTCGAGCCCGTCTCCGGCGGCGGCGCCTTCGAGGCGACCGCGGCGCTCACCAAGCCCTACCCGGCGCGGATGATCGCCGAGCTGATGGGCGCCCCGCTCGCCGACGCCGAGCGGCTCGGCGTCTGGGCGAACCTGATCCAGGGCCAGTTCGACCCGATCAAGGTCGCGAACGAGCGCGAGGCGCTCGAGCGCGCCGCGGCCGAGTTCGTCGAGTACACGCGCGCCCTCATCGCCGACCGCCACGACGACCCCGGGGACGACCTGATCTCGGTGCTGATCGCCGCCGAGGAGGAGGGCGACCGCCTGAGCGCCGACGAGGTCGTCCACCTGACCAGCGCGATCCTCGTCGGCGGCGTCGACACCACCCAGGCCCAGCTCGCGCACGCGCTGATCCTCTTCGCCCGCCATCCCGACCAGTGGGAGCTCCTCGCCGGGCGGCCCGAGCTGGCGCCGCAGGCGGTCGAGGAGATCCTGCGCTACGAGCCGATCACCCCGATCACGGCGCGGATCACGCTCGAGGACATCGAGTACGACGGCGTCACCTTCCCCGAGGGCACCCTGCTCTTCGCCGCCGCCGTCGCCGCCAACCGCGACCCCGCGGCCTACGAGGAGCCAGAGCGCTTCGACATCACCGCCGAGCGCGGGCGCGCGAAGCCGCTCACCTTCGGCGCCGGGCCGCACTTCTGCCTGGGCGCCAACCTCGCCCGCGCCGAGCTCCAGGAGGCGCTCGCCTTCCTCGCGCCGCGGATGCCCGGCCTCGCGCTCGAGGCCGAACCCGTCTACGACACGCCCCTCGGGATCTACGCGGTCGAGGAGCTGCGGCTCGGCTTCGAGCCCGGCCCACGAGCGGGACATGCGAGGATGTGACACCGTGTCGCAACCGAACATCGTCCTGCTCATCACCGACCAGCAGCGCTACCCGCGCCACTGGCCCGACGACCCGTCCTTCGTCCGCGACCTGGCTCCGAACGACGCCGAGCTCGCCCGGACGGGGCTGAGCTTCCGGCACGGCTTCACCAACACCTCGATGTGCTCGCCGAGCCGGGCGACCCTCCTCACCGGCGTCTATCCCTCCCGGCACGGCGTCACGCTCACCCACACGAGCGAGGGGCTGAAGCCCGACCCGCAGAACTCGCCGCACGTCGTCCGCAACCTCGCCGACCTGCTGCGCAAGCCCGGCGCCCCGCGCCGGCGCCTGCTGAAGGGCTTCGGGCGCGGCGTGCTGCGGATGGGGGCGAGGTCCGGCCGCGAGCCCGAGCTCCCCACCGACATCCCCAACCTGGCGACGCTCCTGCGCTCGGCGGGCTACGAGGTCCAGTACCGCGGCAAGTGGCACCTCACCCACCCGGGCGGGGGCGAGTGGTCCGACGCCGACTCGGAGCGGCTCGAGCGCGATTTCGGGTTCGCGGGCTGGGTGCCGCCGGACGCCGGCGAGAACGCGAAGGCGGAGAACTTCGGCGGCGGCAACGCCGGACCCCTCCAGGTCGGCTGGGACGAGGTGTACACGCGCCAGGTCGAGGAGTTCCTCGGCGCCGACGAGCTGCCTGAGCCGTTCTGCCTCGTCGTCTCGCTCGTCAACCCGCACGACGTGCTCGGCTACCCGGCCTCCTACGAGCGCGGCGGCTACGACCTCGGCGAGTTCCGCGACTTCGGCATCCGGCTCCCGCCCTCGGTCGACGAGGACCTGCGCGGCAAGCCAAGCGTCCACTCGATCATGCAGATGGGGATGACCGCCTACCTCGGGCCGCTGCGCGACCGCCGCGCGCAGCTCGACTACGTGAACTTCTACGCCTACCTGCACCGCGTGATCGACGAGAAGATCGGCCGCGTGCTGGGCGCGCTCGGCGACGCCGGCGACCCCGGGTCCCTGCGCTCGCGCACGGTCGTGGTCCGCGTCTCCGACCACGGCGAGATGGGCCTCTCCCACGGCGGCCTGCGGCAGAAGGCGTTCAACTCCTACGAGGAGACGATCCGGGTTCCGATCGTGGTCTCGAGCCCGCGGCTCTTCCCCGAGCCCGCCGAGACCGACGCCTTCGCCGGCCTCGTCGACGTCGTCCCGACGCTCGCCGCGATCGCCGGCGCCGAGACGAACGGCGGCTTCGACGGCAGGGACCTCTCCCCCGTCCTCGCCCACCACGCCGCCGAGGACGAGTGGCTCGCGGGCGCGACGGCATCGCCCACCGTCCAGGACGCGATGCACTTCACCTACGACGACCACCAGGCCGGGACCGCGCTGCAGGAGGTTCCCGGGCAGCCGAACCGGGTGCGGGCGGTCCGCGACGGCCGCTGGAAGTACGGCCTCTACTTCGACCCCGCCGGCGACGCCGCCCCCGAGTACGAGCTCTACGACCTCGACCGCGATCCCGACGAGATCAAGAACCTCGTCGGGCGCCTGTCCGGCGAGGCGATCGACGCCGCCGACGCCGCCCCGCTCGAGGCGATGCGCGAGCGCCTCGACGCCGCGATGGCCGAGTACGACACCGCGCCCCCGAGCTAGATGGACGCCGCCGGCCTCGCCTTCGCGGGGATCTCGAGGCAGGCGGAGCTGATCCGCGCCGGGGAGGTCTCGTCCCGGGAGCTGACCGGGGCGCTGCTCGACCGGATCGGGCGGCTCGACCCCGAGCTGAACGCCTTCCGGGTGGTGATGGCCGAGGAGGCGCTAGCCGAGGCGGACGCCCGCGACGGCGCCGCCGAGGTCGGCCGCGGGCCGCTGCACGGCGTTCCGGTGGCGATCAAGGACGAGAACGACGTGGCCGGCCAGGTGACGACGTTCGGCGGCTCCTCGCAGTCGACCCCTGCCGCCGAGGACGGGGTGGCGACGGCCCGCCTTCGCGCCGCGGGCGCCGTGATCATCGGCAAGACCAACCTCTCCGAGTTCGGCCAGTGGCCGTTCACGGAGTCGCAGACCTTCGGCTACACGCGCAACCCGTGGGACCCGACCAGGACGGCCGGCGGCTCGAGCGGCGGCTCGGCGGTGGCGACGGCGGCCGGGATGGTCGGCGCCGCGCTCGGCGGCGACGGCGGCGGCTCGATCCGGATCCCCGCGGCGTGCTGCGGCCTGTTCGGGCTGAAGCCCCAGCTGGGGCGCGTCTCGTTCGCCCCCGCCCCGGCGCTCTGGGGCGGGCTCGGGACGATCGGCCCGCTCACCCGCCGCGTCGAGGACTCGGCGCTCTTCTACGACGTCGTCCGCGGCGCCGCTCCCGGCGACCGCTTCCAGCCACCCGAGCCGCCGATGTCGTTCGGCGAGGCGGCGCGGACCGAGCCGGGGCGGCTTCGGATCGCGGTCTCGACGAAGCCGACGGTGCCCTTCGTCGGGCTCGACCGCGAGCAGCGGGCGGCGCTCGAGTCGGTCGCCGGGACCCTGCGCGAGCTCGGTCACGAGGTCGGCGAGGCCGACCCCGACTACCCGGACACCACCGCCGCCTTCACGCCCCAGTATCTCGGCGGCGTCCGCACCGAGGCCGAGATGGTCGAGCACCCCGAACGCCTCGAGCGGCGCACGAAGCAGACCGCGGCCGTGGCGCGGCTCCTCCCGCGGGCCTCGTTCGAGTGGGCGATCCGCCGCGGCGTGCGCCAGGCCGCCGAGGTGAACGCATTCTTCGACGACTGGGACCTCCTGCTGACCCCCACGATCCCGTCGCAGCCGCGCCGGCTCGGCGCCCTCGACGGCGTCGGGTTCCTCGGGGCGGTGGTCCGCTCGCAGCCGATGGTCGCCTACTGCGCGGTCTGGAACCTCTTCGGCAACCCGGCGGCCTCGGTCCCGGCCGGGACCTCCTCGGCGGGCCTGCCGCTCGCGGTCCAGCTCGTCGGGGCCCCGAACGACGAGCCGACGATCCTCCAGGCCGCCGCCCAGCTCGAGCGCGAGCTCGGCTGGCCGGAGCGCCGCCCGCCGGCCTCCTAGCTCTCGCGCTCGATCGCGGCGCGCGCCGCGTCGGCGGTCTCCGCGGCGATCCAGCCAGCGCTCATCGGGTCGTCGGCGGCGCCCGCGCGCATCCGCTCGATCACGGGGCCGCGGAGCTGCCCCTTCACGGTCTCGTAGGCGCGGGCGGGCAGCTCGGCGAGCCCGGCGGCGACCTGGCGCGCGCGGCCGAGGACCGCGTCGGCCGGAAGCAGCTCGTCGACGAGTCCGTAGCCGAGCGCGGCCTCGCCGTCGATCAGCTCCGCCTCGAGCACGAGCCGGCGGGCCGCGGCCGGCGAGAGCTCGGCGCGCACGCAGCCGATCGCGGCGGCGGGGTAGGGCACGCCGACGCGCAGCTCGGTGAGCCCGTAGGTCGCCGCCCCGGACCCGATCCGCCGGTCGGCGCAGAGCGCGAGGATCATCCCGCCCGCGACCGCGTGGCCGCTGACGGCGGCGACGACCGGGCGCGGGAACGAGTACCAGTCGATGAAGAGCCGGTTGATGCCCGCGACCATCCCGGCCTGCTCTTCCGCGGTGAGCGTCGGCGCCAGCTTCAGGTCGACGCCGCCCGAGAAGAACCCCTGGCTCCCGGTGATGACGACGGCGTCCGGCGGATCGGCGCGAAGCCCATCCATCAGCTCGGCGCCCTCCTCCAGGAGGTCCGGGGCGAGCGCGTTCGCCGGCGGCCGCTTCATCGTCACGACCGCGATCCCGTCGGTTGTTTCTAGGCTGAGCCGGCCCGGCATCCGCTCCTGCGAGCCTATCCCGCTGTTAGAGACCCGATGACCTCCATGCGCATCCTCCTCCCACTCGCGGTCCTCGGGCTCGCGGCGCCGGCGACGGCCCAAGCCGAGATCGGCTCGCCGGGGCTCGGCGACCCCTACTACCCGAACGCGGGGAACGGCGGCTACGACGTCGCCAGCTACGACCTCGACCTCGACTACTCGCCGAAGAGCCGCAGGCTCGAGGGCGTGGCCGTGATCGCCGCGACGGCGGAGGTCGGGCTCGAGCGGTTCAACCTCGACCTGCGCCCGCGGATGAAGGCGCGCTCGGTGGCGGTCGACGGCGCCGAGGCGGGAGCCGAGGCCACCGGCTCCCACGAGCTCGAGATCACCCCCGCCACCCCGATCGCGGCCGGCTCGCAGTTCACGGTCGAGGTCGTCTACGGCGGCAAGCCGAAGCCGGTGAAGGACCCCGACGGCACGACCGAGGGCTGGATCGCGACCAACGACGGGGCCTTCGCGCCGAACGAGCCCCAGGGCTCGCCGAGCTGGTACCCGTGCAACGACCACCCCTCCGACAAGGCGCTCTTCTCGATCTCGCTGACCGCGCCGAAGGGTCTGCAGGCGATCTCGAACGGCGAGCTCCTCGGCAGGGAGAAGTCGGGCAAGAGCCGGACCTGGAACTGGCGCGAGACCCAGCCGATGGCGACGTACCTGGCGACCGCGGCGATCGGCCGCTTCGACATCACCCGGTCCGACGAGGCCCCGGCGCCGTCCCTCTTCGCGGTCGACCCGGCGGTCGTGCGCAGGACGAAGAGCGCGAGGCGGAAGATCAAGCCGCTCGAGCGCACCCCGAACGTGACCCGATTCCTCGCCCGCTACTTCGGCGCCTACCCGTTCGGCACCAACGGCGGGATCGTCGACCGGGTCCCCGCCTTCCCGTACGCGCTCGAGACCCAGACGCGGCCGATCTACACCGAGTTGCCCAGCGAATTGCTCGTCGTCCACGAGATCGCCCACCAGTGGTTCGGCGACTCGCTGACCCCGGCTGACTGGCACCAGATCTGGCTGAACGAGGGGTTCGCGACCTACGCCGAGTTCCTCTGGGAGGAGGAGCGGGGCAAGGAGAGCGCCGCGAAGATCTTCGACCAGCTCTACCGGACGCCGGCCGACGACGACGGATTCTGGAACCCGCCGCCGGGCAACCCCGGCGACGCCAAGGACCTGTTCGCGCACTCGGTCTACACGCGCGGCGCGATGACCCTGCAGGCGCTGCGCGAGAAGCTCGGCGACGACGTCTTCTTCTCGATCCTGCGCGACTGGGTCGCCGAGCAGGCGTACGGCAACGTCACCACCGACGAGTTCATCGCGCTCGCCGAGCGCGAGTCGGGCCGGGAGCTCGACGACTTCTTCCAGGTGTGGCTCTTCGAGCCTGGAAAGCCGCGAGACTGGTAGCTCGATGAAGGGACGGCGAGTGGGGAAGCTGCTCGTGGCCGCGGGCCTCGCGTGCTGCGCGCTGCCCGCGAGCGCGGCGGCGCTCGAGACGCGCGGGCTGGACGTCGCCGCCCCGGCTGCGCGCGAGTGCGCCGGCGAGCTCCACCCCGCCGCCACGCCCGGGATCGCCCGCGAGCGCTGGACGGCGCCCGCCGAGGGCTACCTCACGTTGCGCCTTGGCGGCGACCCCTACTCCCCCGACTGGGACCTCGCGGTGCGCCGGCGCGGCTCGATGGCGGCCTCGACCAACTCCGGCTCCGCCGAGCGGGTGAACCTCTGGGTGCGGGCCGGCGACAGGGTCGCGATCCAGGCCTGTCGGCTCGCCGGCGGGGACCGCCGCGTGCCGCTGACGATCGGCCTCTACGAGATGGCGATCCCCGCCGCGAGCGGGGAGCGGATCTCGCTCGAATCGGTCGCGCTCGACTCGCCGGGCGAGGTCGCGGAGCTCGACCGGCTCGGGCTCGACACCACCCACGAGTCGTCCTCGAACGCCGCGACGGTGCTGCTCTACTCCGACGCCGAGCGCGAGCTGCTCGCCCGCAACGGGTTCGCGGCGCGGACGATCGTCGCCGACGTCGCCGCCGACGACGCGGCCCAGCTGCGCCGCGCGGCGCGCCGGCAGGCCCGCTCGGCCCTGCCGAGCGCCCGCGACGGCTACCGGGTCTACGAGGACTACACCTCGGAGATGAAGGCGCTCGCGTCGCAGTATCCGGGCCACGCCCGCTCGATCACGATCGGCACCAGCCTCGAGGGGCGCCCGATCGAGGGCATCGAGATCGCCGCCGACGTGAACCGCGCGGACGACGGCCGCCCCGTCTTCCTCGACCTCGGCATCCACCACGCCCGCGAGTGGCCGTCGGGCGAGTTCCCGATGGAGTTCGCCACCGACCTCGCCGAGGGCTACGGCTCCGACCCGCGGATCACGGCGCTGCTCCAGAACGTGCGCGTGATCACGGTCCCGGTCACCAACCCCGACGGGTTCGTCGCCTCGCGCTCGTTCGGGACCAGCGCGCTCGACGACAGCGCCGATGCGACGATCGCGCAGAGCGCCGCCGGGGTCGCCGCCTACCGGCGCAAGAACTGCCGCGGCGTGAACGCCGCCGACCAGGCCGTCCCGTGCGCGGCGCGCACGACGGGCGTCGACCTCAACCGCAACTACGGCGCGTACTGGGGCGGCCCGGGGTCGAGCGACGTCCCGGCCGAGCAGATCTACCGCGGCGCGGCGCCCTACTCAGAGCCCGAGTCGAGCGCGATCCTCGCGCTCTCCGAGTCGGTCCACCCGACGGTCGTGATCTCCCACCACACCTTCACGGAGGGGCGGTGGCTGCGCCAGCCCGGCTTCGACCCCGACTTCCTGCCGCAGGCGAAGGTGCCCACCTACGCCCCGCGCTGCGGCAAGGGCACGATGGGCGCGATCACCCCCGACGAGCCGGCGATGAAGGCGCTCGGCGACGCGATGGCGGCTGCGAACGAGCCCGACTGGATCTCCGAGCTCGGCTACGAGACCCTCTGCGACATCACCGGCGCGACCGAGGACTGGAACTACTTCGCGCAGGGCGCCTACGGCTACACGCCCGAGGCCAGGGGCACGAACTTCCACGCCTCCTACGACTCGATGGTCGTCGGCGAGTACGTCGGCAACGACGGCGACGGCACCGACTACGACGGCATGCGCGGGTCCCTGATCACCGCCGCCGAGGAGGCCGGCGACCCCGGCAACCACGGCATCGTGAGCGGCCAGGCGCCCGCCGGGGCGAAGCTGCGGATCGAGAAGGACTTCTCGATCCCGACCTGCGAGGACGACGCCTGCACGAAGGGCAACGGCGACCCGGTCGACTACAGGATCGAGACCGAGCTGACCGTGCCCGCCTCGGGCGCGTACTCGTGGCACGTCGTCCCCTCGAGCCGGCCCGACATCGAGGCGGGCCCGGGCCGCACGCCGCCGCTCGAGGCGTGGACGATGACCTGCAAGCGCGCCGACGGGCCGCGCAGCGTCGCCCAGCAGGTCCTCGTCGGCCGCGGCGAGCAGGTGAACGTGGACTGGACCGAGCTTTGCGGCGCCGACGGGGGCGGGGGCGGCGGCGGCGGGGAGGAGCGCCCGCACTGCGGCGGCAAGCCGATCACGATCATCGACGGCGACGGCGGCGCCACGGTCATCGGCACCCGGCACCCCGACGTGATCGCGGCCGGCGGCGGCGACGACAAGGTCCGCCCCGGCAAGGGCAAGGACATCGTCTGCGGCGAGCGCGGCGCCGACTCGGTGAAGGGCGCGGCCGGCGCCGACACGCTGCTCGGCCAGGCCGGCGGCGACTCGCTCACCGGCGCGGCGGGCAACGACACCCTGCGGGGCGGCCGCGGCGCCGACCGGCTCTCCGGCGGCAGGGGGCGCGACGAGTGCGTCGGCGGCAGCGGCAAAGACGCGTTCCGCGGCTGTTAGCGGCCTAACCTGAGGCGGCGATGGACGTCGCCCTGCTCGAGAGCTTCATGGAGGACCGCGGCGAGCCCG
>DASUSH010000112.1:0-6689 GCA_036375215.1 Solirubrobacterales bacterium
GCAGGCGGCCCCGTGTGAGGTCGCGATCGCCCCGCGGGGCTACGCGAGGGGTGAGCGCTCGAAGATCGGTCGCATCGGCGTCGCCTACGACGGTATGCCGGAGTCCGAGCTCGCGCTCAACGAGGCGATCCGGATCGTGAAGGCCGCCGGCGCCGAGCTCGAGGTGATCACGGTCGCGCCGAATTTCGATCCGATGCTCGGCGTCTCGATCGAACCGCTCCGCGACCATTACCGCGACAAGCTCGAGCACGGCATCGAGGCCGCGAGGGAGGCGGGCCTGGAGGTCGAGGGCCTCCTGCTCGACGGCGACCCGGCCGACGCCCTCGCGCTCCACGGCGTCGAGCTGGACCTGCTCGTGCTCGGGTCGCGCGGCTACGGGCCCCTGCGCCACGTGCTGCTCGGCAGCACCTCCACGAAGGTGATCCGCACGGCGCCGTCCCCCGTGCTCGTGGTCCCCCGCCGGGCCAAGGCGGTCGTCCATTCCCACGAGACCGCGACCGCGGGCATCGCCTTGGGGCGGGGCTGAGCATGAAGATCCTGATCGGCCACGACGGCTCCGAACCGGGGCGCGACGCGCTCGCGCTGGGCCGCGAGATCGCCGACGTCCTCGGCGCGACGCCGCTCGTCACGACGGTGCTCACCTGGCCGTCCAACCTGATGGGCCCGCAGGACCTGGAGGTCGCGGCCAAGGCCGAGACGGACGAGCTCTTCGTCCTCGCCCGCGATTACCTCGACGGGCTCTCCCCGGAGACGTGCTGGCGGGTGAACCGCTCGCCGGCGGAGGCCCTCTACGAGGTCGCCGATTCGGAGGACGCGGCGCTGATCGTCGTCGGCTCGAGCCACCGTGGGCCGATCGGGCGTGTGATGCCCGGCAGCGTCGGCGCCTCGCTACTCCACGGCGCGCCGTGCGGCGTGCTCGTCGCCCCGCGCGGGTTCGCCGACGCCGAGGAGCGCTCGTTCCGGAAGATCGCCGTCGCCTTCGACGGCTCGGCCGAGTCCTGGACCGCGCTCGAGACGGGGATCGGGCTCGCCGAGCGTCTTCACGCGTCGCTCGAGATCCTCGCGGTGGCGGAGCTTCCCCGGTACGGGCCGTCGACCGCCTTCGCCGTGCTGACGGTCACCGAGTACCGGTCGGCCGAGCGAGACGAGAAGCAGCGCCTGCTCGAGCTCGGGCGGGAGCGCGTCCCGGACGGGCTACCCGTCGAAACCCGCCTGCTCGAGGGCGAGCCGGGTCCGCAGCTCGCCGAGGCGGCCGCGGGTGCGGACCTCCTAATCGTCGGTTCGCGCGGATACGGGCCCCTTCGCCGGGTCCTGCTCGGGAGCGCTTCAGCGCGCCTGGTGGGCTCGGCGCCGTGCCCCGTCCTGGTCCTGCCACGCGGCATCGGGGTCGATCCGCTCTCGGTGCGCGCCGCCGGCCGCAAGGACGCGATGGAGACGAGCGGCTGACGCATCCCGATGCCACGACGGCGGCTCCCGAGCGGGACGTCGCGGCGCGCGGCGGAGCGGGGGAGGGGCCGCGCCGCGCATGATCGCGGACGACGCGGGGGGAGTGCCCCCGGGCGCGAGCGTCTCGAGCCGCGGGTTTCGGATCTTCAACCGAACGGTGAACCCGCTCGTGCGGGCGACCCTGCGGTCGCCGCTTCACCCGATGCTCGGCGGCCGGCTCTGCCTGATCACGGTCACGGGCCGGCGGAGCGGCCGCGAGTTCACGATCCCGGTCGGCTACCGCCGCGAGGGCGATGCGGTCACGATCCGGGTCGGCTGGCCCGACCGCAAGACCTGGTGGCACAACCTGGGGCCCGACCCGCGTCCGGTGAGGCTTCGCATCGGCGGCGTCGAGCGTGTGGGCGAGGCCACCTTAAAGCGCGAGCAGGGCGGCGGGATTGCCGTCGAGGTCGACCTCGGGCGGTCGGCGAACGCTGGGCCGTAACACCGCCTGGCTGCGTCAGCGCCCCGCCGAGGCGCTCACATAGGCAGCGACCTCCTCGGCCTCCTTGCCCTCGAGGATGCCGGCCGGCATCGCCCCGGATCCGGCGCCGCCGTTCTCGATCGCGGCCAGGACCTGGGCGTCGTCGGGCCCGAGGGTGTCGAGGTCCGGACCCGTGGTCCCGGTCGTGCCCGCGGCGGCGAGCGTGTGGCAGCTGCCGCAGGAGGAGACGAACAGCTCCCTGCCCGGTCCTGCGGACGCCGCTTCCTTCTGCGGCTCGGGCGCAGGCTCGGATTTCTCCGCCGGCGCGCTCCCGTCGCCCGCCCTGTCCTCGCCCACGTTGACGCCGATCGTGTAGGCGCTGACCATCAGCACCAGGACGCAGAACCCGATACCGATCCCGAAGAACCAGGCCAGGCCCGTGCTCATGCCGTCGTTTCCGTTTTCGCTCACGTCAACCTCCGGTCACTCCCGCCGCGTACATCAGAGCCATGCCCACTGAGAGCACCAGCATCAGCCTGCCGACCACCCGGCCCAGCAGCGCTGCCCCGAAGCCGGTCGCCATCCCCAGCAAGGCGATCCCGCCGTGGAAGGCGGCGTGGGCCATGTCGTTGCCCTCCAGTGGCTCGTAGATCGCGGGGATCATCGCGAGCAACATCGCCGCCGGCGCGAGGATCGCCAGCGCCATGCCCGCCGTCGAGAAGCGGGGGGCGAGCCGGCGATAGACGGAGGGCGTGCAGGCGATGGCCAGGCCGAGGACGGCGCCGAAGAGGAACTCGGCGGCGTGCGCGAGGTGGTGGCTCTGGATGCTTTGCTCCGATGCCTCGGAGACATCCGGCAGGAAGGCGAACGCGCACACGACGGCCAGTCCCACGGCCGTCCCCAGCTGCACCGGCCCCACCAGGGGTGCGACCGGCGGGGCCGTCGCCTCCTCGGAGGCGCCGGCGATCGCGGGTGGCGCCCGGCCGGGGCGGACCTCAGCGCGCCGGGACTCGCGCCAGAGGCGCGCGAACTCGTAGAGGAGGAGCAGGAAGCCGGCGGCGAAGATCACCACGGCAACGCTGGCGAAGACGCTGTAGCCCTCCGTGCCGGCCGGATGGACGGCGATTCGGCGCGGGACGCCGAGCGCGCCGGAGGCGTACCAGGCACCCACCAGCCCGTATCCGCCCAGCGCCATCGCCGCCGGTGCTCCGATCGTCGCCAGCCGCGAAGCCGGGCGGCCGGCGGCGCGCTCGAACATGTGGGCGAGGAAAGCCATCACCCAGAAGATGACGCCGACCATCAGGTACGTGTGGAAGTGGGCCGGCACCCAGAGGGTGTTGTGGAAGCGGAAGTTGACCGGGATCACCGAATCGATCACCGCCCCCATGCCGCCGATCGCCCACCCGGCGAAGCCGAGGTAGATCAGGATCGAGGCGAGGGTCCAGCGATAGCGCGAGCCCCACACGAGCATCATCCCCGTGTAGATCGTCACCACGGCCACCGGGAGCGCCGCCGCCGACGAGGAGATCGTCGAGATGCCCTGCGCCCAGCCCGGCTGCACGAAATCCATATAGAGGTGGTGCGAATAGGCGGTCGTGACGAGCACGAGCGTCGCCATCCATCCAAAAGCGAGCGGCTTCGTCGTCTTCCACGGGCGGCCCGCGTAGCGGGGCAGGAGGACGTAGATCATCCCGACCGCGAGGTAGATGATCAGGTTGGCAAAGGAATGGCCGAAGAAGTACGTGAGGTTCTTCGCCCAGAGCGCATCGAGCTCGGTCGCTCCGTCGATCGTCTTGCCGAGCAACGCGAGCAGGATCGTCGTCCCGACCGCGCTCGCCAGCATTCCCTGGGTGGTGACGACGGTGGCTGCGATCACCTGGGGTGGCGGCGGGTCGTCGTCGCGGCCGCGCAGGAAGCGCAGGCCGATGGCCCGTCCGAAGGTGCCGTACGCCCTCGTCGCCCCTGAGAGCACGTCGATGCAGAAGACGAAGAAGCCGACGCCGACGAGGACGAGCCCGCCGAGGAACGCCGCCGCCGCCCAGGTCGACCATGCGCCCGCCGCCGAGAACGGCAGCGGCGAGAGGAAGGTCCAGCCGGCGGCGAAGCCGCCGATCACCACCGCAACCACGATGGCGACCGCGCCGGTGACGATCGCCGCGTAGCTCGCGAGCATGCGGCCGAAGCCGAGCGGGACCGAGGGGCGGATCGCGAACCAGAGCCCGCCCATCATCGCCAGCATCGCGCCGGCCAGCATGCCCGCGCCGTGGAGGGTCATCAGCCGGTAGAACCACTCGGGCGAGACCCCGACCGCATCCGCTTGGGTGAGCCGCATCGTCAGGCCCAGGAGCCCCATCGCCGCGAAAAGGGCGAGCCCGGTGCCCGCGAAGAGCCAGCCGACGATGCGTTCCTGCCGTCCCGGGGGTGGCATGAGCCGCTCCCCGTCGGGATGGGCGATGCCTGGCCGGCCGGCGGCGAGAGCCTCCATCTACTCCTCGGTCACCTCGAACTCTCGCGTCATCTCGTGGTGCTTCAAACCGCAGAACTCGAGACACGAGACGAGGTACGTTCCCGGCTCGTCGAGCTCCAGCACCATCTCGTTGGTGTAGCCGGGCATCGCTTGGACGTCGCCCAGCAGCTCGCCCTTCGGGCTGTATACGCCGAAGCCGTGATTGACGTCGGCGGAGGTGACCTCGAAGGAGACCTCGCTCCCGGCCGGCACCTTCTGAGGCGTCATCGACCAGTAGAACTGCCCGCCGATCACCTTCACGCTCGCGTTGGCCGCATCCCCGCGGGAGTAGGGGAGGAAGAAGATGGCCGCGACGAGGACACCGGTGAAGAGGACGGCCAGGAACGCGAGCCACCCCGGCCGCGCCCGGTACCCGACCCGCTGGACCCGCTCGAAAGGAACCTTGCGTCCCGCCTGGCGGGCTCCGAAGGCGAAGAACAGGCCGAGGGAAAGCGCGATCGCGGCGAAGACGAGAGCGACGATCGTCTGAAACTCACCGAAGCTGAGAGTCATGCAGCGGGGGTTCCTTCGCTCGCGCCGGCGGCCACTCCGCCGCGCTGTGAGCGACCGTATCAACAGACGTTCCCGGCCTTTCGATTTTCGCGAGGACCTGCGGCAAGCCTCGTTGCAACCGCCAGAGGCCCGGGGGTTGCAGGTCGCCCCCGAGTTACCGTGAAGGGCTGCCCGGTCCCGCGAAGTGGGGGAGGGCGGTCGATGGGAACCGAGCCCTTCCACAACCGTTCCGGTGTCCGGCGAGGCGCCGCGCTCGCAACTGCGCTGCTCGCGGCGTTGTCGCTGGTGATCGCCCTCGGCGGCGGGGAGGCCCCCGCGCAGGTCGCGAACTCCCAGCTCGACCGTCTCGACGCCAGGCAGGGCGACGTCCAGGCTGAGATCGACCAGGCGAATCGCGAGATCGACTCGTTGATCGCCGAGGAGGCCGCGCTCCGCGAGCAGGAGGAGGCGGTCGGCAACGAGCTCGCGGCCAAGCAGGCCGAGCTCGACGAGACGACTCAGGAGCTGCATGAAGCGAAGGACCACCTCGAGCAGGTCAGGGCTCATCTCGAAGACGCCAAGGCCGCGCTGCGCAAGATGCTCGTGCAGATCTACAAGTCGAACCCGCCCGACGCGATCGACTTCGTGCTCTCGTCGGAGACGTTCGGCGACGCGATCGCCCAGACGGAGTACCTCGCCGCGATAAACGCCCACCAGGACGCAGTGGTCTCACGCGTCACCGACCTTCGCGCGGATGTCACCGCGACGGTCGGCCGGCTCGCCGACTCGCGCGCGCGGATCGAGGCGGCGAAAGACGAGATCGCGGCGCGGCGCGACGAGCTCGCCGCGGCGGGCGCGCATCTCGAGTCCCAGCACGCCGAGCTCGCCGCGGCCAAGGAGGAGCGCCGGCAGGCGCTGGTCCGGCTTCAGGACCGCGAGCGCCACCTGCACAAGCAGGCCACCCAGAGCGAGCCGCCCGCGGAAACCGGCGGCGGCTCGGCGCCGGCGCCAAGCGGTGCGACCGCGACGCTCTCGTCCGACGGCAGTGCGGTCGCGCCCGCCAACGCTCCAGCGGCGGTCAGCGGAGCGATCGCGGCAGCGAACTCGATCAAGGACGCTCCATACGCGTGGGGTGGCGGCCACGGCTCGTTCGAGTCGTCGGGCTATGACTGCTCGGGCGCCGTCTCCTTCGCCCTACACGGTGGTGGCCTGCTTTCCGCCCCGCTCGACTCGGGCGGCTTGATGAGCTACGGCGATCCCGGTCCGGGCAATTGGATCACGGTCTACGCCAACCCTGGTCACGCCTTCGTCGTGATCGCCGGGCTGCGCTGGGACACGAGCGGCGACGCGCGCGGCACCGGCCCGAGCTGGTACACCGATACGCCCTCGACGGCGGGCTATGTCGTCCGCCATCCGCCAGGGCTCTAACGCATCGAACCGACTCGTCATCGTTATGTCAACCCGGCGCCGACCTGCCACCCGAGGGGTCTGACCCCAGAGGGACAGAGCGGTTGAGTCGCCGGGACTCAAGGGGTCAGACCCCAAGGGGACAGAGCGGCCGCGCAGAGAGCGCAGAGAGCGCGAATCGCGCCGTGCTCCCGACCGGAATGGAGGGCAAGAGTGCCTCCAGACGGCCCTCGAGCCTCGATCCGAAGCCGTCGGGTGAGGCATCGGGTCTCGGTGAGGGTTCGGGTCTCGCAAAGGGCGAATGCGCCAGGAGGCGGCGAATATCGCCGCGCTGAGAACGGAACTCGGGGAGAGCGGGGCTTAGAGGGCCTCTCA
>DASUSH010000113.1:0-8450 GCA_036375215.1 Solirubrobacterales bacterium
GCCGCCCGGGAACCGGCACGGCAGGTTCGGGATCGCGGCGAACCAGACGAGCGCGGCGACGGCGGCGAGCGCGACCACGGCGGCGATCCGGCGCCGGTTCGTGAGCGAGAGGCGGAACCACAGCGCGCGCAGCCGGTGGCCGACGGCGACCAACGCCCGGCCGATCGCCTCGAGGCCGCGGCCGATTACGTAGAGGGCGTCGCCGAGGAAGTAGCGCACCCGGCGCGCGGCGCCGCCGAGCCGCCCGCCGAGGGAGCCCGAGGAGTCCCGGCCCCCCTCGCCGGGGCCGCCCGTCGCGCCTGCGGCCGCCGCGCTCGTCGCCTCGCCCTCCGCGTCGCGGCGGCGGCGGAAGGGGCGCCGGCGCGCCCGCTTCGGCCTCGAAGCGGCCTCGCTGCGCCGCGAGCGAATCCGTTCGCGGATCCGCTCCCCGGACGGGAGCCGTGGACGAGGCAGCCTTGCCACCCCAGCGTTATACCTGCGCCGCGGCTCCGGAGCGCCTGCGCCCCTTGCGAGGCACGAAGTCGATCACGAGCGGGACGCCCTGCAGCTCGTAGCGCTCGCGCATCTGGTTCTCGAAGAAGTAGGCCCAGTCGCGGGTGACCAGGCGGCGGTCGTTGACCTGGACGGCGAAGCGCGGCGGCGCGGTCCCGATCTGGGCGGCGTAGAGCAGCCGCAGGCGCCGGCCGTTTCGCGACGGCGGCGGACGGCGCGCGGTGACGGCGGCGACGAAGCGGTTGAGCTCGGGGGTCGGGATGCGCCCGGCGCGGGCGTCGGCGAGCCGCACCGCCTCTCGCAAGAGCGTTTCGACGTTGCGCCCGGTCTTCGCCGAGGCCGCGACCACCCGGGGGCGGAGCCGGAGCCGCTTCTCGAGCCGCGCGCGCGCGTCCTCGAGGTCGGTCTCGCCGATGTCCCACTTGTTGAGGGCGACGATCGTCGCGCAGCCCGAGCGCATCGCGAGCTCCGCGGCGCGGAGGTCGTCGGCGACGAGGCCCTCGGAGGAGTCGCAGACCACGATCGCGACGTCCGCGCGCTCCGCGGCCCGCTGGGTGCGGAGCTGCGCGTAGTAGTCGACGGACCCGCCGAGCCGGCTCCGGCGGCGCAGGCCGGCGGTGTCGATCAGCGTGATCGCGCGGCCCTCGAACTCGAGCTTCGTGTCGATCGCGTCGCGGGTCGTACCGGCCTCCTCGGAGACGATCACCCGATCGGCACCGAGGAAGCGGTTCACCATCGAGGACTTGCCGGCGTTTGGGCGGCCGACGACGGCGAGCTTGATCGCGTCATCGGCCCCGAGGGAGTCGAGGTCGAGGCCGCGGGCGATCGCCACGATCTCGTCGAGCAGGTCGCCGGTGCCGAGCCCGTGGGTGGCCGAGACCGGATGGGGCTCGCCGAGGCCGAGCGCGTGGAGCTCGGCGGCGAGCGGCTCGTCGGCGGGGTTGTCGACCTTGTTGGCGACGACCAGCACCGGCCGGTCGGAGCCGCGCAGCGTCGTGGCGAGCTCGGCGTCCCCGGGCCCGAGGCCGGAGCGGGCGTCGACCACGAAGAGGATCGCGTCGGCGTCGGCGATCGCCTCGCGGGCCTGGGCCTGGACGGCGCGCGAGAGCGAGTCGCCGGCGGCGAGGTCGACGCCGCCGGTGTCGACGAGCTCGAAGCGCACGCCGTTCCACTCCCCCTCGAGCGACTTGCGGTCGCGGGTCACCCCGGGCTCGGAGTGGACGACGGCCTCGCGCCCGCCGACCAGCCGGTTCACCAAGGTCGACTTGCCCGCGTTGGGGAAGCCGACGACGGCGATCTGCGGCAGGCGGCTCACGCCAGGCCGCGCTCGCGGGCGAGCCGCGCGATCCAGGCGACGACGTCTTCGATCGCGAGGCCGGTGGTGTCGATCTCGACGGCGTCCTCGGCGGGGCGCAGGGCGCCGTGCTCACGCGCGCGGTCGCGCCCGTCGCGCGCCGCCTGCGCGGCCGCGACCGCCGCAGCCCGCTCGCCCGTGTCGGCGGCGCGGCGGCGGGCGCGCTCCTCCGGTGAGGCGTTCAGGAAGATCTTGAGGGGCGAGTCCGGGCTGACCACGGTGCCGATGTCGCGGCCCTCGGCGACGTAGCGGCCCGCCTCGATCAGCTCGCGCTGGCGCGCGACCATCGCCGCGCGGACCTGTGGGTGGACCGAGACCTCGGACGCCGCCGCGCTCACCTCGGGGGCGCGGATCGCCTCGCTGACGTCCTCGCCGTCGAGCTCGACGGTGCCGTCCTCGAGGGCGATCCCGAGCGTCCGCGCCACCTCGCCGAGCCGCTCACCGTCGCCGGTGTCGATCCCGTCGCGGATCGCGGCGAGCGCGAGCGACCGGTACATCGCCCCCGAATCCAGGTAGGTGAACGCGAGCTTCGCGGCCAGCCTGCGGGCGACCGTCGACTTGCCGGCCCCGGCGGGGCCGTCGATCGCGATCACCATCTGCGTGCCCTGGATTTGCCCATCGCGCTGAAGATAGAGTCACCCGGACCCCGACGAGAGGAGCTCTAGTTGCAGACCTGGGATATCGCCGGCTTGGACGTCGAGCCGCACAACCCCCTCGTAATCGACTCCCAGGAAGAGGGTCGCGCGATCGTGATCCAGCTTTCGGCAGGCGAGTCGCTCCTGGAGCACCAGGTCCACGAGCGCGCCTGGCTCGTCGTCGTCGACGGCTCGATCGAGGTCTCCGAGCCCGGCGAGGAGCCGGTCACCGGCGACCACGGCTTCCTGGCCGAGTGGGACCCGGGCGAGCGCCACGAGGTGAAGGCGGTCTCGGACGCCCGCCTGCTCCTCCTGCTCACGCCCTGGCCCGGCGAGGGCCACCCCTCGAACCCCGGCTAGAGCGTTCGCGCAGCGCGCCCGGCATCGGCCGCGCTCGCTCGAGGCGTCCTACAGCAGCCCGGCCAGATCCCGCTCGAAGCCCGGGTAGCTGACCGCCGCGGCCTCCATGCCGCGGACCTCGGCGCCCTCGCGCGAGGCGAGGCCGGCGATCGCGCCGAGCATCGCGACGCGGTGGTCTCCGCCGGAGTCGATCGCGCCACCGCGCAGGCCGCCGGTGCCGCGGACGACGAAGCCGTCCTCGAGCTCCTCCGCGTCGCCACCGAGCGCGTTCAGGACGCCGACCGTCGCGGCGATGCGGTCGGACTCCTTGTGGCGCAGCTCGGCGGCGTCGACGACGCGGGTATCGCCCTCGGCGAAGCAGGCGGCGAGGCCGACGAGCGGCAGCTCGTCGATCGCGCGGGGGACCTCCTCGCCGCGCACGAGCGTCGAGCGCAGCGGGCCGTGGCGCGCGACGACGTCGCCGGCGGGCTCGCCGCCGCTCGTGCCGCCCGGCTCGGCCTCGACGGCGGCGCCCATCCGCTCGAGGATCGGCAGCAGTCCGGTTCGGGTCTCGTTCAAGTTCACCCCGCGCAACCGGACCTCGCTGTCCCCGGCGAGGGTCGCGGCGACGATCCAGAACGCCGCCGAGGAGAAGTCGCCCGGCACGGCCACCTCGCCCAGCCGCAGTTCGCTCGCCGGCTCGATCGTCACCGCGGTGTCGGCGCGGTGCAGGCGAGCGCCCGCGGCGGCGAGCATGCGCTCGGAGTGGTCGCGGCTCGGGGAGGGCTCGATCACCGTCGTCTCGCCCTCGGCGAGGAGGCCGGCTAGCAGCAGGCATGACTTCACCTGGGCGCTCGCGACCGCGAGCCGGTGCTCGGTGCCGGTGAGCGCCGACCCGGTGACCCGCAGCGGCGGCAGGCGTGCCTCGCGGCACTCGACCGCGGCGCCCATCGCGCGGAGCGGGACGGCGATGCGGTCGACGGGCCGGCGGCGGATCGAGTCGTCGCCGTCGAGCACCCACTCGCCCGCCCCCTGCCCCGCGAGCCAGCCGGGGAGGATCCGCAGGAGCGTGCCGGCGTTGCCGACGTCGATCTCGGCCGGGCGGGGACCCCGGAGGCCGACGCCGCCGATGCGAGCCTCGAGGCCGGCCTCGCCCGCGGCGATCGCCACCTCCGCCCCGACCGCGGCGACCGCGGCGAGGGTCGAGCGCGTGTCGGCGGAGTCGAGGTAGCCCTCGACCCGGGTCTCCCCCTCCCCCATCGCCGCCAGGATCGCGGCGCGGTGCGAGATCGACTTGTCGGGCGGCGGCCGCAGCTCGCCGCGGAGGCGGGCCGCCGGGGCGAAGCGAGTCACGACTCGGTGGCGAGCGTCACGGCGTGGCCGAGGCCGCGGACGATCCCGACCGCGCGCTCGGCCTCCTGGGCGCCGGCGATCCAGAGGGAGACCGCGCCGCTCGACATGTCGGAGGCCGGATAGAGGGCCATGTCCTCGATGTTGACCGCGGCGCGGCCGAGCGCGAGCGCGATCTCCGCGACCGTGCCCGGCCGGTTGTCGACGACGATCCGCAGCTCGGTGACCGGGCCGCCCGCGACGCCGGCGTCGAGCAGGCGGCGGCGATCCTCGCGGGCGCCGCGGTGCCAGGACTCGATCGCGGCCGGGTCGGCGGAACGCAGGAGGCCGGCGGCCTCGGTGAGGCGGACGACGACGGCGTCGATCTCGTCGGCGACCGCGTCGCGGTTGGCGACGAGGATGTCGCGCCACATCGCCGGGTTGGCGCCGGCGACCCGGGTGGTGTCGCGAAAGCTCGGCCCGATCTCGGGCATGCGCTCGCCGCCGTCCGCGAGCGAGTCCGCGGCCTGGGAGACGAGCACGTCGGCGAGCACGTGCGGGAGGTGGCTGACCGTCGCCATCACGCGGTCGTGGGTGGCGGCGTCGATCGCCTGCGGGCGGGCCCCGAGGTCGCCGATCGCCCGCTGGAGGCGGTCGTAGTGCACGCCGCTCGAGCCCTCCGTCGGCGTGAGGTACCAGCGCGCGCCCTCGAAGAGCTCGGCGCGGGCGTTCTCCACTCCCGAGGTCTCGGCGCCGGCGAGCGGGTGGCCGCCGATGAAGCGGTCGCCCCGCGGCCCGGCCGAGAGCTCGGCGACGAGCTCGCGCTTGGTCGAGCCCACGTCCGTGACCACGGCCTCCGGCCCACTAGCCGCGAGCGCCTCGGCGGCGAGCGCGGGCAGGGCGCCGACCGGCGCCGCGCAGAAGACGACATCGGCGCCGGCGCAGGCCTCGCCCACCGACCCGGCGGCGGCGTCGAGCGCGCCGAGCTCGAGGCCGCGCTCGAGGTTCGCCGGCTCGGGGTCGAACCCGGCGACCTCGGCCTCGAGCCGCCGCCGCGCCGCCAGGCCGACCGAGCCGCCGATCAGCCCGACGCCAAGGACCGCAACCTTCATCGTGGGCCTCGGCCGATCTGTCGTCCGACGTCCGGCGCGTGCCGACTCAGACGACGGACAGCTCCTTGCCGGCGACCTCGGCGACCTGCCGCAGGTGCTCCGCGTACTCGGCGAAATGCTCCGTGCCGATCGCCTGCGGGCCGTCGCAGATCGCCTCGTCGGGCTCGTCGTGGACCTCGACGATGACGCCGTCGGCGCCCGCCGCGGCCGCGGCCAGCGACATCGGCTTCACCCAGTCGCGGCGCCCCGCGGCGTGGCTCGGGTCGACGATCACCGGCAGGTGGCTGAGCTCGTGCAGCACCGGTACGGCCATCAGGTCGAGCGTGAACCGGTAGCTCGACTCGAACGTGCGGATCCCGCGCTCGCAGAGCATCACCGACTCGTTGCCCTCCTTGAGGATGTACTCGGCCGCCATCAGCAGCTCCTCGAGGGTGGCCGAGAGCCCGCGCTTGAGCAGCGCCGGCACGCCGGAGCGGCCGACCTCCGTGAGCAGCGTGTAGTTCTGCATGTTGCGGGCGCCGATCTGGATCACGTCGGCGACCTCGACGACGTCGGGGAGGTCGCGCACGTCCATCAGCTCGGTGACGATCGGCAGGCCCGTCTCCTCCTTCGCGTCGAGGAGCATCGCGAGGCCCTCCTGCCCCAGCCCCTGGAAGCTGTACGGGGAGGTCCGCGGCTTGTAGGCACCGCCGCGCAGCATCGAGGCGCCCGCGTCGGCCACGCATCTGGCCACGTCGATGGTCTGGTCGCGGCTCTCGACCGTGCAGGGGCCGGCGATCAGGGCGAAGTTCTCGCCGCCGACCCTGCGGCCGTCGATCTCGAACACCGATCGCTCGCCCTTGCGGAACTGCGACGACGCCAGCTTGTACGGCTTCAGGATCGGCACCAGGTGGTCGACGCCCGGCGCGCCCTCGAGCCCGAGGCCGCCGACGTGGTCGCGGTCGCCGATCGCGCCGATCACGGTCATCAGGTCGCCCTTCGAGACATGGGCGGAGCAGCCGACCGACTCGACGCGCTCGACGACCGCGTCGATCTGCTCCGCGGTCGCCCCCTCCTTCATCACGATCATCATCTCTTTGTCCCTTCGTATAAGTCGCTGGAAATCCTACGTTTCTCGAGTTCCGCCCGGGTCAACCGGGTGTGGCCGAGAACGGCCCGTTGCCTGGGGCGTCCGGCGGGGGGTGCTTCTGCGTCTGGCGGCTTGAGGCAGCCGCGGGCCGGACGCCTAGGTAAATCGCCAGTAGTAAAAGAAGGAGCGCGCGACGAGGCCGGCGCCGGGGGCGCCGTGCGTCGAAGTCGAGTCGGTCGCGCGGTCCATGAAGGTCGAAGCATTGAAGCAGGTGACCGCAGTTTTCGCAAACCGCGGCTCTAGCCGGCGGGGTCGAGGTCGACCCGGACGGTGAGCAGCTCGGTCTGCATCACCCGGACCGTCGCGGTGTTGATCCGCGTGATCGGATGCAGCGAGGCGATGTGGCGCAGCCGCTCGCGCGGGTCGTCGTCGGGCAGGACGCGCGCCGTCCCGGAGCGCCAGCCGCGCCGGGTGCGGATCCGGACGCGCGGGTTCGCCTCGATGTTCAGCACGTAGGCGGCCCGGCGGCCGTGCTCGGTGACGATCCAGAAGACGTCGCCGTCGAGCCCGTTGGTGACCGGCGTCGTCCGCGGCTCGCCCGACCGGCGCCCGGTCGTCTCCAGGATCGCGGTCCCCGGCGCCGGGATCCCGAGCCGGTAGAGCCCCTTGACGACCGGGCTCGCCCCGTACTTGGCGAGGGCGCTGGCGACCCTCCGCTTGCGCTCGCGATCGGGCATCGGCCCCAAGTGTCCCACCCGCGGCGCAAGTACCTCGAACTGGTCCGCGGCGCGGCCTAGCTGTATTCGTCCCAGGCGCGGAGCTTCGGCTCCGGGTCCACCGGGTTGCCGCGGCGGAATCCGTGCGGCCAGACCTCCAGGTGGAGCATGCAGCCGACCGACTGGGCATTGCCGGAACGGCCGATCGAGCCGATCCGCTCGCCGTTTCGGACCCGCTCGCCCTCGCCGGCGCTCGGCGGGCCGGCGAGGTGGACGTAGAAGAGGTCGGCCGACGTCCCGCGCCCGTCGACGACGACGAAGTGGCCGTAGAGGCGGGGGTCGTAGCCGGTGCGGGCGACCCGGCCGCCGCGGGCGGCGATCAGGCGCGCGCCGCAGGGGGCCCAGACGTCCTTGCCCTGGTGGATCCGGCCGGGCCGGGCGGCGCCGAACTCGCCCTCGCCCTCGCGGTAGCTGTGCCGCCCCGGGATCGGGAAGCGGTGAGCGTGGAAGCCGACCGTCTCGACCCGGCGGGTCGGCTCGCCGGCGGGCGCGAGCCGGAACGAGTAGTTGCCGTCCGGCACGACCCTCCCCTTCTCGTTCAGGCCGTTCCAGGCGCGCTCGTGGCGCTCGCCGGGCGCGGCTTCGCGCTCGACCCAAGCGCGGACGACCTTGCCCGCGCGGCCCTTCACGACCTGCACCCGGACGTCGACGGGCCCGTCGGCGCGAAACCGGTAGCGCAGCTCCGGCTCGCGCTTGGCGTAGAAGAAGGCCATGCCGGGCTTGGCGCGGGCGCGGGTCACCTCGAAGGACCTGTCACCTGAGGGGTCTGACCCCAAAGGGTCAGGTCCCGCCGCCGCCGCGAGCGCCGGCGCGAGGACGGCTGCGGCAACGGCGGCCGCGGCGAGGCGCCTCAAAGCACCTCTTCGAGCGCGGCGAGGAAGCGCTCGTTCTCGGCGCGGTGCCCGTAGGTCACCCGGATGTGGCCCGGCCCGCCGAGCGAATCGCCGCCGCGGACGATCACGCCGCGCTCGCCGAGCCCGTCGATGATCCCCTGCTCGTCGCGGTCGGGGCCGAGGTCGATCCAGGAGAAGTTGGCCTGGCTGTCGGGGGTCTCGAGGCCGAGCTCGCGGACCCCCTCCTCCACGACGACGCGCTCGACGATCGTCTTCTCGACGCGGTCGGCGAGGTCGTCGGCGTGCCGGAGCGCCTCGCTCGCCGCCGCCTGGGCGAGTCCGTTGACGCTGAACGGCTGGCGCACCGCGTCGACCGCCTGGCGGAACTTCGTCGGGCCGATCGCGTAGCCGACCCGCAGGCCGGCGAGGCCGAAGTTCTTGGAGAAGGTGCGCAGGCAGACGACGTTCGGGAAGTCCTCGCGCAGGTCGAGGCTCGCCTCGGGGTCGTCGT
>DASUSH010000114.1:0-14978 GCA_036375215.1 Solirubrobacterales bacterium
CCGCGCTGGCACCCGCGGTCGCGCAGATCGCCAGAATCGCGAGGCAGATGGGCAGCACCCGCCGCATCGGTCGGCAAATTATCGCGGTCGGAGCCGCCGCCGCGGCGTTCTCGCTGCCGGCGGCGGCATCCGCCCAGGACATCGGGCCGGTGCTCGTCGTCGGCGACAGCCTCGAGGTCGGCACCGAGCCCTACCTGCGCAAGGAGCTCGGCGGAGTCGAGCTCGACGTCGACGCCAAGACCTCGCGGCCGAGCTCGGACGGGCTCGCGGTGCTCGAGGCGGCGATCGGCGCCCAGCACGAGGTCGTCGTCTTCGACCTCGGCACCAACGACGATCCCGCAAACCCGTCGGGCCTGGCGGCGAACCTCGAGAGCGCCGCGCAGATCGCCGGCGACCGCTGCCTCGTCTTCGCGACGATCAACCGGCCGCCGCTCGCCGGCGTCTCCGACGACGGGCTGAACGGGGCCGTCGAGCAGGTCGCCGGCGCGACGGGCGCGCGGATCGCCGACTGGCGCTCGGCGGCGAGCGAGCCGGGGGTGCTCCAGCCCGACGGGGTGCACGCGACGGCGAGCGGCTACGCCCTGCGCGCCTCGCTGATCGCCGACGCGATCCGCTCCTGCTCGGCCGGCGGCGGTTCGCCGGGCGGGGGCGGGGGAGAGCTGAAGACCCTGCCGCCGAAGCCGGTCGAGGCGCCGGCGCCGCCCGAGGTCGGCCCGGGCCTCGCGCTCCTCGCCGTGCCCGTGGTCGAGATCGCCGGCCGTGCGGTCGCGGTCCTCGGCTTCGCCCGCGACACCCTGGCCGGGCTGCGCGACGCGCTCGACCCCGCCCTGGCCCTCGCCGCGCGCGTCGTCCGCCGGATCGGCGAACGGCCCTAACCTTCCGTTCGCCAGCACAGCCAGCGAGAGGAGCCGTGGCGATGTCCGTGATCGAGCAGCCCGAGAAGGTCGGCCTCAGACCGTTCAGCGAATTCGACGAGGCGAACGCCACCTGGCCGCGCGGCGACCGCCCGGCCGCGATCCGCGAAGCCGCCGCGGAGTTCCGCGCCCGCTTCGCCACGCCCGAGAACCGCTGCCGCGGGGTGCGGACGGTCGACATCGCATCCGCGCCCTACCCGCTCAAGTTCGCCTTCGGGGGCGCCGCGCGCGGGCTCAACCCGTTCATCAACATCATCAACCGCCTCCAGGTCATCCAGTTCGAGGACTTCGAGGGCGAGCTGCGCACCCTCGCCTACGAGCCGACCGTGACCGAGGGGCCGCAGGAGGCCCCCTTCTACGAGCAGATGATGGAGCTCCCCGGCGGGCTCGAGCCGCCCGACTGGCTCGCCTACAGGGTGCTGGCGAAGATCTGGAACGAGCCCGACCAGGCGATCGCCCGGGTCGGCCTGCGGCCCGAGGACGTCGACTTCGTGAGCTTCGACCACCTCCACGTCCAGGACGTGCGCTTCGTGCTCGGCACGACGCAGCCGATCGAGGGCGAGCCCGAGCCGCGCCCGCCGCTCTTCCCGAACGCGAAGCTCCTCACGCAGCGCAAGGAGTGGGACACCTTCGCGTCGATCCACCCGATGCAGTGGGCCTGGTACGTCGGCGACGGGGTCAAGGACGTCCCGACCGAGAACGTGATCCTGCTCGAGGGCGACGTCGAGCTCGGCAAGGGCGTCGCGCTCGTCTGGACGCCGGGCCACACCGACGGCAACCACTCGCTGGTCGTCAACACCGACTCGGGCGTCTGGGTCAGCTCCGAGAACGGCGTCTGCGCCGACAACTGGCACCCCAATCTCTCCCGGATCCCCGGCGTGAAGCGCTTCGCGGAGTACTTCGGCCGCGAGGTCGTGCTGAACGCGAACACGCTGGAGGACTCGATCGACCAGTACGACTCGATGATCAAGGAGAAGTCGCTCGCCGACCCGAACCCGCGCGACAATCGCTTCCTGAACGTGTTTCCGTCATCGGAGATGGCCGACTGGAAGCGACAGTGGCCGGTGGTGCCGAGCCACAGCTACGGCGGGATCGAGCACGGCACGGTCGAGCGACCCGCCGATTGAGTTCGTCGATCAGGCTCCCTTCGCCTCCTCCAGCCCGTCGACCGCCCGGCTTGCTCCGGGGCTGTCAACGTGACGGGTCGATGCTGACCAGGGCCGTCTCGATCTGGATCGCGGCCGCGGTCGCGGCGGCCCTCCTCCCGGCGGCGCCGGCGGACGCCAGGGTTCCGCCGGACTTCTACGGGGTCGTCACCCAGGGGGCCGTGCTCCCCGGCGATTACGACCTGATGGCCGGGGGCGGGGTGGAGGTGCTCCGCTTCCCGATCGAGTGGTCGCAGGTCGAGCCGGCGCCCGGCGAATACGACTGGAGCGCGGTCGACGCGATCGTCCAGGGCGCCACCGCGCGCGGCATCGACCCGCTGCCGTTCGTCTGGACGACGCCGGGGTGGGTGAACCCGCAGAAGTCGCGGCCGCCGCTCGGCAGCCGCGCCGAGAAGCGGGCCTGGCAGGGGTTCCTCGCCGCCCTCGCCGAGCGCTACGGCTCGCTGGTCGACCGCTGGCAGATCTGGAACGAGGGCAACTTCAAGCGCTACTGGAAGCCGGAGCCCGACCCCCGTGACTACGCCGCGCTCCTGCGCCTCTCCGCGAAGACGCTGCGCGCCGCGGACCCCGGGGCGGAGATCCTGATCGGCGGCGTCGCCCCGGTGAAGCGGGGGATGCTGCCCTGGGAGTTCCTCGAGGGCCTCTACCGCGTCCGCGGGGTCGAGCGCTGGTTCGACACGGTCGCCGTCCACCCGTACTCGCCACAGCTCTTCGGCGTCGAGTTCCAGATCCGCCAGGCGCTCGACGAGATCGAGGCTGCCGGGGACCGGCGCGCGGCAATCCGCGTCACCGAGCTGGGCTGGGCCTCGGAGGGGCCGGCGGAGGACCCGATGACGAAGGGCCCCGAGGGCCAGGCGGCGATGCTCGAGAAGTCCTACCGCCTGCTGATCCGCAACCGCCGCAAATGGCGGATCGAGGGGATCGACTGGCACTCCTTCCAGGACGTGGGCCCGGACGCCGGCGAGCCGGTCTGCTCGTTCTGCCCGGGCTCCGGCCTCGTCACCGCCGCGCGCGAGCCGAAGCCCGCCTGGGCCACCTTCGGCCGCTTCGCGGGCTGACCCCGCCCGGCTGGAGGGCTACGCCGGGCCCACCCGATCGCGGCGGCGCCATCACTAGCCTGGCCGGATGGATCGCCGATCGTGGACGCTGCTCTGGGTGCTCGCGGCGATCTGGGGCTCGAGCTATCTCTTCATCAAGGTCGGCCTGCGCGATCTCGACTCGGAGATGATCGCCTGGGCGCGGGTCGCGCTCGCCGCGCTCGTCCTGGTCCCGCTGGCGCGGGCGCGCGGCGCCTTTCGGGGCCTCGGCTCGAGCCTCCCGCTGCTCGCCGCGCTCGCCGCGATCCAGGCTGCCGGCCCGTTCCTGCTGATCGCCCTCGGCGAGCAGGAGATCTCCTCGTCGCTCACCGGCATCCTGGTGGCCTCGACGCCGATCTTCACCGCGCTGCTCGCGATCCGCGTCGATCACGAGGAGCGCGCGCAGGGCCTGCGCCTGGTCGGCGTCGCGACCGGGGTCGTCGGCGTGGTCATCCTGCTCGGCCTCGACCTGGGCGGCTCGGGCGCGGCGCTCCTGGGCGGCCTCGCGATCATCCTGGCGAGCCTCGGCTACGCGATCGGCGGCTTCATCGTCAAGCACCGCTTCCGCGAGGTCCAGCCGATCGGCGTCGCCGCCGGCGTCATGGTCGCGAGCTCGGTCCTGCTGCTGCCGCTCGTCCTCTTCCACCTGCCGTCCGCGGTCCCCGGCCTCGAGGAGGCCGCGTCGGTGATCGCGCTCGGCGTCCTCGGGACGGGGATCGCCTTCGCGATCTTCTACGAGCTGATGACGACCGTGGGGCCCGCGCGAACCTTCATCGTCACCTACCTCGCGCCCGCCTTCGCCGTCGTCTACGGCGCCGCGCTCCTCGACGAGGTGATCACGGTCGTGACCATCGCAGGGCTGGCGCTGATCGTCGGCGGCTCCTACCTCGCCGCCGAGGGGCGCCTGCCCGGCGCTAGGCGTCCGCCGCCAGTCGACGTCCCTCCGCCGCCCGGCGGCGAAGCAGCGGCGCAGACCGATATCGCTCTTCGCCCGTCTCCGAGCGAAGCCGGTCCAGAACGCTGAGCACGCCCTCGGCACCGATCGCGTCGCCCCACGCGAGCGGGCCGCGCGGATAGTTGAACCCGAGCCTCATCGCGGTGTCGATGTCCGCGGCGCTGCCGATCCCGCGGCCGAGCGCGAACGCCGCCTCGTTGACGAGCTGGCAGACGATCCGCTCGAGCGCCGCCACCTGGGTCGCCGGGTCGAGTCCGACAGCCTCCGAGCCGCTCCACTCGCTGACGTTGGCGGGCGGGGGATCGTGCTCCGGGTCGTCGGCGCGGTGGGGTCCCGCCGCGTAGTCGTAGTACCCGCGGCCGGACTTGCGACCGAGCCTGCCCGCGGCGACCATCTTCGCCTGGATCGGACTCGGCTGCCAGCGCGGCTCGTGGAAGCTCTGCTCCCAGAACGACTTTGCGACCTCGAAGTTGACGTCGACGCCGACCAGGTCCGTGAGCTCGAACGGCCCCATCCGGAAGCCGCCGCCGAGGCGGCAGATCGAGTCGATCTGCTCCACGGTCGCGACGCGGTCGCCGAGCAGGCGCAGCCCCTCGAGGCTGTACGGGCGGGCGCAGCGGTTGGCGATGAACCCGATCTCGTCGGCGGCGCGCACGGGCGTGCGGCCCATCCGCTCGGCGAGCGCCGTGACGGCGCCGGCGACCTCGGCGTCGGTCTCGGTGCCGGGCACGACCTCGACCAGGCGCATCAGCACCGGCGGGTTGAAGAAGTGCATCCCGCAGACGCGCTCGGGGCGCTCGACCTCGGCAGCGATCGCGGTCACCGAAAGCGAGGAGGTGTTGGTCGCGAGCACGGTTTCGGGCCCGCAGGCCGCCGCCAGGCGGTCGAAGACCTCGCGTTTCAGCCCGAGCGACTCCGGCGCCGCCTCGATCACGAGGTCGCAGCCGGAGAGGTCCTCGAGCCGGGGCGCCGCGACGAGCCGCGCCGAGGCCGCCTCCGCCTCCTCGCGCGTCCAGCGCCCGCGATCGGCGCCCTTCAGCAGCCCGGCGCGAACGCGCTCCTCGCCGGCGGCGAGCGCCGCGGCGTCGGGGTCGTGCAGGAAGGTCTCGTGGCGGCCCAGGCAGGCGAGCTGCGCGATTCCCGAGCCCATCGTCCCGGCGCCGGCGACCCCGACGCGCTCGATCGTCACCCGTCCGGCTTCGGCTCGCCGTCGAGGTAGTCGACGGCGTCGCGCTCGTAGAAGCTGAAGAACTTCGAGCCCTTCGTCGGCCGCGCCCCCGGCGCCCGGTTGGTGGCGAGGATCTTGCCGCTGTCGGGATAGCCGTTGAGGTCGACGGCGTTCATCTCGGAGACGATCAGGAAGCGGACCGTCCCCGCGCCGCGGTTGATCACCTGGTGTGCGCCCTCCTCGCCGACCGGGAACGCCACGACCTCGCCCTCGTCGAGCAGGCGCTCCCCCTCCGGCGTGCGCAGGGCGGGCCGCCCAGAGAGCACGATCAGCATCTCCTCGTTGTTCGAATGCCAGTGGAGGGGGAAGCACGCGTTCCCGGGCTCGACCTCGTAGAGGCTCGCGCCGAGCCGCTCGCCGCCGGCCTGCCAGCCGATCCGCGCGCGCCGGTAGCGGAAGCCCTCGCGCTCCGTGGGCTCGTCGAACTCGGGCTCGAAGACGTTCGCGCTCATCGGCCCCCGACCGCGCTACCCCTTGCCGTCGTCGAAGGGCAGGAAGGCGCTGATCCCCGTCGCGTCGCGGCCGATGATCAGCTTCTGGATCTGCGAGGTGCCCTCGTAGAGGGTGGTGACGCGGGCGTCGCGCAGGTAGCGCTCGACCGGGTGGTCGTCGACGTAGCCCGAGCCCCCGTGGACCTGGATCGCGTCGTTCGCGCTGGCGACGGCGGCCTCGGTGGCGTAGAGCTTCGCGACCGAGGTCTCGACCGTGTTCGGCTGCTTCGCGTCCTTGAGCGCGCCGGCGCGGCGGACCAGCATGCGCGCGGCGTCGCGGCGGACCACCATGTCCGCGATCAGCTCCTGGACGAGCTGGAAGCGGGCGATCGGGACGCCGAACTGGCGGCGCTCGGTCGCGTAGGCGACCGACGCGTCGACGCAGCCGTCGCAGATCCCGACGCAGCCGGCGGCGACCGAGTACCGGCCCGAGTCGAGCGCGGACATCGCGACCTTGAAGCCGTCGCCGACGTCGCCGAGCAGCGCGTCGTCGCCGACCTCGACCCCGTCGAGCGAGATCGACGCCGTGTCGGAGGCGCGCAGGCCGAGCTTGCCGTGGATCTCCTGCGCGGAGTAGCCCTCGCTCGCGGTCGGGACGAGGAAGCAGGCGAGCCCGCGGTGCGCCTTCTCGGGATCGGTCTGGGCGAAGACCAGGACGACGTCCGCGTAGTTGGCGAGCGAGATCCACATCTTGTTGCCGGTGATCCGCCAGCCGCCGTCGACCTTCTCCGCCCGGGTGCGCAGCGAGGCCGCGTCGGAGCCGGAGTCGGGCTCGGTCAGGCCGAAGCTCCCGAGCCCCTCCCCCGAGCAGAGGCGCGGCAGCCAGCGCTGCTTCTGCTCCTCGGTCCCCCAGCGCTCGATCGAGCCGGCGACGAGCGAGGTGACGACCGAGACGACCGTCCGCGCCGAGGAGTCGGCGCGCCCGACCTGCTCGACGATCAGCCCGTAGCTCAGGTAGTCGAGCCCGCGGCCGCCGTACTCCTCGGCGACCGGGGCGCCGAGGTAGCCCATCTCGCCGAGCTTCGAGGCGAGCTCGCGGTCGAACTTGCCGGCGCGGTCGGACTCGCGCGCCCGCGGCACGATCACGCCGTCGGCGAACTCGCGGGCGGTCTCGGCGATCAGCTTCTGCTCGTCGGTGAGCGAGAGGTCCACGGGCGCCGGAGCCTATGCGACCGCGGGGCAAGATCAGGGTGCGGTCCCTGACGACAAAACGCGCGCCGCCGCGAAGGTGCGCCGTCTGCGAGTTCGTCGTCCCCTGGTCGAGCGGGCCGGGCCCGGCCCGCTACCGCTCGAGCTCGGAGGCAAGCACGCGGGCGAAGGCGTCGCGGGCCTCGAGCGTGCGCGGGCCCGGGGCCACGGGCAGGTCGCGGCCGTCGATGCTCGAGATCGCCTGGACCTCGCGGGTGGTGGAGGCGAGGAAGGCCTCGTGCGCGCCCCGCAGCTCGTCGAGGCCCCAATCGCCCACCTCGACGTGGAGCTCGCGGACGAGCCGGTCGCGGGTGATCGACTCGAGGATGCCGGTGTCGAGGGCGGGGGTCCGCAGGCCGCCCTCGGCCGAGACCCAGAAGACCGAGGATGTGGGGGCCTCGAGGACGACGCCGTCGGGGCGGACGAGGACGGCCTCCTCGGCGCCCCTCGTGGCGGCGATCCGGGTCGACTGCATGTTGGCGGCGTAGGAGATCGACTTCACTCCGGTCAGGACCACGCTCGGCGCGTAGGTGACGGTCGCGACCGCGATCGTCTCGGACCACTCCGGCAGGGTCTCGCAGAGCAGGAGGCGCTTGCCGCCGCGGGTGGCGACGATCCGCAGGGCGCCGTCGCGGGCGCCGAACTCGCCGAGCAGGTCGACGATCTCGTGCTCGAGCGCGCCCCGGTCGACCGGCAGATCGATCGCCGCGGCCGAGCGCTCGATCCGGTCGAGGTGATCGCGGAGCGCGTACGGGCGACCCTCGTAGAGCCGGATCACCTCGAAGACGCCGTCGCCGCGCAGGAGCCCGTCGTCCGTCGCCGGGATCATCGCGCCGTCCGCCGGCCCGATCGCGCCGTCGATGCTCGCCAGAACCGCCGCGGCCATGTCCGGCGAGGCTATCGGTTGTCACGTTTGCGGCGATCGCACCGGGGTAGCGGCTCAAAGCCGGGTTGCCGAGGGGGGACCTCCGCGCCGGCATTCGGAGGCAGGCAACTCGATATAGGAGGCATTTGATGGACTCTCCGTGGACGCATCGATGTGGAGGGCTCGCCGCCACGATCCTGTGCAGCGCCCTGGTCGGCACGCTCGGGGTGACCGGCGCCGGCGCCGACGTCAACCCGGCGGGCGGATCGAACTTCGACACGGGCGACGACGGCTGGCAGGTCCAAGCCGCGCAGTGCTCGTTCGCCGACGCGGATGGCGGCGGGCTGTGCAGCGCTTCGGGCGAGAGGATCGCGGACGGTGGGAACCCCGGGGGCGCGCTGCGGGCTCGCACGGAGGTGCTCGCCAACACGGGTGGCCTCTTCACGTCGGAGCACGTTCTCCGCTCGCCCAGCTTCACGCTCGAGAATCCGTTCGACGCCGTCTTCAGCTACGACCGGCGACTGGCCCAGAGCGCGCTGCTCTCGATCGGCGTCAGGTCGGATGTGAGCGTCGTTCTCGTCGACGACGCCAGCGGCGCCGAGAGGCTCCTGACGGAGGACCCCCTGGGCAATGACGACCGCGAGTTCGAGAATCGCCTGGTCGGCGTGCCGGCCGGCGTCCTCGCCGCCAATGGCACCTATCACCTCGAGCTACGCGTCTCGACCGGCAACGATTCCTCGCAGGAGGAGGTCTTCGGGACGACGGATGTCCTCTTCGACAACCTCCGGTTGGTCAGCAGCGAGCGAGGCGGGGGCTCGGCGAACGGCCCCGGCGGCTCGGGTGGCGACGGAACCGCCCCCGGCGGATCCGTGACCCTGCTGCGCAAGTGCACGATCGTCGGTACCGAAGGTGACGATCGCATCGTCGGGACCAAGCGCACCGACATCGTCTGCGCCCTCGGCGGCGACGACGTGGTGAAGACGAAGGGCGGCCCCGACGTGATCGACGCCGCCAACGGAAACGACACCGCGCGCGGCGGCAAGAAGGCCGACCTCCTGCTCGGTCTGAAGGGCAAGGACCGCTTGATCGGCTCGAAGGGAGCCGACCGGCTCCTCGGCGGAAAGGACCGAGACGTCCTCAAGGCCGGCGCCGACAACGACAACATCTCCGCCCGCGACGGCGAGCGCGATCTCGTCGACGGCGGGCCCGGCAAGCGCAACCGCGCCCGCACCGACGGGAAGGACAAGGTCAAGCGCGTTCAGCGCCTGCTGGGCGGCTGATTCGCGCTCCCGGAGGGCTCGCCGGGGCGGCCCGGCCCGCGACGCACAGCGGGTCGGGTCGCTTCCCGTCAGCTCGCGGCCGGGTTCTCCACCACCGTCGCGACCCCCTGGCCGACGCCGACGCAGAGTGCGGCGACGCCATAACGCGCGCCGCGCCGGCGCATCTCCCAGAGCAGGGTGGTGAGGATCCGCGCACCCGAGCAGCCCAGCGGATGGCCGAGCGCGATCGCGCCGCCGTTCACGTTGAGGCGCTCCCCCTCGATGCCGAGCTCGCGGGCACAGGCGAGCACCTGGCAGCCGAAGGCCTCGTTGATCTCGATCAGGTCGATCTGATCCAGGCTGAGGCCCGCGTTCTCGAGCGCACGGGGGATCGCGTGGACCGGGCCGATCCCCATCACGGCGGGGTCGACGCCAGCGACACCGATGCCGAGGATCCGCCCGAGCGGTGAGACCGGCAGCTCGTCGGCCTTGTCCTCGTTGGCGAGGACCAGGCAGGCGGCGCCGTCGTTGAGCGTGGAGGCGTTACCGGCGGTAACGACCCCGCCCTCGCGAAAGGCAGGGCGGAGCTCGGCGAGCTTCTCGAGGCTCGAGTCCTCGCGCGGGCCCTCGTCGCGGTCGACGACGCCGTAGTCCGAGCCCTTGGGGCGGGGCGTGGCGACCGAGATCATCTCGTCGGTGAATCGCCCCGAGCGCTGCGCCTCGACCGCGCGCTGGTGGCTTCGCAGCGCGAACGCGTCCGAGTCCTCGCGCGAGATCCCGTGGCGCTCGGCGACGTTCTCGGCGGTCTCGCCCATCGCTTCGGTCGAGTGGAGCTCGTCCATCTTCGGGTTGACGAGCCGCCAGCCGAGCGCGGTGTCGTGCATGGTCTGCGGCCCGCGGGGGAACCCCGACTCGGGCTTCGGCACGACCCACGGGGCGCGGCTCATCGACTCGGTGCCGCCGGCGAGGTACAGATCGCCCTCGCCGAGCCGGAGCGCGCGCGAGGCCTGGTTCACGGCCTCGAGGCCGGAGGCGCAGAGCCGGTTCACGGTGACCCCCGGGACCTCGACGGGAAGCCCGGCGAGGAGGCCGGACATGCGGGCGACGTCGCGGTTGTCCTCCCCGGCCTGGTTGGCCGCGCCCATGTAGATGTCGCGAATCCCCTCGGGTTCGATGCCGGAGCGCTTCACCGAGGCGTCGACGACGCGGGCCGCGAGGTCGTCCGGGCGGACCCCGGCGAGGGCGCCGCGGTAGCGGCCCATCGGGGTGCGCACGGCGTCGATGATCAGCGCCTCGGGCATACGCGTTTATCCTCGCAGGATGGAGTTCATGCTCGTCTCGCTGGGCTTCATCGGGTTCATCGTCCTGATCCTGGTGCTCCTCGCCCGCGCCTACCCGGGCAGCGGCGCCGATCTCGTGGACTGGAAGCCCACCCGCTCCTACGAGACCGAGGCGCAGCTCGAGGTCGACGACGTCGCGCAGATGCTCGAGGCGCAGAACCAGTACCGCCGGCGGCGCGGCGCCGCGGAGATCACGCCCGACGACGCCGAGGAGATGGCGCGCGAGGACGAGAAGCTCCGGCGCGAGCGCCAGTGGCCCGAGCGCTGATCGTCGGCTGCGGCTGCCGTGGCCGCGAGCTCGGGCGGCTGCTCGCCGGCGGCGGCTGGGCGGTGCGCGGGACGACGCGGGACCCCGAGCGGGCCGCCGGGATCGAGGCCGCCGGGATCGAGGCCGCGGTCGCCGACCCCGACCGTGTCGGCACCGTCCTCGACCACGTCGCGGACGTCGCGATCGTCTGCTGGCTGCTCGGCTCCGCCCGCGGCGAGCCCGGGGCCGTCGCGGCGCTCCACGGGCCGCGCCTCGAGCGGCTGCTCGAGGAGCTCGTCGACACGCCCGTCCGCGGCGTCGCCTACGAGGCGGCGGGGACCGTCGAGGCGGGCTCGCTCGAGGCGGGGGAGAAGGCGCTCGCCGCGGCCCGCGAGCGCTGGCGGATCCCTTACGCGCTGATCCGGGCCGAGCCCGGAGATCCCGACGCCTGGGCCCGCGACGCCGAGGCCGCGGTGGCCGGCCTGGTCGGCTGAGCGCCGGCTACTGGAGCGGCTTCGGCGGCGTCTGCGGCGCTTCGGCCTGCGACCAGGGGGCGACGTCGGGGTTCTCCGACGGCGGCTGGTCGAGCTCCTTGGCGAGGAAGTAGAAGCCGACGGTGAGGGCGGCGACGATCGCGATGAAGGCGGCGAAGGTGCCGAACACCCGGGTGCGGGTCGGACCGTAGGTGTGGCCGACCACCTCGCGGCGCTTGTCCTTGCCCATCGCGTCGGTGTCGGAGATCTTGTCGAAGTCGAGCCGCTCCTCGGGCGGCTTGCGGTCGATCACGGTGTTCGGGCCGATCGAGGGGGCGGCGGTCATGCCGGCCTCGCCTCCGCTCCGCTCGCTGTCGCCGTTGCTCCCCGAATCGCCGCCGGACTCGCCGCCGGACTCGCCGCTGGACTCGCTCCCGGACTCGTCGCCGGGATCGTCCGGGCCGGCATCGGCCTCGGGCGCGTCGCCGGCCCCGGCCTCGTCATCCGCGCGGGCCTCGGTCACCCCCGGATCGTCGGCGGTCTGGTCGGGCGACTCGGCCTCGCGCGTCTCGCCGGCGGCGGTCTCCTCATCCCCCGGCTCGTCAGAGAACGGATTCTTCATCCGCATGGTCCGAGCCTACCTGGGGCGTCCGCGGATCGCCACCGACAACCGTCGCGGCGAGAAAACAGGTATATTCGGATCAAGATTTGAACTATTAGGAGGCTCGACCGAATGAGCGACTACGCAAACGATGTCCTCGTCTCGACCGACTGGGTCGCCGACCACCTCGACGACGACTCGATCCGTGTCGTCGAGGTCGACGAGAACCCCAAGCTCTACGAGGAGGCCCACATCCCGGGCGCGATCGGCTTCGACTGGAAGGCCGACCTCCAGGACCAGGTGAGGCGCGACTTCCTCGGCCCGAAGGAGTTCGGCGAGCTGATGGGATCGCGCGGGATCTCCAACGACCACACAGTCGTCCTCTACGGGGACCGCAACAACTGGTTCGCCGCGTACACCTACTGGTACTTCCGCTACTACGGGCATGACGACGTCAAGCTGATGAACGGCCCGCGCGAGAAGTGGATCGAGGAGGGCAAGGAGACCACCACCGACGTCCCAGACCACGGGTCCGCGACGTTCGAGGCGAAGGACGGCGACGACTCGATCCGCGCCCTGCGCCAGGAGGTCCTCGACGAGCTCGACTCGGAGACGCGCCTGGTCGACGTCCGCAGCCCGCAGGAGTTCTCGGGCGAGCTGATCGCGAGGGCCGGCTACGAGCAGGAGGGCGCGCAGCGCTCCGGCCACATCCCGGGTGCCGCCTCGGTGCCGTGGGCGCAGGCCGTGAACGAGGACGGCACCTTCAGGTCCGCGGACGAGCTCCGCGAGCTCTACACGGGCAAGGGCGTGATCGCGGAGGGCAAGCCGATCATCGCCTACTGCCGGATCGGCGAGCGCTCGGCGCACACCTGGTTCGTCCTCTCCGAGCTCCTCGGCGAGGAGGGCGTGCGGAACTACGACGGTTCGTGGACCGAGTGGGGCAACCTCGTCGACGTGCCGATCGAAAAGGACGTCTGAGGGGTCTGAGCCGGGCCCCTTGCGGGTATCGGTGGCCGCGATGAAGCGGCTGCTCGCGACCGCGTTCGCGCTGCTCGTCCTGATCGTCCCGGCGACGGCCCCGGCCGCGGCGCCGGGCGAGTACCCGTGGGCCAAGCGCCTCGAGATCGCGAAGCGCTTCGCGGCGTCGCGGACCGGCAAGGTCTCGATCGGGATCGTCGACCAGGACAGGCACTTCCACGGCTACGGCTCGAACCGCCGGTACAACTCGGCGAGCGTGGTGAAGGTGATGCTGATGGTCGCCTACCTGCGCCACGGAAACCAGAACCACCAGCCGCTGACGCCGGGCGACAAGGCCCTGCTCGGGCCGATGATCACGCGCTCCGACAACGCGGCCGCGACCAGGGTCCGCGACATCGTCGGCAACGAGGGGCTGGTGCGGCTCGCCAACGAGGCGGGCATGACTCGATTCGCCCCCAACGTCGTCTGGGGCCTTAGCCAGATCACCGCCCGCGACCAGGCGAACTGGGCGTTCGAGATCGAGCGCTACATCCCGAAGCGCCACCGCGAGTACGCGATGAACCTGCTGGCCAGGATCATCCCGCGCCAGAGCTGGGGGATCCCGCCGGCGACGCCGCAGGGCTACACGATCCATTTCAAGGGAGGCTGGGCGCCGAGCGGCAATCCGGGGTGGACGGTGAACCAGGTCGCGCAGCTCGACTCGAGTGGCGGCGGCGATCGCTTCTCGCTCGCGATCCTGACCCGCGGGAGCCCCTCGAAGGACTACGGCATCGCGACGATTCGCGGCGTCGCCCAGAAGCTGATGAAGAAGCTCCCCGGCTAGGGGCCTGGTGGCGCGGGCGCGCGGCCCGCGACCTACCATCGAAGGGATGAGGAGAGGGATCGCCTGCGTGCTCGTCGCGGCCGCCTGCGGCCTCGGCGCCGGCGGCGCCGCTGCCGAGGGTGGCGGGATCAACTGGGTCGAGAACCTGCCGCCGCTCGACGTCGCCGGCGACGTCCAGCCGGGGCCGGTGCCGAACTGCAGGAAGCCGAAGATGAAGTGCGTCCGCGTGACGATGAAGCGGATGCGCGAGCTGCAGGCGACGCTCGGCTGCGACCACCGCGCCGTCTTCGCGACGACCTACCTGACCCTCACCGAGACCTATTACGAGCTGCTGCGCGAGCAGCCCGACTTCGTCGAGGACCGCAAGTACCTCTTCACGGAGGTCGCCCACTTCGCCAACTACTACTTCAAGACCGTGCACGCCCACCAGCGCGGCGAGGAGGTCCCGCCGGCCTGGGAGATCGCCCTCGACACGGCGCGCGAGAAGGACGTGAACGGCGCGCAGGACATGCTCCTCGGGATCAACGCCCACGTGCAGAGCGACATGCCGTTCGTGATCGCCGAGCTCGGCCTCGAGACGCCGGACGGGAAGTCCCGCAAGCCCGACCACGACGTGGTGAACGCGGTCCTCGAGATGGCCTACCAGCGCGTCGTCGACGAGGTCGAGCGCCGCTACGACCCGTTCCTCGCCTTCACGAACCCCGACGGCGTCCCCGTCGACGACGCCGCCGGCCTCGAGCTGGTCCGCGGCTGGCGCGAGGGCGTCTGGCGAAACGCCGAGCGCCTCACCAATGCCAAGTCCAAGGCGGAGCGCCGGCAGGTCGCCGACTCGATCGAGCAGCACGCGGCCGGCTGGGCCCAGGGCATCGCGGCGTTCGAGACCCCGGGCGACCGCGCCCGCCGCGACGCCTACTGCCAGACGCAGCTCGAGGCGCAGCCGAAGGGCTGAACGACCGCGGCGACGAAGCCGACGGCGGCCGGCCGGCCAGGGGCGCGGAGGTGCCTGGCGACATATCGCCTACAGGTGGCGATATCTCGACAGGTCGGCCTCCCTCCGCGGCGGCGATGGGGGCGGCGGGCCGCCGCGCTACGGGCCTACCCGATCTCGATCTAGCCGCTCGAGGAACGTCTCCAGGATGCGGGCCGTCGCGCCCCAGATCATGTGGCGGCCGACCTCGTAGGTCGGCGTCCGGAAGGGGACGCCGCGGCGCACCAGGCGGCGCATCGCGTAGGCGTCGCGGAGCGCGTCGAGTTGGAGGTGGAGGATCGCCGCGACCTCGCCGGGGCTGGGCTCGACGGGCGCGCCGGCCGGGATCAGGCCGACGAAGGGGTGGACCTTGTAGTTGGTCACGAAGGTGCCGATCGGTGGCAGCG
>DASUSH010000115.1:0-10408 GCA_036375215.1 Solirubrobacterales bacterium
CTGCCCGAGCGCCTTGCGGCGGGTCATCATCGGCAGGAGCGGGGTCCAGCCGAGTGCGAGACCGACCGGCCCGAGCGCCTGCCGCGACCAGTTCCAGTAGGAGAAGCGATCGACGTGCTCGGCGAACCGGCCGTCCTCCGCGAAGCGGAACTCTGCGCGGATGTCGTTGACGACGTGGCGGCCGGTGCTGAAGGTGTAGGTCGCGATCCAGTGGGCGCTGCCGGCGGTCGCGTCGGCCTCGTGCTCGGGGAGCTCCACCTTCAGGTCCTCGGCGCGCCCGGTCAGCATCCGCCACATCGCTCCCGCGCGCTCGCCGGAGAGCTCGCCGAAGGCCGGGTCCCGGAAGGTCGCGCCCGGCGCGTAGCAGGCCGCCATCGTCTCGCCGTCGTGGGCGTCGAGCGCGGCGTAGAAGCGCTCGATCGTGGCCCGGTTCTCCGCGGCGCTCATGATGCCGCCGCAGCGTACTCCCAGGGGCGCGGGGCCGTCTCCCGCCGCGAGGGCCCTACCGGCGGAGGCGGGCCCGAATCCCGCTACGGTCCCGCCGGATGGTTCGCCGATGCCGACTCGCCGCGGGTGCGGTCGCGGCACTCGCCCTCCTCGCGCTTCCCGCGTCCGCCGGTGCGCAGTCGCCGCCGTTCGCCCCCTGGGACGGGACCAACCCGTTCAACTGCACGGAGCAGGACGTCGGCACCGGGACGGCCTACCCCGACCCGGGCGCCGACCCCTTCTGCGTCAAGTTCGACAAGACGAACCAGAACGTCACCGACTTCGGCATCGCCGAGTTCGCCGCCCAGGAGCCCGCGCGGGTCGCCGCCGCGGGGACGAAGTGCTTCTACTTCCAAAACGACGAGTGGACCGGCTCGATCCAGCAGGGAGCCGAGCCCGAGACCTGGCACTGGCAGGGGCGCTACTTCTTCGACCGCGCGAAGGGGATCGGCGGGGTGAGCGTCACCGACTTCCGCGTCGGCGGCGCGCCCATGGACGCGACGCCCTACGTGCCGCCCGAGTACGCGGGCTACTTCGCGCCGAACGGCGGTGGCGGCGTGATCGTGACCCAGGAGTCGCATCCCGACCCGGGCTGCGCGCAGAAGGTGGACACCGAGGAGGAGCGCGCCGCGGTCTACTCGGGCCTCCCCGATTACGGCGACTGCGTCCCGCCCGGCGGCAAGATCCGCGCTCGCAAGGTCGGGAGGGCGCGGCTCGGGGCGACGGCCGAGGCGGTGCGGGCGAAGGTCGGCCCGGCCAAGCGCTCGGCCGCCGGCCGCGACGTCTGGTGCGTCGTCGGCGGCGGGAAGATGACCGTCGTCTACGCCGGCGGGCGCGCGTCCCGGATCCGCACGACGACCCCCGGCCACTCGATCCGCGGCGCCGGCCCCGGCGATCGGTCCGCGGCCCTCGTCGACGTGGGCTTCGAGCGGAAACGGCGCGGCGTCTACGCGCTGCCCGGCCACAAGTTCGACCGCGTCGTCCGCGCGCGGGCGCGCGACGGGGTCGTCGCCTCGGTGAAGATGATCGCCGGGTAGTAGCGTCGGAGGGGTGAGCTCCGAGCAGTCGAGCGCCCCGTACTTCGACGCCCTCGTCGATTACGCGGCTCGCGACCCGGGGCGGTTCCACATCCCGGGCCACAAGGGCGGCCCCGGCGCCGACCCGGCGATGCTCGAGGCGTTCGGCGCCGGCGCGTTCGCGCACGACATCCCGTCGCTGATCGAGGGCATCGACATCGGCGCCGCGCCGACGCCGTTCGAGCGCGCCCAGGAGCTCGCGGCCGAGGCCTGGGGCGCCGAGCGCAGCTGGTTCCTGATCAACGGCGCCTCGTCGGGCAACCACGCCTGCTGCCTCGCGGTCCGCCAGACCGGCAAGCGGGTCGTCGTCCAGCGCAACGTGCACTCGAGCGTGATCGACGGCCTCGTACTCGCGGGGCTGGAGCCCGAGTTCGCCGCGCCCGAGATCGACCCGGAGCTCGGTCTCGCCCACTGCCTCACCCAGGACGCCCTCGCCGAGGCGCTCGACCGCGCGCCGGACGCCGCGGCCGCGTTCGTCGTCTCCCCGACCTACTTCGGCGCGGCCGCGGACGTCGCGGCGCTCGCCGAGGTCGCGCACGCGCGCGGCGTGCCCCTCTTCTGCGACGAGGCCTGGGGGGCGCACCTGCGCTTCTCCGACCGCCTCCCGAAGAGCGCGCTCGCCTGCGGCGCCGACGTGATCGTCTCCTCGGTCCACAAGATCGTCGGCAGCCTCACCCAGTCGGCGATCCTGCACCTCGGCGTGGGCGGCCGGATCGACCCCAGCCTGCTCGACCGCGCCGTCACCCTGACCGAGTCGACGAGTCCCAGCGGGCTGCTCGGCGGCTCGCTCGACGCGGCGCGCCGCCACGTCGCGGTCGAGGGCGAGCGCCTGCTCGGCGAGATCATCGACGTGCTCGCCGAGGTCCGCGAGCGCGTCCGCGAGATCCCCGGCCTCGACGTGCTCGACGAGCGCCTCGAGGGCGCGCGAAGCGTCGCGGACTGGGACCCGCTGCGGCTCTCTGTCGACGTCCGCGGTACCGGCCGCAGCGGCCACCGGATCGCCGACGTGATGCGCGAGGCCGACGACATCAACCTCGAGATGTCCTCCGAGCACGTCATCGTCGCCGTCTTCGGGCTCGGCGCCGGCGCCGCCCGCGACCAGGCCGACCGCCTGCTCGCCGCCCTGCGCTCGGCGGTCGAATCGCTCGAGTTCTCCGACGAGGACGCCGGCGAGCCGCTCGCCCCGCCGCCGCCCTGGGGCCGGATGGAGCTGCTTCCCCGCCAGGCCTTCCTCTCCCCGCAGGAGGCGATCCCGTTCGCGGAGGCCGAGGGACGCGTCGCGGCCGAGTCGCTCGCCTCCTACCCCCCCGGGATCCCGAACGTGCTCCCCGGCGAGCTGCTCACCGCCGAGACGCTCGGCTACATCCGCGAGACCGTCGAGCACGGCGGCAAGGTCCGCGGCGCCGCCGACCGTAGCCTGCGCACGATCCGGGTAGTGCTGTGAGCGCCGCGGCGGGCATCGCCTGGGGCTCCGACTCCGAGTACGGGGTCCTGCGCGACGTGCTCCTCTGCCCGCCGGTCAACTTCCGGTGGCTCCCGACGAGCGCGATCTCGCGCGCGACGCTCGACGCGGGGCACGTCTTCGAGCCCGAGCGCGCGGCGGCGCAACACGCCGAGATGGTCTCGGCGTACGAATCGGCCGGCGTCACCTGCCACTACCTCGAGCCCGACCCCGTCCTGCCCTACCAGGTGTTCGCCCGCGATTCGAGCGTGATCGCGCCCGGCGGCGCGGTCGTCACCCAGCTCGCCCAGTGGTGGCGGCGGGGCGAGTACGCGGCGGTGATCCGCTTCTACGAGTCCGCGGGGATCCCGATCGCGGGGATGATCAGCGCGGGGACGCTCGAGGGCGGTGACGTGATGATCGTCGAGCCCGGCGTGCTCGTGATCGGCGTGGGGGACGAGCGCACGCAGGAAGCGGCGGCCCGCCAGCTCGCCGGCTGGTACGAGGCGGAGGGCTGGGAGGTGCGGATCGAGCCGATCCCGGCGCAGTGGGTGCACATCGACGTGCTCCTCTCGATCCTGGCGCCGAAGCTCGCGGCGGTCTGCGTCGAGGCGGCCTCGGGCGGGCTCGTGGCGTGGCTCCGGGCCAAGGGCTTCGAGATCCTCGACGTCTCGCTCGAGCACGCGCTCACGCTCGGGGTGAACGCGATCTCGCTCGGCGGCGACCGCGTGCTCTCCACCGCCGCCTCGTCCGCCCTGAACGCCGACATGCGCAGCCGCGGGCTCGAGGTGCTCGACCCGGACCTCGAGACGTTCACGCTCGGCGGCGGCGGCGCCCACTGCCTGGCGCAGGCCCTGCGCCGCGACCCCGCGGGCTAGATGGCCGACCCCGGGCCCGCCGTCGACGCCGCCCGGGTGATCGCCGACCTGCGCGAGCTCGACCGCCGCACCGGCGGCGAGGGCGGCGCGCGCCGGGTCGCCTGGGGCGAGGAGTGGCGGGCGGCGCGCGCCTGGTTCGCCGAGCTCGCCGGCGAGCTCGGGCTCGAGCCGCGGCGCGACGCCGCCGGCAACGTCCGCTTCACGCTCGCGGGCGAAGAGCGGCCGGGCGTCGCCGTCGGCTCGCACCTCGACTCGGTCCCGGCGGGGGGCTGGCTCGACGGCGCGCTCGGGGCGATGGCCGGGCTCGGCGTGGTGCGCGCCTGGGCCGAGAGCGGCGAGCGGCCGCCGCGAGACCTCGTCCTCGTCGACTGGGCGGACGAGGAGGGCGCCCGCTTCGGCTACAGCCTGTTCGGCAGCTCGGCGTTCGCCGGGACGCTCGACGCGGACGCGGTCGCCGGCCTGCGCGACCACGACGGCGTCGAGCTCGCGGACGCGCTCGCCGAGAACGGCGTCGAGCTCGCCGCCGCCGGCGAGGCGGGCGCGTGGCGGGGCGAGATCGGCGCCTACCTCGAGCTCCACATCGAGCAGGGCCCGGTCCTCGAGGCCGCGGGCCTGCCGGTCGCCGCGGTCGACGGCTGCGTCGGGATCGAGCGCCACCGGCTCCGCTTCACCGGCCAGGCCTCCCACGCCGGGACGACGCCGATGGAGCTGCGCCACGACGCCGGCCTGGCCGCCGCCGAGACGGCGCTGGCGGTCGAGCGGATCGCCAAGGCGCACGGCGGCCGGGGCACCGCGGGGGAGCTCTCGCTGCGCCCCGGGATCATCACCGCGGTCGCCGGCGGGGCGGAGCTCGGCGTCGACCTGCGCCACGGGGACGCCGCCCCGCTCGCCCGGATGCGCGACCACGTTCTCGCCGCGGCGGAGGCCGCCGCGCGCGTGCACGGCAGCAGCGTCGAGGCGGGCCCCGTCTTCCGGATCGGCCCGACCCGCTTCGACCCCGAGCTCGTCGTCGTCGCCCGCGAGGCCTGCCGCGACGTCGCCGGCACCGACCGCGTGCTCACGAGCGGCGCCCTCCACGACGCCGCCAACGCCGCCCGGGTCGTCCCGGCCGCGATGGTCTTCGTCGCCTCCCGCGCCGGCCTCAGCCACGCCCCCGAGGAGGACTCGGCCGAGGCCGACCTCACCCTCGGCATCGAGGCGTTCGGCATGGTCGCGAACCGAGCGCTGCGCCGCTGAAGGAGACCTGCCACCTGAGGGGTCTGACCCCAAAGGGACAGGTCGACCTGCCACCTGAGGGGTCTGACCCCGGAGGGTCAGGTCGGTGTAACGCCGGAGCGCCGCAGGTGACATCACTGCAACGCGCACACCGACCGAGGAGAGGCATGAACGATCGCGACATCCTCAGCCCGAAGGCTGCCGAGCTCTGCGAGAACAACCAGACGGATTACTCGGACCTGAAAGCGCTCTTCATCAACTGCACGCTGAAGCGCAGCCCCGAGATGTCTCATACCCAGGGGCTGATGGACATCTCGATGGAGATCATGCGGCGCAACCGGATCGAGGTCGAGGGGATCCGCGCGATCGACCACGAGATCGCGACCGGCGTCTGGCCGGACATGACCGAGCACGGCTGGGACCGCGACGAGTGGCCGGAGATCTACGAGCGTGTGATTGCCGCGGACATCCTCGTCCTCGGGATGCCGATCTGGCTCGGCGAGAAGTCGTCGGTCGCGACCCACGTGATCGAGCGCCTCTACGGCAACTCGCACCTGCTGAACGACGCCGGGCAGTACGCCTACTACGGCCGCGTCGGCGGCTGCCTCGTCACCGGCAACGAGGACGGGATCAAGCACTGCGCGCTGGAGACGCTCTACTCGCTCCAGCACCTCGGCTACACGATCCCCCCGCAGGCGGACGCGGGCTGGATCGGCGAGGCCGGCCCGGGCCCGTCCTACCTCGACGAGGGCTCGGGGGGACCGGACAACGACTTCACCAACCGCAACACGACGTTCATGACCTGGAACCTCATGCACGTCGCGCGCATGCTCAAGGACGCCGGCGGCATCCCGGCCTACGGCAACCAGCGCAGCGAGTGGGACGCCGGCGCGAGCTTCGACTTCCCGAATCCCGAGCACCGCTGAGCCGGGCCGGCGATCCGGCCGCAGCCCGCGGGCGCGCCTCGTTAGTCTCGCGTCCATGAGCGAGAACTTCGAGAGGCTCGCGAGCCTGCCCATCACCGTCGAGTCGTACGAGCTCGAGGAGCGCGACCGTGAGTTCGGCGACTTCACCCGGCCCTCGACGATCGTCCACCTGCGCGGCAAGGGCGAGGAGGGCATCGGCGAGGACGTCGTCTACGACGTGCTCGACCACATCGCCCACCGCGACGCCGGTCCCGTCCACGACTGGAGCGGCGCCGGCACGCTCGGCGAGTTCTGCGAGCTGGCGGGCGAGCTCGACCTCTTCCCCGGCGCTCCGCCCGAGCGCGACTTCTCCCGCCACTACCGGCGCTGGGCGTTCGAGTCGGCGGCGCTCGACCTGGCGCTCCGGCAGGGGGGCGTCCCGCTGCACGAGGCGCTCGGGGTCGAGATGAAGCCGGTGACCTTCGTCTGCTCGACCCGCCTCGGATCGTTCGACGAGGGCTCGCGCTCCGGCACGGAGCCCCTGACCAAGCGGCTCGCCAAGTACCCGAACCTGCGCTTCAAGCTCGACCCGGAGAACGACTGGGACGCCGAGCTGATCGCCGAGATCGCCGCGCTCGCCCCGGTCGACATCCTCGACCTGAAGGGCCACTACCGGGGCACCCCGGTGGACGTCGAGATCGACGCCGAGCTCTACCGCGCCGTCGCCGAGGCGTTCCCGGACGCCTACCTCGAGGACCCCTGGTTCGACGACGAGACCCGGCCGGTGCTCGAGCCGATCTACGACCGCTGCACCTGGGACGCGCCTCTCCACTCGCTCGACGACGTCAAGGCGCTCGAGCGCAAGCCCAAGGCGATCAACTCGAAGCCGTCGCGGTTCGGCTCGCTCCGGGAGGTGCTCTCGGTCTACGAGCACTGCGAGCGCGAGGGGATCGCGGTCTACGGCGGCGGCCAGGGCGAGCTCGGGGTCGGCCGCGAGCAGATCCAGTACCTGGCCTCGCTCTTCCACCCCGATACCCCGAACGACATCGCCCCCTCGGGCTACAACGACCCGGCCGTCCCGGACGGCCTCCCGGAGAGCCCGCTCGCCCCCGAACCGGCGCCGAGCGGGTTTAGGTGGGCCTGACAACCGCTTAGGAAAGCCGAATCCGCGGATTCGGCTACGGTGGCCAACGCCTCCGATCGAAAGGAATCCGCCGTGGCCTCGAAGTCCTTCGCCGACCAGCTCAACGAGCAGATCTCGAACGAGATGGCCGCCTCGCAGCAGTACGTCGGCGCCGCCGTCCACTACGACGCGGAGACACTGCCGAGGCTCGCCGGCTTCTTCTACCGCCAGGCGCTCGAGGAGCGCGAGCACGCGATGATGATGATCCAGTACCTCCTCGACGTCGGCGAGGAGGTCCGGATCCCCGACATCAGCTCGATGCAGAGCCGTTTCGACGACGACGTCGCCCCGGTGCGGATGGCGCTCGAGCAGGAGAAGCGCGTCGGCGAGGAGATCTACGCCCTGTTCGAGCTCGCCCGCGAGACCAAGGACTACCGGGCCGAGCAGTTCATGCAGTGGTTCGTGAAGGAGCAGGTCGAAGAGGTGGCGCTGATGCACGACCTCCTGAACGTCGTCGAGCGCTCGAGCGACAACATCCTGCTGGTCGAGGACTTCCTCGCGCGGGAGAGCCTGGGCGCGGAGCAGGACGACCCGACCGCCCCGCCGGCGGCGGGCGGCTGAGCCGCGGGGCTAGTTCCCGCCGCCGAGCGCCTGGCCGAGGTTCGGCAGGTCGGGGGCGTCGACGCCGATGCCGAGCCCGTCGGTGACGCCGTCCACCTGACCGTTCACCTGGTCGGTGACCTGGTCGACCTGATCGGTGACCTGGTCGACGCCGACCTGGTCGGTGACGTCGCCGACGGGGTCGGCGACGGAGCCGGAGCCGGCGGGGGCTGACGCGCTCGCCGGCGCGGTCCCGGTGTCCGTGGCGCCGGCCGACGTCCCCGCGCCGGCGCCCGAGGCCCCGGTCCCACCGCCGCCCGAAGACCCTCCACCGTCGCCCTTGCCGCGCTCGCTCGCCGCCGCGAGCGCGCCGCCGTGGCGCGGGCGCGCGGCGACCGCCGAGGGCTCGGGGATCGAGGTGACCGGCGCGGACGCGCGGCGCGCGTTCGCCGGGTTCGCCCCGTCGTCGCCGTCGTTCGCATTCTCGATCGCGACGCCGCCCGCACCGGCCGCGACGACGACCGCGACCGCGCCCGCCGCGAGCTTCGCGCCGCCCGCGGAACCCGAGCCGGCGAACAGCGCCGTGAGCGACTCGCGCAGCTTGGTGAAGAGCGGCACCGGCGAGAGCGCCGGGATCGCCTCGCGCAGGTTGCGCCGGGCGCGGTGGATCAGCTCCCGCGCGGCGCCCTTGCTGACGCCGAGCTCGGAGGCGATCTCATCGTGCGTGCGGCCCTCGAGGAAGCGCGCGGTGGCCGCGCGGCTCTGGTTCGGCGAGAGGCTCTTGATGCCGGAGACCACCCCGCGCACGGATTCGCGGCCGGTGACGACGTCGTGCGGGTCGGCGCCGGGGGACTCGCTGACCGCGTCCAGGTCGATCTCCTCGTGGGGCCGGTCGCCCAGCGGGCGCACCGCCTGCGCACGGCGGTGGTCGATCGCCGCGTTCGTCGTCACCTTGTAGAGCCACGGCTTCGGCTCGATGTCGCGGTCCGGCTCCCGGCGGATCGCGAGGCTCGCGTTGACAAGCGCCTGCTGGACGACGTCCTCGGCGTCGGCCTCGCCGGCGTAGCGGGCGGCGTGGCGGCGCAGCGGCTCGCGGTACCGGTTGACGAGCTCGGCAAAGGCGGCCTCGTCCGTGGCGGCGCGCGCGTACAGGGCGCGATCGGACAGCCTGTCCATTGCGACGGCTCCTGAAGCGGGGGGTTTTGGGGCAGCGGCGGCCACGGCCTTTACCAGACCCTCATCGGTCTCTCGCGTCCCAACCTGAAAACCCCCCGGTGATCCGGGGCGCGAGATCTTTTCCTGGCAGCCGTGATTTTTACACGTGCCGTCCGTTCTGTGGGGTGATGAGGCACCGGAACCCACACGAGAAGCCGCTTGACGACAGGCTTTCCCGGCAGCTTCCTGCAGTAGGGGATAGGCACACGATGCGGCGCCGAGGGGGCGTCGCGCGCACCTTGGGGGGTGAGAGCCCGCTCGGGATGACGGGCTCTCCACGTGGCTGCGGGGCGGCCGAGCACCGGAGGGGGATGCTCGGCCGCACCCGTTGGCCATGTCAGCCGCCCGGGCCGCGCTGACGCCCGGCTTGGGTCCCGCGGTCTGGCCTCCGCTCGAGGAGCGGGCGCTCGACTTCAACGGCGTCCTCGCCGAGTTCATGGCGATGCTCGGCGAGCGCGTCCGCATCGAGATCGGCGGCATCGGCGAGCACACCCGCGCGGTCATCTGCGGCGAGCTGACCGCGGTCGGCGACGCGACCGGCGTCTACGCCAGCTTCGTCGTCGGCGACGCCGCGCTCACGCTGAAGGAGACCGAGTTCGTCCACGGCCTGCTCTCGGTCATGGCCGACGAGCACGGGGAAGAGCTCAACACCGTCTACCTCGTCACCCGCAACGGCGGCACGATCTCCGCCGGCCGCGACGCGCTGATGGGCGGCGGCTAGCTCTAACCTCAAAGCCATGTGGGACGTCCTCGGCCCTCCACTCAAGGCGGCGGGGATCAGCGCCTTCGTGGCCGGCCTCGCGCTCCTGCTCCTCAGGCCACCCTCGCTCTCCGGGCTCGAGGACGTGCTCGCGGTGCTCGGGGGTGCGGCGCTCGTCGTCTTCGTCGCCGCCTGGGCGACCGTCGCCGCGATCGGCAAGGAGATGCCCGAGCCCGAATTCCAGAAGCTCCAGGAGCGCAGCGACCTGCTCGCCTCGATGCCGCCCGCCGACCGCCCGCCGACCGCCTTCGACGAGCTCGTGATGCAGGCGATCGACGACCTGCCGGACGAGTTCTTGGACCTCCTCGAGCGCACGCCGGTGGTGATCTCCCATCTCGGCCGCGAGCACCACGCCTACGGGCACTACATGGGCGGCACCGTCGCCCGCGAGCTCTTCCCGGAGCGGATCGTGATCTACCAGGACACCCTGGTCCGCGACTTCGGCCACGACCCGGCGCTCTTGCGGGCGCAGGTCGAGCGCACCCTCCGCCACGAGATCGCCCACCACCTCGGCTGGGGCGAGGCCGGCGTGCGCGGGCTCGGGCTGTAGCACGGCGTTAGAAACGGGAGCGACGGGACTCGAACCCGCGGCCTCCGGCGTGACAGGCCGGCGCTCTAACCAACTGAGCTACGCCCCCGAGGGCGGCAGCAAATGTAGCGGTGGGTCGGCCGGGGCGTGAGCATCTAGTCTGCCGCCCGTGCGGCTGGT